>NZ_JBBKBE010000001.1:0-408798 GCF_037890075.1 Mediterraneibacter sp. ICN-202921 | reverse complement strand
TTGACAATGGCTGAGATTGGAAAAGTAAATACGATACGTAAAGTAAGAGGAAATGAAGAGACAAAGCGTTTCCTGGGAAATCTGGGGTTTATAGCTGGTGCGAAGGTGACGGTGCTGTCTGTGATCAGCGGAAATGTGATAGTGAATATTAAAGATTCCAGAATTGCTGTTAATGCTGATATGGCGCGGCATATCATGATCTAAACAGACCGCTTTGCCGTACATATAAAAGAATATTTACATTTAGGAAAGGAGATAAAGAGGATGACGTTAGGAGAGGCAGAAGTAGGAAGCAGTGTTGTTGTTACCAAAATTGAAGGCGACAGCGCTTATAAGCGCCGTATAATGGACATGGGCATTACGAAGGGGAGTGAACTTTATATCAGAAAAGTGGCTCCTCTTGGCGATCCGGTAGAGATTACTGTAAGGGGATATGAGCTTTCTGTCAGAAAAAATGATGCTCAATGTGTGCAGGTGAAATAGTGTTCTATAGCATAATTCAACAACAGACTTTAAGGAGGTAAAAGGAATGGCAGTCAAGATCGCTCTTGCGGGAAATCCAAACTGTGGAAAAACTACAATGTTTAATGCGCTGACCGGTGCGAATCAGTATGTAGGAAACTGGCCGGGGGTTACAGTCGAGAAAAAAGAGGGGAAGGTAAAAGGCAAGAAAACGAAAGGTGAGGAGATTATTGTTACAGACCTTCCGGGTATCTATTCGCTTTCTCCATATACATTAGAGGAAGTGGTGAGCCGGGATTATGTGCTGAACGAGGATCCAGATGTTATTATTGACCTTGTGGATGCCACGAATATAGAACGTAATTTGTATTTGACAACGCAGCTTATAGAAACCGGAGTTCCGGTTGTGATTGCGCTGAATATGGCAGATCTTCTTGAAAAAAGAGGGATCAAGATTGACACAAAACGTCTTTCCATGATGCTCGGATGTACGATCATAGAAACATCTGCCCTGAAACAGACGGGACTAGAAGAATTGATCGGCGAAGCTGTAAAAGTTGCAAAGAAAAAAGAAGCAAAGTTTCCAGGTGAAATATTTTCAGAAGAAATGGAGAACGCAATTGAAGAGGTGAAGGGAGCGCTTCCGGATTCTGTTTCCGAGGATAAGAAGAGATGGTATGCGCTGAAGGTTCTGGAAAACGACAGTAAAGTTGTCAAAACCGTGCAAATATCCGGTGAAGCGAAGAATGCTATTTCAAATCTGAGAAGTAAGATTGAGAAAAAGCATGATGATGATATGGAAAGTATTGTGACAGATGAGAGATATAAATATATACAGAAAATTGTTGCGACAACCGTGAAAAAAGGAAAAGAGCGGCTTACGACATCCGATAAGATCGATCGGATCGTGACGAACCGTATCCTTGGTATTCCGATTTTTATTCTTGTCATGTGGGCTGTGTATTATGTATCTGTTACAACTGTAGGTACATTGGTTACAGACTGGACAAATGATGTTTTTGTCGTAGCAGTCCAAAATGCTGTGGGGGGATTTCTTGAGAGTGTTGGGACAGGCGCTGTCGTATATGGTCTGGTTGTGGATGGGATCATAGGTGGAATCGGTGCAGTACTTGGCTTTGTGCCTCAGATGGCAATTTTGTTCCTGTTTCTTTCTATACTCGAAGACTGTGGCTATATGGTCCGTATTGCCTTTGTTATGGATCGAGTGTTCCGGCATTTCGGTTTGTCGGGGAAAAGTTTTATCCCATTGCTGATTTCTTCTGGATGTGGGATCCCAGGTATTATGGCTTCTAAAACGATCGAGCAGGATAACGATAGACGCCTTACTATTATGACAGCGACGTTTATACCATGTGGAGCGAAACTTCCGGTTATTGCCTTAATGGGGGGAGTGATCGCGGGAGAAGCTGCCGGATATGCAGAGAGTTCTTTTATTGCTCCGCTTATGTATTTTATCGGGATTGCGGCGGTGCTTATATCGGCAATCATCCTGAAGAAGACAAAACTGTTTTCTGGCAAACCAGCGCCTTTTGTTATGGAACTTCCTCAATATCATGTTCCTCAGGCAAGAACAGTTCTTCTTCATGTGTGGGAAAGATTAAAGGGCTTTATTATCAAAGCGGGAACGATTTTATTCCTGGCATGTGTTGTTATGTGGTTTTTGAGCAGTTATGGATTTGCGCAAGGTGGTTTTGGATTGGTTGAGGATAGTGCAGATAGTATTCTGGCTATGATCGGCGGAGTGATCGCTCCAATTTTTGCACCGCTTGGTTTTGGCTCTTGGGAACCAGTTGCCGCTTCTTTGTCTGGATTTACAGCAAAAGAAGCAATCGTATCTACGATGGGAACACTGGCAAGTGTACAGGGAGATGTAGAAGATGCGGCGAATGTGGCAGCAGGTGTAGGAGCTTGGTTCCCGACAACGATGGCAGCCTTTTCGTTCCTTTTGTTCAATCTGCTGGATTCTCCATGCTTGGCAGCCATTGCTACGATGGCGCAGCAGATGCAGTCAAGAAAATGGTTTTGGTTTGCTATTATATTCCAGAATGTATTCGCATATGTCATTGCGCTTTGCGTATATCAGCTTGGTTCATTTGCGGCAGGAGGAATGTTTACAGTTGGTACGGCGGTAGGTATCTTATTAACGCTCTTGATTTTGAGCCTGCTGTTCAGGCCAGATCCATACAAAAATCAGAAAGTTTATACAAAACGTTCTGTACAGAATGTGTAAAAGAAAATCAAGAAAAGCTGGATACGGGAAAGTGTTCGGCTTTTCCTGTAAAGGAGGGTGTGTTGTATGATAGCAAATGTTGTGATTTTGGTACTTATAGCAGTATATTGTATTTTTCTATTATACAGGGGATATAAGAATAGAAAAGCGGGCAGGCACATAGGGTGTACGGGCTGCAGCGGCAGCTGTGGACAGTGTTTAGGCTGCGGCAGCAGTTCAGAAGCAGCGGCGAAAACAAAAGAAGGGCAGATGTGATATGGGAAACGCAACAGGTTCTACGCTCTATGCCTTTGGAGCATTTTTGCTCCTCTATCTTGTAGGAGCATCTATATATCAAGGCTATCTATGGATCAAGAGGCATCGCAGTCATAGAAGAAATGATGAAGAAAAGTAAGAGGGATTGTTATGGCAGATATAATAATAGTAATAGTTGTAGTTCTTTTGATCGGGGCAGCATTAAAAAGTTCGGTCAAACATTTTAAGGGGGAAGGATCTTGCTGCGGCGGTGGCTCGAGTTTAGCGGAAACAAGAGAGGAGAAAATTCTGGGTGGTCCTGTGATAGGTAAAAAGACGATTAAAATATCTGGCATGCATTGTGAAAATTGCGTGAATAGCGTAACAAGAGCTATCAATAAGATTGAGGGAGTTCGTGCACAAGTGAGTTTAAGCAGCAGCAGCGCAGTTGTGTCTTATGATCGAGAAGTGAGTGAGAAGGAGTTAAAGCAAGCCATAGAAGAAGCAGGATTTGGGGTGACTAATATATCATAGTGACTGGTATAGATAAAATGGAGGCCATTATGAGCAGAAAAGAGCGGCTTTTAGAGCAGCTAAAGGAAAATGGATGCAGAATCACAAAACAACGTCTCATGTTGATCGACATTATTTTGGAAAATGAATGCTCCAGCTGTAAAGAGATATATTATAAGGCATTAAAAATGGATGAACATATAGGTGCTGCAACTGTTTATCGAATGATAAATGCGTTGGAAGAGATTGGAGTGATCAGCAGAAAGAACATGTATAAAGTAAATTGCTCTGAGAGTTGTCATTTTGAATATACTTGTAAGATCGTATTAGATGATGAAACGAACCTTCAGTTATCTTCAGACAATTTGAATAAAGTGCTTCAGGAGGGACTGCGGCGGTGCGGTTATGTAAAAGACCAGAAAATAACGAAAATAAAAGTTCAGTAAATTTATATTGTACATAATGAAAAATACTATCATGAAATTGTATTGATATTATTTTTTAATTCATGTATTATATAGATATGAGTTAGTTAAAACTAACTTGTGTAGGCACTGCTATATCTGCAAAATGAAGGAGGTTATTATGAGTGTAGTAATTATTGGTGGTCATGATAGGATGATCTGTCAGTATAAAAAAATCTGTAAACAGTATAACTGTAAGGCGAAAGTTTTTACGCAGATGTCAGCGAGTTTAAGTAAACAGATTGGACAACCGGATCTAATTGTTCTTTTTACAAATACGGTGTCACATAAAATGGTGCGTTGCGCAGTGGAAGAGGCAGGAAGATGTAATGCAGATATAGTGAGATGTCATACAAGCAGTAAAAATGCTCTGGAAGAGATTTTGGAGAATGTATGTGATTAAATAAAAATTCCTGACGGCAGGATGACTAAAATATCCCGCTGTCAGGAATTTTTATATGCTTATTTGAGATTTAAATTTTTAAACAAATCGCCGAGATTTGTGCCGATATTCTCGCTCTTTGGAATATCCACTTTTTCTACTTTTTCTTCAGGGACTTCTTCCAGGGCTTTCATACTGAGACTAATTTTTCCATCTTTTACACCGATGATTTTTACAGTTACGTTATCTCCTGTATGCAGGACGTCGGAAGGGGATTTTACCCTTTTCTGTGAAATCTGTGAGACATGAACAAGGCCGGAAAGTCCGTTCTCCAGTTTAACAAATGCCCCATAGTTCTGGAGTGTCTCAACAGTACCTTCCATGACAGTACCGATCTTGATATTTGCGATTTTCTCTTTCTGCGCCTGTTTTTCTTTTTCCTTGAGGATCTCACGTGCAGAGAGGACCAAGCGATTGTTAGCTTGATCTACATCAATGACGCGGACTTCAATATCTTTTAAAAGATATGTCTCCAAGTCTTCAATGTAAGACAGAGAAAGTTTGGAAGCAGGAACAAAACCTCTGAGTCCTTCTACCATAGCAATTACGCCGCCGTTTACGACACCTTCTACTTTTACAGGAAGGATTGTCTTGTTTTCCATATATTCTGCAACCCGGTTCCAAGGATTGGCATCATCAAAATGTTCCTCGTAATCTGCCATTGTTTCTGCTTGTTCGTTTGTCTGTAATTCTTCTTTTAATTCTTCGCTCATTGTAGCACCTCAATCTAATTTTTTTCCATAAAACCAGTATAGCATATGTATAGATAAAAAGACAGGAAATCTTAAAAAATCAATGCAATCTTAAAAAAATGATGCAATTAGTATGACAGAGTTAGCGGCAGATCTTCATTATGTGGCAAAGAGACAGCATGCAAGGAGGGAAAAGGGTTGACGAATGGACTAAAAAATGGCAATCTATAGGTACATTTATCTTGTATACATATAATATAAAAATAAGATAAGCAGGCAGACACTGTTGTGCTGTTAACACGTTAGAAAATATCCTGACAGCATCAAAAATATGTTCGACAGGGATGATGGAGAAGAGGAAATATGAAAAAGGAAGAAAACAGTAAAAAAGTATATGTTGTAGGACATAAAAATCCGGATACAGATTCCATTTGTTCAGCAATTGCTTACGCAAGTTTGAAAACCAAGCTTACGGGTGTTGAGCATACGCCGCGCAGAGCAGGTCAGCTCAATGAAGAAACACAATATGTCCTGGAACGGTTCGGTGTGAAAACACCGGCGCTTTTATCCGATCTGCGTGTGCAGATCAAAGATGTAGAATTGAGACATGTGGATGGTATACAAGGAAGCGTCTCAATAAAAACAGCCTGGGCTGAAATGAAAGATTTAAATATTAAAACACTTCCCGTTACTAGAAATGGAAAATTGGAAGGGGTAATTACAATAGGCGATATTGCTACATCTTATATGGATGTATATGACAGTACGATACTTTCTACAGCGAGAACACAGTACAGAAATATCGCCAGTGCGGTGGGCGGAAAAGTCATTACAGGGAATGCGCATAGTTATTTACAGAAAGGGAAAGTTGCAATTGCTTCTTCCAGTAAGATTTTGATGTCAGAATTTATTAAAGAAAATGATCTTTTGATCACGGGGGACCGCCCGGATGCACAGCAATATGGAATTGATGCAAATGTAGGATGTATCGTGGCATGTCATAATGCGCCTATAGAGGATAAAATCATCCGGCAGGCGGAAGAGAAGCAAATCGTCATTATCCAGACACCATATGACACATTTACAGTAGCAAGACAGATCAATCAGAGTATACCGGTCAGACATTTCATGAGTAAAGACGGACTGATCACTTTTCAGATGAGAGACTATGTAGATGATGTAAAGGAAGTGATGGCACGAAAAAAGTTTCGTGATTTCCCGGTATTGGACGGCAAGGGGAAATTCTTGGGATTTATTTCTCGCAGGCGGCTGCTTAACTGCCGAAAAAAACAAGTTATCTTAGTGGATCATAATGAGAAAAATCAGGCTGTAGACGGGGTAGAAGAAGCAGAAGTTCTGGAGATCATTGATCATCACAGACTTAGCAGTATAGAGACAATGGGACCTGTATTTTTTAGAAATCAGCCGGTCGGATGTACGGCGACGATCATTTATCAGATGTATCAGGAAGAGGATATACTGGTGGATGCGCAGAACGCAGCTCTTTTATGTTCTGCGATCATTTCAGATACGCTGATGTTCCGTTCTCCTACCTGTACGCCATTGGATGAACAAAGCGCGAGAACTCTTGCCAAGATAGCAGGAATCGAGATTGAAGAGCTGGCGCAGGAGATGTTCCATGCAGGAAGCAACTTGAAAGGGAAGACAGCAGAAGAAATCTGCTTTTTGGATTTTAAACAGTTTACTGTAAACGACACCGTTTTTGGCGTGGGACAGGTAAATTCCATGAGTGCGGAGGAACTAAAAGAGATTAAGGAGATTGTGCTTCCTCATTTGGAGAAGGCGCGGAAAAATCATCGATTGGATATGATATTTTTTATGCTGACTGACATTATTGCAGAATCATCTGAATTATTGTGCTGTGGTATGGAGGCAAGGGAAAAAATCATTAATGCATATGATTTGAGAGCAGATACGGCAGATTTGATCTTAAAAGGAGTCGTTTCACGTAAAAAACAGCTTGTACCTACTTTGGTGGGAGCGCTTCAGCAATAGATAGAAGGAGATAAAAATGGCAAAACAAATATGGAAAGCAGGGAATATGCTGTATCCACTTCCGGCAGTATTGGTCAGTACAGCTGATGGAAAAGGAAATACAAATATTTTGACAGTTGCCTGGACGGGAACTGTATGTACAAATCCGGCGATGGTATATATTTCCGTAAGACCGGAAAGATACTCCTACCATATGCTCCAAGAGACCGGTGAATTTGTGATCAATCTTACGACAGAGAAACTGCTCAGGGCAGCAGATTATTGCGGAGTGCGTTCTGGCAGGAATGTAGATAAATGGAAAGAATGTTCTTTGACGCCAGAAACACCGTCCAGCTTGAAATGGGCGCCGGTGATCAAAGAAAGTCCGGTCAATATTGAATGCAAGGTTACAGAAATAAAAGAATTAGGAAGTCATCATATGTTCCTGGCAAACGTACAGGCAGTGCAGGCGGACGAAGAATTTTTGAATAAACAGAATAAATTCGAATTAAATAAAACCGGTCTTATTGCATATTCTCATGGGGAATACTTAAATTTGGGAAAAAAGATCGGAACATTTGGGCATAGCGTAAGAAAAAAGAAAAATAGAATATAAATTTAATTGACTTCATATTTCTTTGATTACTTCCGCAGTGTTAGCTCAATTCCGCTTCCGCTTCATTTCGCTATCGGCAGTCGCCGAATGAAAAGAAACAGATCATACCCTGTTTACATGCAAGCATGACACATGGCATGATCTGTTCTTTTCGCACTGCTTGTTGCTTCGTTAAATTTCTATATTGTTTTTTAGTGGTTTGAGTTTCAATCGATTAATCCGTTTGAAAAGTAATGTGGATAATACTACGGAGGCAATCTCTGCGATAGGGATCGCAAGCCAGACTGCATTTAATCCCCATATCTTGGAGAATATATAGGCCACTGGGAGTATAACGAGCAGCTGTCTTGCGACGGAGATGATCAAACTGTATACACCGTTTCCGAGTGCCTGGAAAACAGAGCCCATGATGATACAATATCCGGCAAAGAGAAAGCTTAAGCTGATGATGCGGAGAGCCGGGATTCCAATTTCTATCATGTGCTGTGACGCATCGAACAATTTTAATAGGCTGCCCGGCAGTAGTTGGAATATGAGTAATCCGACCAACATGATACTAACAGCGATATAGATGCTCAAACGCATCGTAGAGAGGATACGTTTTCGATTCCTGGCGCCATAATTATAAGCGATGATCGGGATCATTCCGTTATTCAGACCGAATACAGGCATGAAAATAAAGCTTTGTAATTTGAAATAGACGCCGAATACAGCTGTAGCAGTGGAAGAAAACGGCATCAATATTTTGTTCATGCCAAATACCATGATGGAACTGATAGACTGCATGATAATAGAAGGAACGCCTACTTTATAGATTATGGATATGATTCGTTTATCAGGACGGAATTTTCGCATATTCAGATTTAACTCTGTGTTTTTGCGGCAGTTAAACAGCAAAGCGAGGAACATAGCTACGATCTGTCCGAAAACCGTAGCAAGAGCTGCCCCGGCAACTTCCAGTCTTGGAAAACCAAAGAGACCGAAGATCAAAATGGGGTCCAGGATGATATTAATGACAGCGCCGGTGCCTTGTGTGATCATGGTATAAAAAGTTTTGCCTGTAGCCTGCAGGAGACGTTCAAGAGTAATTTCCAAGAAGATGCCAAACGACATAATCGTGATGACCAGCATGTATTGGGTACCGTAATCTACGATGACAGCATTATCTGTTTGCGCAGCAAAGAAGAAACGGGAACCAACAGTCCCGAATACAGCGATACAGATGAAACTGATAAATCCGAGGAAAATTCCGTTTCGTGCGGCTAAATCTGCCTCTTCAAAATGTTTTTCCCCTAAATTTCTGGACAACAAAGCATTGATTCCGACCCCGGTTCCAGTCGCGATGGCGATCATAAGATTCTGTACGGGAAATGCAAGTGATACGGCAGTTAAGGCATCTTCGCTCAATTGTGCAACAAACATGCTGTCAATAATGTTATATAAGGCTTGTACAAGCATAGAAATGATCATAGGGAGAGACATACTGATCAGAAGTTTGGGAACAGGCATGACTCCCATTTTGTTTTCTTTAGACTGGATAGCGTCCATGATAATCCTCCTTTGTATACTGTAGATTAACTAAACTATTATAACATCAATAAATAAGAATTACAATGCATATATTTTGAAGAGAAATAAAAAGGTATTTTGAATCAAAATAAAAAGGGCAGTGAAGGATTTGAAAAAAGACAGAATTGAAAAAGGACAGTTAAAGCGAATGGTACAGGCGGTGGGGATGGTATATGTATTTTTATTGCTGCCCGTTTGTATTCCTTTTACTGTTCAAACAAAGGAAGGAGAAAATAGGCAGCGTATAGAGAAAGCAGTAAGGACCGAATCGAAAAATATAGAGACAGAAGATGAGGCAGACACGGAAGATCAGAGGATAAAACCCAAAGTAGCGCTTACTTTTGATGACGGTCCTAGTATGGAATATACACCTATGTTGCTGGAAGGGCTAAAGGAGAGAGGAGTCAAAGCTAGTTTTTTTCTGATAGGCTGCAATATCGAGAAAGAAGGGAACAAAGAGATTGTAAAGCAGATGTATGAGGATGGACATTTAATTGGAAATCATACTTTTCATCATGTAGAATTGACCAGCCTAAGCAGAGAACAGGCGCTTATTGAACTTAAGGAAACGAGTGATCTGATTGAAGAAATCACCGGTGAAACAGTGGAGTATGTAAGGCCTCCATTTGGTTCTTGGAGAGAGGAACTAAATGAAGAAATTGAAGCAATCCCGGTTATGTGGAGCGTGGATCCGCTCGATTGGACAACGGAAAATGTAGAGGAAATTGTCCGTAAAGTAGTGACGGATGCAGAAGAAAATGATATGATTTTGTTGCATGACTGTTATAAAAGTTCTGTGGAGGCAGCGCTGCAGATCGTGGATATACTGAAAGAGCGAGGGTTTGAATTTGTGACTGTAGATGAGCTGCTTTTAGATTAGAAAAAGAGGTAGATATAATGACGCATGAATATTCTAGGACAGAACGTATACTGGGAAAAGAGGGAATGGAGAGACTTTACGGAGCGTCTGTGATCGTATTTGGTGTAGGGGGCGTCGGCTCTCACTGCATAGAGGCGCTGGCAAGAAGCGGTATAGGGAAACTGACTTTAGTAGACAGTGATAAAGTAAACCTGACCAATATCAACCGGCAGGCAGTTGCGTTTCACAGTACGATCGGGAGATTTAAGACAGAAGTAATGAAAGAGATGATACAGGATATTTGTCCGTCTATTAAAGTGCAGACATACGAAACTTTTGTATTGCCGGACAATATAGCACAGTTTTTTGAGGAAAGGTATGATTATATTGTTGATGCGATCGACACAGTGACAGCAAAATTGGCGCTCGTACAGGCGGCGCGCCAATATGGAATTCCGATCATCAGCAGTATGGGGACGGGGAATAAGCTGCATCCAGAATTATTTGAGATCACGGATCTGTCTAAGACGAGTATGTGTCCTCTTTGTAAAGTGATGAGAAAGGAATTAAAAAGCAGAGGGATTTTTCATTTGAAAGTTCTCTATTCTCCGGAAAAACCGATCCCTATTTATGATGGGAATGACAAGGAAAAGGAGAAAGCAGATCCGACGGAGAGAAAAAGAAGTGTTCCAGGGAGTGTATCGTTCGTACCTCCTGCGGCAGGTCTTTTGATTGCCGGAGAAGTAGTAAGAAATTTAAGCCAAGTAGGAGAATGAGTATGGATTTATTTGAATACATGAGAGAAAAAAACCAAGAGAAGGAATCGCCGCTTGCATCCAGGATGCGTCCGTCTACTTTGGAAGAAGTAGTCGGACAGCAGCACATTATAGGGAAGGATAAACTTTTGTACAGGGCGATCAAGGCAGACAAACTGCGGTCTATTATTTTTTACGGACCACCGGGCACCGGAAAGACGACACTTGCCAAAGTGATCGCTAATACGACGCAGTCTAAATTCACACAGATCAATGCGACAGTAGCAGGAAAAAAAGACATGGAAGAAGTCGTAAAAGAGGCGAAAGATCTGTATGGAATGTATCGGCAGAAGACGATTTTGTTTATTGATGAGATCCACAGATTTAATAAGGGGCAGCAGGATTATCTGCTTCCTTTTGTGGAAGATGGGACGCTTACATTGATCGGAGCGACGACAGAGAATCCGTATTTTGAAGTGAACAGCGCGTTACTTTCACGTTCCAGTGTATTTGAATTAAAGGCGCTGGAAAAAGAAGATATAAAAAGTCTTCTAAAAAGAGCTGTATATGATGAAGAAAAAGGAATGGGGAGTTTCCATGCAGTGATCGAAGAAGAGGCATTGGAATTTCTGTCAGATATAGCGGGAGGAGATGCAAGAAATGCTTTAAATGCTATTGAGTTGGGTGTGCTTACAACAGAGCGCAGTGAAGATGGACGGATACATATTACGCTTGACGTAGCCTCGGAGTGTATACAAAAAAGGGTGGTCCGCTATGACAAAACAGGGGATAATCATTATGATACGATTTCGGCATTTATCAAGAGTATGCGGGGCTCTGATCCAGACGCAGCGGTATATTATTTGGCAAAAATGCTTTATGCGGGGGAAGATATTCGCTTTATTGCGCGCAGGATCATCATTGCTGCGTCGGAGGATGTGGGAAACGCAGATCCGATGGCACTTACTGTAGCTGTATCGGCAGCACAGGCGGTAGAAAGAATAGGAATGCCGGAGGCAAGGATTATTTTGTCACAGGCCGTACTCTATGTGGCTTCAGCTCCGAAAAGTAATTCGGCGGTGACGGCAATCAGCGCGGCAGGTGAAAATGTAAGTAGGTACAAGACGACAGTGCCGGCACACCTTCAGGACGCACATTATAAAGGGGCACAGAAATTGGGACATGGGGTCGGTTATAAATATGCGCATGATTACCCAGGACATTATGTCCGCCAGCAATACCTGCCAGATGAGATAAAAGATGCCAGATTCTATGAACCTGGCGATTTGGGATACGAGAGAAAAATAAAAGAACGATTAGAGGAGCTTCGAAAGAAGTAAGGCGTAAACCTCCTGGCTCTGCGCTGTCCAGCGGCTGGCTATGGTTTCGGCCTCTTTTTCTGTAGGAACCGTTAATTTCAGATCGATCAAGTTGAAGCCATTCTCCATGATCTGACAGCGCACCTCGTATTCGTGGTTTGTGTTTAGATAATAATCTGATTTTACAGCAGATTCTTCTTTTAGATCATATTGCTTTTCTTTGAGAAACTCGTCAATATCTTTTTGGATCGCAGCGGAAAGTTTGCTGTAGAAAAAGTGAATAGTTTCTTTTCCATTTTCAGTCAGATGATACAATGTCCGATTATGCGTCGTTTCTGCGTAGAGAAGATGGGAGGTTACCATTTCAGAAAGCGTTTCCTGGAGTTTGAAATAAGAAGTATATCCTTTATCCAGTATAAATTCAGATATTTGTGAAGTCGTCAGAGGAAAATCCACTTTATCCAGCATGTATAAGACGATCAGTTTATATAAAGTATATGTTTCAGCCATGATACTCCTTTCCCTGCCATATATCGTTTTCTTTCAGACAGTGTTCTAGCGCATTTAAGACAGTACGTTTTCTGCTCGTCCACAAAGGGGCGATCAGAAGATCTTTTGGTCCGTCTCCGGTCAGACGGTGAATGACGAAATCAGGATTTAAATGTTCGATACATTCTCCCAGCATTTCGATATATTCTTCCATGCTAGGTATATGGAAAGGGGAAGTCCGGTAAACAGACGCAAGATCTGTTCCCTGTAAAACATGCAGAAGCTGCAGTTTGATGCCCTGTATATCCATACGATTTAAATAAGAAATGGTCTGAAGCATTTGTTCTTTTGTCTCTCCGGGGAGAAAAAGAATGGTATGGACAATGACAGGAATATGATTTTCCCTCAAATCCGCTACCGCTTTGTCAAAGACAGAAAGTGGATACCCTCTTCTGATATACGCGGCAGAAGCGGGATGAATCGTCTGTAGCCCTAATTCTATCCAGACAGGTTTTATTTTATTGATCCTGGACAAAAGTGAAAGTATATCCTTGCTTAAACAGTCAGGTCTTGTGGCAATAGAAAGAATTTTTACATCAGGATCCTGGACAGCCTCCATATAGAGGGCTTCCAGCCTGTCTATGGGAGCGTAGGTATTTGTGAATGCTTGAAAATAGGCAATATAAGAATGAACAGGACGTTTGTCTCTTAATACAGCCTTCCCTTTTTGAAGTTGTTCTGTGACAGACTCTGTAGGACATCCGGCAAAATCTCCCGAACCCTGGTCGCTGCAAAAGATACAGCCGCCTGTCCCAACCGTTCCGTCACGGTTGGGACAGGTAAGGCCTGCATTAAGTGAGATCTTATAAATTTTTTCTCCATAAGTCTGTTTTAGATAATAGTCCAGAGAGTAATAGCGCTTTTCGCCCCACTGTTTCATTAAATTAATTCCTTTACAGCTTTACTTACAGCATCAGCAACGCGAGGATCAAATGCCTCAGGCAGAATATTTTCTTCATTTAGTTCTGCGTCTGGAACAAGTGAAGCTATTGCTTCTGCAGTTGCAAGTTTCATCTCTTCTGTGATCTGTGAAGCGCGGCCTTCCAGCGCGCCTTTGAAGATACCAGGGAAAGCAACTACATTATTCACCTGATTCGGGAAATCGGAACGTCCGGTCCCGACAACTTTGGCGCCGGCTTCTTTGGCGAGATCTGGCATGATCTCCGGAACAGGATTCGCCATGGCAAATAGGATCGCGTCTTTATTCATGGCAGCAACCATTTCTTTGGTTACGATATTAGGCGCAGATACGCCTACAAAAATATCAGCACCCTTTAAGGCGTCAGCGAGAGTTCCTGTTTTGTTTTCCAGATTGGTTACTTTTGTCATTTCTTTCTGCATCCAGTTTAAATTTGGAGAAGCTTTACTGATGATTCCGTTAATATCGCACATTGTAACATGTACAAAACCATAGGTGAGTAAAAGCTTGGCAATGGCCACCCCAGCACTTCCTGCGCCGTTGACAACGACACGACATTGTTCTTTTGTCTTTTTTGTGACTTTTAATGCATTGATGATGCCGGCAAGGACGACGATGGCAGTTCCATGCTGATCATCATGAAATACAGGGATATCCAGAAGTTCTTTTAGCCGCTGTTCTATTTCAAAACAGCGTGGAGCGGATATATCCTCTAAGTTGATGCCGCCAAAAGCGGGCGCAATATTTACGATCGTATGTATGATCTCTTCTGTATCCTGCGTGTCCAGGCAGATCGGAATAGCGTTGACTCCGCCGAATTCTTTGAAGAGAACCGCTTTTCCTTCCATGACCGGCATAGCCGCGCGGGCGCCGATATTTCCAAGACCGAGAACAGCGCTTCCGTCGGAGATGACGGCAATAGTATTGGACTTGATCGTGTATTTGTAAGCGGCTTCGGGGTCTTTAGCAATAACCTTACAAGGTTCTGCGACACCGGGGGTATAAGCGATTGCCAGATCTTCACAAGTATTGACATGTGATTTGGCGGTGATTTCCAGTTTCCCATGCCACTGCTCATGCATTTGTAAAGCTTTTTCATTGTTTGTCATGATGATTCCACCTCACTGATTCTGAAATATTTTCTCTGCTGATTATCATAACACTGTTGAAGGATGTACGCAACCAGTAAGGCGACATATAGAGAAAAAAGGCTTTCCTTTTTATAATATATACGGTATAATAAAACAGTGTTGAAATTACACAGAGAACTCTTGGTATGATATTTTCAATTTCAGTCAATTCAGACTACTGTTTCTTAAAAAGAAATAGTAAAAATCCCGAAAGTATATGAAAGAATCAGATAATAAAGCAATACAGAGATACATATTGTATTTAAAAATTTTTATAAAAAGAGGAAAATTGTGAAAGGAAAGGTATTTTTATGACGCGGGAAAAGTATGAGTCACTGCCGCTTGCGACTTTGAAAGAACTGGCAAAAGCGAGAAAAATGAAGGGGATTTCTGCTATGAAGAAGGCGGAACTCGTCGAAGCAATGCTTGCACAGGATGAGAAGGAGAAGCAGAATGAAGCAAGAGAAGAAGCAAAAGAAGGAATAAAAGAGGAATTAAAAGAGAAAAAAGATGGAACAGATATAGAACAGCTGGACAGTGGGAAGACGGCAAATGGAATATTAGAAGTACTTCCGGATGGGTATGGTTTTATTCGGTGTGAAAATTATCTTCCGGGAGAAAATGATGTCTACGTATCTCCATCTCAGATCCGCCGGTTTAATTTAAAAACTGGGGACATTATTATGGGTAATACGAGAGTAAAGACACAGTCTGAAAAATTTAGCGCACTTTTATATGTATCTACAGTAAACGGGGTGCGTCCGTCAGAGGCATCCAAAAGACCCAATTTTGAAGATCTGACTCCTATCTTTCCGGATCAGCGATTAAAATTAGAGACACCGGGCAGCTCTACAGCCATGCGGATCGTGGATCTGCTCTCTCCGATAGGAAAAGGACAGAGAGGTATGATCGTATCTCCGCCAAAGGCTGGAAAGACGACGCTTTTAAAGGAAGTTGCGCTTGCTGTACAGAAACGAGAACCGAACATGCATCTTCTGATCTTATTGATCGATGAGCGCCCGGAGGAAGTGACAGATATAAAAGAGGCTATTGCGGGCAAGAATGTAGAGGTGATCTATTCTACGTTTGATGAACTGCCGGAACATCATAAGCGCGTGTCTGAGATGGTGATCGAACGTGCAAAACGTCTGGTAGAGCATGGGAAAGATGTGATGATATTGCTGGACAGTATCACACGTCTGGCACGCGCATATAACCTGACTGTGCCACCGTCAGGGCGTACGCTGTCAGGAGGATTAGATCCAGCGGCTCTGCATATGCCGAAACGATTTTTCGGGGCGGCAAGAAATATGCGGGAAGGAGGAAGCCTGACGATACTTGCTACAGCATTGGTGGAGACAGGAAGCAAAATGGATGATGTAGTGTATGAAGAATTTAAAGGAACCGGAAATATGGAATTAGTGCTGGACAGAAAGTTACAGGAAAAGAGAGTATTTCCGGCAATCGATATTCCGAAATCGGGGACAAGAAGAGAAGACCTTTTATTGAACAAAGAAGAACAGGAGGCGGTTTACATCATACGTAGGGCCATGAATGGGATGAAAGCAGAGGAAGCAGTGGACAACTTGCTGAATATGTTTTCACGTACAAAGACCAATACGGAGCTGGTACAGATGGTAAACCGGCAGAAATTTATATAGAGATTTAGCCAAAGGGGGCGCCGAGAAAGGCGTCCCTTTATTCTTTTATACCAAGGAATTGGCTTATTTGGGTGTTCTGTTCTATCAGCTGTAAGTATTTTTAATAGACTCCTAAGATTTTCAAAAAGAGCAGAAACAGGACAAAAAGAATACTGGGTTTTACGATCTTTGCGCCATTTTTCATGACTAATCCGGCGCCCAGATAACCGCCTGCCATATTACAGAGTGCAGCTGCGATTCCTAGAGGAAGAAGTGTCTGACCGTTTATAAGAAAGACAGCCAGAGCGGTGATGTTTGTTGTAAGGTTGATGATCTTTGCCTGGGCATTTGCTGTAGGAATACTTAGATGAGCGCATACTGTAAAGGCTATTATGAGAAAGGTACCGGTTCCGGGACCATAGAAACCATCATAACCTCCGATAAAAAAAGCAGAAAGAATGGCCGTTAGGTAAGTTTTCTTGTCCAATATGACGATTTCGCTGCCTTTGTCATGGAATATTTTTTTGTTTAGTACTAAAAAAGCGGAGAGTGGAAGAATAAAAACAAGTACATAGAGCATGATTTTTTCAGGTACAAGCATGGAAATTTTTGCGCCCAGTGAAGAACCTAAGATTGCCGCAAAAATAGAAGGAACTGCGAGTCTGAAGTTGATCAGATGGTTTCTTATAAAACGCAAAGTTGCCAGAAGAGTACCGCAGGTGGAAGAAAGTTTATTTGTAGCGACTGCCATGTGAGGCGGAAGACCTGCAATCAGATATGCAGGAATAGAAATCAGACCACCACCCCCGCCGATCGCGTCGACCAGACCGGCAAGAAAGAGAAGCGGACATACGATAAGAAAAGAAACAGGTGTCAGTTCCATGATGAACTCCTTTCTGAATTGAGCTGCAGTCGTATGAACGAGTATCTATATACTGATTTTATGTTATCACATGAATGAGAAAAAAGGAAGAAAATAGAAAACATATAAAACATACTTGACAAATAGGTATTCCAGAAATATAATGTAGAAAAATAAACATACTAATTTGATAGGAAAAAAGGAGGAAAGATATATGGCAGGAATTTATAGAGGAACTTTGGATTTGATTGGGAATACACCGTTGGTCGAAGTGGTGAATTTGGAAAAAGAGCTGGAACTAAAAGCGAGAATACTGGTCAAACTGGAGTATCTGAATCCGGCGGGAAGTGTAAAAGATCGTGTGGCAAAAGCGATGATCGAAGATGCAGAGGCAAAAGGAATACTGAAAGAAAATTCGGTACTGATCGAACCGACATCAGGGAATACCGGGATTGGACTCGCAGCGATCGCAGCGGTGAAAGGCTATCGTATGATCCTTACTATGCCGGAAACGATGAGCGTGGAGAGAAGAAATATATTGAAGGCATATGGAGCAGAGATTGTATTGACAGATGGGACAAAAGGGATGAAAGGCGCAATAGAAAAAGCAGAGGAATTGGCAAAAGAGATACCAGACAGCTTTATCCCCGGACAGTTTACAAATCCTTCTAATCCGGAAATGCATCGAAAGACAACAGGACCGGAGATCTGGAGAGATACAGACGGGAATGTAGATGTCTTTATAGCAGGGATAGGTACAGGCGGGACATTGACTGGTGTTGGAGAGTACTTAAAGGAACAAAACCCGGATATCAAAATTGTGGCATTAGAACCGTCCACTTCTCCGGTCCTTTCAGAAGGAAAAAGCGGACCGCATAAGATACAAGGTATCGGTGCTGGTTTTGTGCCTGATGTTCTGAATACAACAATATATGATGAGATTATACAGGCAGATGCAGATGATGCTTTTAAGATAGGAAGAATGCTTGCTAAAACAGAAGGTATTCTGACGGGTATCTCTTCAGGAGCAGCGCTTTGGGGAGCCATAGAGCTTGCGAGACGCCCTGAAAATGAAGGGAAGACGATTGTCGCATTGCTTCCTGACAGTGGAGATCGGTACTATTCTACACCTTTGTTTGTATAAATTGCGTGAAAAGGAGGCGGCGTGTAGAAGAGAAGATAAAATGGAGGGGAAGGCATGAAATTATCAAAGAAAACACGATATGGGATCCGTGCGTTGATGGATCTTGCAGCCAGTACAAAAACAGAACAGGTGGCATTAAATAGTATTGCGCAAAGAAATGCGATTTCTGTTCAATTTTTAGAACAGGTATTTTCTGCTTTGAAAAGGGCTCGTCTTGTTAGAAGTGTAAAAGGTCCGCAGGGCGGGTATCTTCTGGAGAAAAATGCGGCAGACATCACCGTGGCAGAGATAGTAGAAGCTTTGGAAGGAAGCTACTTTTTTGAAAACGAGACAGAAGAACATATAGAAGCTTCTGGGAGTTCTCGTGTGATACAGGAACTCATTCTTGACAGAGTAAATGAAAGCCTGAGAGAGATTTTAGAAAATGTTACGCTTAAGGATTTGACAGAGCATTTTCTGGAATATCGTGATTATTCCCAGAATATGTATTATATTTAAGAAAAAAGAGATTTAGAAGTCCTTTCCCTTGTCAATATCGGCTGTCATGAGATCGAAAAGTGTGACACTGTCCAGATAATGGGTGATCATGGAATTTAGTTTCTTCCAAAGTGGGTGTGTAGGACAGACAGACTGCCGGGGACATTCGGGGGTGCATTCTTCCACGCAGGATACAGGAGCAAGGGTTCCTTCTGTAAGACGGAGAATACTGCCGACAGTGTATTCGTCAGGTTGCTTTGTTAAACGGTATCCGCCCTTTTTGCCTCTAAGTCCTGTCAAAAATTGTTGCTTGACCAAAGTTTTTATGATATTTTCCAGATATTTTTCGGAAATATTTTGTCTGGCGGCAATCTCCTTTAATGGAGTATAGGTATCTGGTGTCTGGCGGGCCAGGTCGATCATCACACGGAGCGCATAGCGTCCTCTTGTTGAAATTTTCATAAGAAATTCCTCCTGTCTTTGATTTTACTTTATTGTACTATATCCAGCTTGTCAAGAGCGAGAAACGTATATTGTGTTTGATAAAGGTAGTTGCAAATGTGTGCAGAAATATATTTTGAAAGATTTTGGGAGAAAAATACTTGCCAAAGAAATAATCTTATGATACAATGACATAGCTGTTTAGAGATTATAATAAGTATTTTAAAATAGAGAGGTGAAAATCATGCGCGAAGGAATCCATCCAGAATACCATCAGGCAACTGTGACCTGCAACTGTGGAAATACATTTGTGACAGGTTCTACAAAAGAAAATATCCACGTGGAAATTTGTTCTAAATGTCATCCGTTCTATACAGGCCAGCAAAAAGCAAGCCAGGCACGTGGTCGTGTTGATAAGTTCAACAAGAAATATGGTATTAAATAAGATTGATGAAACACAGGCTGAGGTAAAAATCTCAGCCTGTTATATTATACCTTGTCGGGCGAAGCGGCCGCCTGTAAGGCTAGTGTACGGTGTCCGGGATATACCTAGAGGGGCGTATATGGGGATATTTCATAACGGTGTCTTTTGGACAAGGAAGGGCGCTTTGATAGGGTATGCCTGATATGGATAGGAGGAAATATGAAATCATCAAATATAGGCGGCCAGGCAGTGCTGGAAGGAATCATGATGAGAAACGGCGGGAAATATGCTGTGGCAGTGAGAAAACCTGATAAAGAAATCGCGGTGGATGTGAAAGATTACAAAAGTTGTATTCCCTGGAAGACCCCACTTAAGATTCCGTTTATAAGAGGAATTTTTAATTTTATAGATTCCCTTGTTATTGGTATGCGGACGCTTACCTATTCTGCTGAATTTTTTGAAGAGGAAGAAGAAACCCGTCAGATGACGGAGGAGGAAGCAAAAAAACAAGAAAAGAAAGAAAAGGTTTTGATGAATCTAACGATAGCTCTTTCTGTAATTCTTGCGTTGGCGATCTTCATGGTCCTGCCCTATTTCTTAAGCAATTTTTTGAAGAAATTTACAGAGTCGCGTATGGTCATGGTAATTTTTGAGGGAATCATCAGAGTCCTGATCTTTCTTGGATACATCCTTTTAGTGTCCCGTATGGAAGATATACAGCGGACATTTATGTACCACGGTGCAGAACATAAGTGTATAAATTGCATTGAGAGTGGTCTTACATTGAATGTGGAGAATGTAAGAAAAAGTTCCAAGCAGCATAAGCGGTGTGGGACTAGTTTTTTGTTTTTTGTTATGCTCGTGAGTATTCTGTTTTGCTTTTTTATTACAGCAGAATCCCAGGTCGTGAGGATGCTTTTAAGAATCGCGCTGTTTCCTTTGATAGCAGGAGTTTCTTATGAAATCATCAAATTAGCAGGGAACAGTAACAATGTATTTGTGGAACTTTTGAGCAAGCCGGGGATGTGGATACAGAATCTTACGACAAAGGAACCGGATGACAGCATGATCGAGGTGGCGATCTGTGCGGTGGAGGCTGTGTTCGATTGGGAAGCCTGGCAGAAGGAGAATTTATGAAATCGGGAGAAGAAAGCCTGCAAGACGCGTACAGCTGGGGCAGAGGAGAGTTAGAAAGTGCGAAGATCCAAGAGTATGAACTGGATGCATGGTATCTTTTGGAATATGTGACAGGGATTGACAAGGCCCGATATTATGTAGAACCGGCACAAAAGATAAGCGAAGAACAAAAGCAGACATACCGTTCTTTGATAAACAGAAGAAAAAAAAGAGTGCCCTTACAGCATTTGACAGGGGAACAGGCATTTATGGGACTGAAATTCAAAGTGAATGAGCAAGTTTTGATCCCCCGGCAGGATACAGAAATTGCAGTCGAGACGGCTCTGGAACTTCTGAAAAATGGAAAAGTTCCATCTGATGAGGAAGAAATCAAGATTCTGGATATGTGCACAGGCTCTGGATGCATATTGTTAAGTGTTTTATATTGGGCAAAAGAGCATGCAAGAAAAGATAAGAAGGGAAGGAAAATAGCGGGGATAGGGGCAGATATTTCCGAGAGAGCGCTCGAGGTGGCCAGAGAAAATGCAGAGAATCTGAATATCCTCGCAGAGTTTATTTTCGGAGATCTTTTTGAAAATATAACAGGAAAGTTTGAGATGATCATTTCGAACCCGCCTTATATCCGTACTTCGGAGATTGAAAATCTGGAGCCGGAAGTAAAAGAGCACGATCCGATCGAGGCGTTAGACGGAAAAACAGACGGTCTTTATTTTTATAGAGAGATTGTCCGTATATCCGGAGATTTTCTTGAAAAAGAGGGTGTTCTGCTCTTTGAGATCGGCTGCGATCAGGGAAAAGAAGTTGCTATGCTCCTGCAAGAGAATGGTTTTATGGATGTGACGATAAAAAAGGATCTGGCAGGACTTGACCGTGTAGTGTACGGCGTGTATGATAGGTAAAGTGAGTAATGATAGTAGAAAGGACAAAAAAAGATGTTTGACAAATTAGAGGATTTGGTAATCCGCTATGAGGAGATCATGGGAGAACTGCAGGAACCTGGAGTCGCAGATGATCCGGAACGTTTCCGCAGACTGATGAAAGAACAAAGCGATCTGGCTCCGATCGTAGAGGCGTATAGAGAATACAAACAATGTAAGCAGAATATAGAAGACAGCCTGTTCATGCTGGAGGAAGAAGCAGATGAGGAACTGCGGGAACTTGCGAAAGAAGAATTGAATGAATCTAAGGCGAGAGTAGAGGAATTAGAAAAAGAATTAAAGATCCTTCTGCTCCCTAAAGATCCGAATGATGAGAAAAATGTTATCGTAGAGATTCGTGCAGGTGCAGGCGGTGATGAGGCGGCTCTTTTCGCAGCGGAAATCTATCGTATGTATGTACATTATGCAGAGGACCGCAGATGGAGAACAGAATTGATCTCTTTGAACGAAAATGGAATCGGTGGGTTCAAAGAATGTGTATTTATGATCACAGGACAAGGAGCGTATTCACGACTAAAATATGAAAGCGGGGTACATCGTGTGCAGCGTGTGCCGGAGACAGAAAGCGGCGGGAGAATCCATACTTCTACAGTAACGGTGGCGATCATGCCGGAAGCAGAGGAAGTAGATGTCGTTATTGACGAGAAAGATATCCGGATCGATGTTATGAGGGCTTCCGGAAACGGAGGGCAGTGTGTCAATACGACAGATTCTGCAGTGCGTCTGACGCATTATCCTACTGGGATCGTAATCTATAGTCAGACAGAGAAGTCGCAGCTTCAAAATAAAGAGAAAGCATTCAGACTGCTGCGCTCCAAACTGTATGATCTGGAAATGGAAAAGCAGCAGGCATCCGAGGCAGAGGCACGCCGCAGCCAGATTGGGACAGGCGATCGTTCTGAAAAGATCCGTACTTATAATTTTCCGCAGGGACGCGTCACGGATCACAGGATCAAACTGACACTGCACAAGTTGGATACGATTTTAAACGGTGATCTGGACGAGATCATAGATAGTCTGATCGCGGCAGACCAAGCGGCTAAACTGGCAAATATGAATGAAGAGTAAGTTTTATCTTGGTGAAAAAGTGAATTGATAAAATTGTTTGAAAAATTTTAAAAATTTATTTAAAAAAGTGTTGACATCTGGGGGAATTTGATAGTATAATAGCAAAGCAGGTTGCGGGTGGAAAAAGCATCCAAGCCTACGATACAAGGATATGGGGTCTTAGCTCAGCTGGGAGAGCATCTGCCTTACAAGCAGAGGGTCATAGGTTCGAGCCCTATAGGCCCCATATATTAATTAAATATGGCGGAATAGCTCAGTTGGCTAGAGCACACGGTTCATACCCGTGGTGTCGCTGGTTCAAATCCAGTTTCCGCTACTAGAGGAAAAACTGCTGTGGCAAATCAGACACAGCAGTTTTTTTGGTGGTATTTGTGGTATGTATGCCTTTTGGGTTAAAGGATAGTTAAAGTTTAGTTGCAGTATGCTTTTTCTATTCGCGCAAAAGGAAAGATGTTTAATTAAAATAATAGATGAGAATAGGAGGCAGTGTTTAACTGCCTCCTATTCAATTATGTAGAATCTCTTACGATTAGTTCTGTATTTAGCAGTATATGTTGAGTAGGAGAAGAAGGATTTTCAATCAAATTTAACAATAATTCACAGGATTGATGTCCCATTTGCATTTTAGGCTGACTGATTGTGGTTAACGAAGGAACGACCATTTTAGCTAAATCGATATTATCGAAGCCTATTACGGCGATATCTTCAGGTACTCGTAAATTGCAATTTTGGATAGCTTTTATTGCGGCAGCTCCATAAACATCAGAAACACAGTAGAAAGCGTCAGGATGTTCTTGTTCCTTTAACAAAGCGGATATAACAGAAACAGCTATGTCAAAATCTATATTGGAAATATGCATAATCCAATCATTGTTAGGAACTAGACCGGCTTTTGATAATGCTTCTAAAAACCCCTTTTCTCGATATTTGGCATAGGCGTTGGTGAGCATACTGTTTACTAATGCTATTTTGTTTCTGCCGACAGAAAGAAGATAATTGATTGCAATTTGTGACGAATATATATCATCGATAGATACAAAAGAAATTTCTGGTACATTGCAATGTTCTGAACACATCACAATGGGATATTTTAAGCGTAGTCGCCCAAGTTTTTCTTTATCGAAAATATTATGGACTAAAAGTAGACCTGAAAAATTGTTCTGTTCCATGATGTTTTCATATTCATTAAGTGCATTTTTGTAATCAGATGCTTCATAGTAAAAGGTTCGAAAACCTCTGGAAGTAGCAGCTTTTTGAATTCCATCAATTACATCGGCGTAGAAAGGATTTCTGAAATCCGGAAGACATACAAGAATAGAATTTGTATTGCTATCAATTTCCGTTATATGAAAATCCTTTGGTGTGAGACCGAAATCAGAAATAGCCTGTATTACTTTGCGGGTGGTTTCGGGTTTTACATATCCAGTTTTATTGATGATACGTGACACGGTTGCTGTGGATACGTGTGCTTGCTTTGCAATTTCTGAAATAGTTACATTTTTTGAAATAGCCATATGAATTTCCTTTCTAATGTAAAAAGTATGTAAAATTTACATAAAAATTAGTAATAATGCTAAAAAAAGAAGGGGTAAATTGCTTGTATTAATGAAAATTATATATACTATTGAAAAGAATGTCAATCGATAATATAATAAAAATGTAAAAAATACATAGAAAGTAAAAAATGAAGAAAGGAGAGCTTGTATGAAGCAAGGATTTGTTACTGCTGTCATGGCCCAATATTCATTTGAAGAAGTTGTAGATTTTGCTTCTGAAAATGGATTTACATGTATAGAGGTGGCTTGCTGGCCGAGAGAAAAGGCAGAAAGGCGTTATGCTGGGGTTACTCACATAGATGTGGATGAATTGGATGACAAAAAGGTAAGATATATTTTAGATTATTGTATGATAAAAAAAATAGAAATATCGGCTTTAGCATACTACCCTAATTTGTTAGAACCAGATTTGGAAAAAAGAACACAATATATCGCACATTTAAAAAAAGTAATGATAGCTTCCAAGAAACTTAATGTGAATATGGTTACTACCTTTATAGGAAGGGTGCCAACTTTAAGCGTATCAGAAAATTTAGAAATAGTGGAAGAAGTGTGGCAGCCACTTTTAGAGTTTGCAGAAGAAATAGGAGTTCGAATAGCGATTGAGAATTGTCCTATGTTATTTACCGAGGATGAATGGCCGGGGGGGAAAAATATTGCTACATCACCTTTTATATGGAGAGAATTGTTTGAAAAATTGCCAAGTCCTAATTTAGGCCTAAATTATGATCCTTCTCATTTTGTGTGGCAGGAAATGGATTATATTAAACCAATTTACGAATTTAAAGATAAAATATTCCATGTACATTATAAAGATATCAAATTAGATAGGAATGCCAGAAGTGAAATGGGAATTTTAGCAGCACCATTATCTTATATGACTCCGAGGATTCCGGGGCATGGAGATGTGAATTGGGGGCAATATATAGCAGCTTTGTTGGAAATAGGCTATTCTGGCCCTGCTTGTATAGAGATTGAAGATAAAGCTTTCGAAAGTGGTAAGGAGGATATAGAAAATGCATTGAAAATCAGTAGACAGTACTTAAAGCAATTTATTAATTATCCGGAGAAAGGAAAATAAGATGCAGAAATTTAGAGTAGCTGTGATTGGATTAGGTTTTATAGGAAGACAGCATATAGAGGCATTGCGAAGAGTACCGAGTGTGGATATTGTTGCTGTGTCAGATACAAATAAAAACTTAGAAAAATGGTGTAAAGATAGCGGAATACAAAACTTCTATACAGACTACATGGAGATGTTACAAATGGAAAGGCTTGATGTCATCCATAATTGTACACCTAATTTTATGCACTATGATATAAATAAAAGGATTTTAAATGCCAATTGTCATGTGTATAGTGAGAAGCCGCTGACCTTACATTCAGAAGAAGGAAGGGAATTAGTCGAGCTTGCAAGAAAAAGGCAAAAAAGAACAGCTGTAAATTTTAATTATAGAAATAATCTAATGATTCAGGAAATTCATAGTAGATATGAGAAGCAGAAGTTAGGGGAATTGAGTCATTTACAAGCTGAATATTTACAAGATTGGCTACTATATGATACGGACTTTGATTGGAGAATACAAACTGAAAAAGGAGGTGAATCTAGAGCGGTTGCAGATATAGGCTCGCATTGCTTTGATACAATACAATATGTGACAGGAAAGAAAATTATATCTGTTTATGCTAAATTTCATAAACAATATGCTTTCAGAAAATATTCTGGAAAGTCGGACACATTTTCCGGTAACAATGAACAAGGCATGAGTTTTCAAAAGGAAAATGAAATAAGTGTAGAAAATGAGGATGCAGCATTTATATTATTCAGATTAGAAGATGGAGTGCTGGGAAGCGTGACGGTTACTCAGGTGTGTGCGGGAAAAAAGAATGGGCTAAAAATTCTGATAAGCGGAACGAAAGAGTCTTGTGAATGGAATCAAGAAAAGCCAGATGAATTGTGGATAGGTCATAGAAATAGAGGAAATGAAGTTCTTTATGCAAGCGCAGAGCACTTATCTGATGAGATAGGGTTATTTGCCGATTTGCCAAGTGGACATCCTATTGGATGGAAGGATGCACTTGCAAGTGGAATTAAAAATTTTTATCAGAGTTTGTTACAAAAAGATAAGCCAATGTATAGTCCGGATTTTGAAGATGGTTACTATATATCGAAAATAGTAGAAGCGTGTATAGAGAGCAATAAAACGAATCAATGGACCGATATATGTACAAGTAATAGAATGGAGGAAAAATTATGAGAAAAAGAATTATAAGTACCTTTTTATGTGTATCTATGGTGGCGGGAATAATAAGCGGTTGCGGAGCTCCGAAAGAAGGGAGTGCAGATAAAGCAGGAGAAAATGGAGAAGATAATAAGATTACGATGTTTTTAGATGATGCGGCTACACAAGGGAATTTCCAGGAGTATCTAGATGCTGCGGAAGAGGCAACAGGGCTAGAGATTGAGGTTGTTGCTATGCCTACAAATACTGCAGACAGAACTGCAAAATTTATGACAATTCTTTCGTCTGAAGACGATACGATTGATATTATTTCAGCGGATCAGGAAATGATTTTGTCAGTAGTAAACACGGATTATCTTGAACCGCTGGATGATGTGTTGACAGAGGAGGTAAAAAGCGCATTTCCAGAATCTTTTATCGAGATGAGTGACGGAAAAGGTGTGCCAATGTTTATGGAAATTTTTTGCTTTTGGTTAAATAGCAAATATGTGGAAGAGGCCGGCATGGAGTTTGTGCAGACTAAAGACGAATTTGTTCAATATTTGAAAACTGTGTCCAAGGATGGTGTTTATGGCTATGGAGGAGGATGGGAACAAACATATGTATGGAATGATATTGGGGAGTTTATTAATCTGTTTGGAGGGGACCTGTATGATTGGTCTAATGCACAGACGCAAGAAGCAGTCAGATTTTTGAAAGAAATGGTAGATAATGAATGGACGCCGAAGGCACAGATAGCAGATCAGTATACAGAATTAAACCAGAAAATTATGGATGGAACAGTGGCTTCAATGCTCAATTATTCTAGTTTTATGCCGACATATGAATCGGCAGGAAGATATGGAACAGATGATATCTATATTGCACCAATGTTGAATCTTGGAGAAGAAACAACCTATGCCAATGGATGGCAATATGTGTTAAATGCAGCGTCGCCACATAAAGAAGCAGCAAAGAAATTTTTACAATGGGCAGCAAGTCTGGAAGGACAAAAGGTTTACGCAGAAACATTTTCTAGAATCCCAGCAAGAACAGATGTTATCGAAGATCCTGAATTTTCAGTGCCTGGCATTAATGAACTGAAACCATACTTAGAAGAAACAAATCTGGTGGTACGTCCACTCCCTGCAAATTCATCGGAATATATTAATGAAGTGGGAGCGCAATTCCAGAAATATGTTAGTGATGAAATTACATTTGAAGAATATATTGAGGCAATGGATAAATGCATGAAAACTTATTTCCCAGATGAAACTAAGTAGATAAGTGATTTTGGACAGTATTACGGCAGACAGGATGCTGGAATACTAAGAAGGTACACTGAGAGCTAGATGATAAAAACATAGTGTAGAGTGTGCCTTCTGACCTTAAAAGAATAGAGAGGTAGAGATAGGTGATAACACGAAATAAAAAATTGTGGCTTCCTTGGATTATGATTTTGCCCGTAATATTGATTCGAGGTCTTACTACGTTATATCCAGTGTTCATGACGTTTATTAACAGCTTTAGGGATATGGATGTGATTAGAGGTGGTCAGGGAGGATTTATAGGACTGCAAAATTATGTTCGCATGTTGTCGGATGATAAAATAGCGACATCTTTGGAGTTTACTATTATTTTTACAGTGGTTTCTATGACTTTTCATATTATTCTTGGTATTGGGCTAGCACTTGTACTAAATATGAAGTTTAAGGGAAAAAAATTTTTGAGAACGATAGTGTTGATTCCTTGGGCAATGCCAATGATTGTTGCTGGACGGGCTGCCAGATGGGGCTTTAATGGACAGTATGGGTTCGTGAATGATTTAATAGGGAGAGTTATAGAAAACTTCCAATTTGATTGGCTGGTAAATGTAGATACTGCCAGAATAGCTGTTATTTTAGTTGATTTATGGAAAGATATACCGTATTTTGCTATTTTAGTTTTGGCTGCACTGCAGTATATACCTGGAGATATTTATGAAGCGGCCAAAATTGATGGAGCAAATGGTATAAAAGCATTTTTTAGTATTACTCTTCCCAATATTATGAAGACGGTCATGTCTATATCTATTTTCTTTACAATGTGGAGAGTAACAAATTTTGAATTGGTATATGCTATGACATCCGGCGGTCCCTATGACGGAACTTCTGTTTTATCGTACAGGATTTTGATAGAGGCATTTAATAATTTGAATTTGGGATATGCATCTGCAATAGCGGTAGTTTTATTTATTATAATGTTGATTTTAAGTGGCTTAAATGTCGCCGCTATGAAAAAATTTTCCGATTAGTAGGTGAATGATATGAGTATAACAAGAAAAAGAATATTTAAAATATTTCAATGGATTATCACTATTGCAATAGCACTTATTATTTTAGTTCCCATTTATTGGATTTTTATATCTTCCGTTAAGCCGAACGAGGAGTTGTTTGTAGTACCAATTGAGTGGCTTCCTCACCAGTTTACATTAAAGAGTTATACTACACTGATAAATCAAGTGGGAATTATTCCTCAAATAATCAGTACACTGATTATTACGATTCCGACATTGTTAATATCTACATTTATCTGTGTGCTTGCTGCATATGCTTTTGAAAGATTTGCAACAAGAAAATTGACAATCGCATATGGGATAATTGTTTTTTCTGCATTGGTTCCTGCTATTGTTACGGCCAGACCACTTTATGATTTTTTTAAGAAATTATCTTTAGTAGACACATATCCGGGTTTAATTTTACTATATATTAGTGCTTTGATTCCCTTTTCGGTGTTGATAATTAGAAATTATTTAAGCGGAATACCAGTCGAAATTGAAGAAGCGGCGGAAATAGATGGAGCAGGGTTTTTTCAAAAAATATTTTATGTGATTATTCCATTACTTAAACCTGCCATTGCGACAATTTGTATTATTAATTTTATTAATTGTTTAAATGAGTTTTTTATACCACTATTTTTTTCACAAAAGATAAAAGTGCTCACAATAGGAATATCCACTTTGCCGCGAGCAAATGCATATGATGTTCCGTGGGATCTGTTAAGTGCTATGGGATGCGTCATTTTGATTCCTATTATTGTGTTTGTTATGATTTTTGAGGAAAAGATCATGGATGGAATTATGGCAGGCGGCGTAAAATCATAATTTAGAAAAATGTGACATTAAAAGATGTATATTTTCAGGAGGTAAAATAGAAGTGTATCCATTGGAGATGAAACTCATAAGAACAGAAGAAGATATAAAACAAACCAGACAAGATATAAAAGAGGCACAAAAAAACCCATTAGTTCCAGGCGCTAGAATTCTCCGAGGAACAGATGCAGTTCCAGTGTATGTCAATGAAACTGCCTGCAGACAGTGGTTTTATCCTCTGTCTGAAGTAAATGATCTGGGAATGTTTAGTTATATAGAAAAAAAGGCAGAGACGGATATAGAAAGACCGTGGGCAATTCAGTATCATCCAGATATTAACCTGTATTTTTATATTTTAGAGGGATCAGGTCAGGTTGTTTTTGGAGATGGAGGCAAGTCTTTTGAGACGGAAGTATATGATTTCCAAGAATTGGAGGTGGTCATTATTCCAAGAGAAGTTCCGTATCGTATGGAAGGAGAGTGGAAGGCAATTTGCTTTCATGCACGGACAGGGGTTTACGGGGGGATAGCAGGAACACCTAGATATCCTCATCCAGTTGTAACAGTAGATGTTCCGCAAAGACCGACAGAGATAGAAAAGGAAAATTTAAAAGAAATCGGAAATCTGACATGTTATGATCAAATAAGAATGCATGCAATAGACTTTGGTGAGGCGGCAGGTAAAAGGAAAACTTATGTAGAGTTAGGTAAAATGCGCAAAGACTTAGAACAGCGATTAAAAGTGTATGACATAAATGAACTATATGGAGAGGCTACTCCGATAGATGAACAAACAAAAGTAAAAAAGAATATAAATGAGGCAAAGAAAAATGCGTCTGTCTTGGGTGCTCGTGTGTTAAAAAGAGAAGATGCACCGCCTGTGTATAATGCAAATGCAGGTTTGAAGCAATCCAGTTATCCGTTAACATGGACAGACGATATAGCGATTTGTAATTTAGCTGAAAAGTTAGCATCTTCAGATAAAGAACGCCCATTTGATTCTCATTCTCATCCGGATATTGAGGAATATAAATTTATACTGTCTGGTTCAGGAAGCGTAACGATCGGTGTAGGAGATGATACATGTGAAGAAGAATATTATGAGTTTAAAGCTGGTGATTTGGTGATTTTGCCTAGAGGACTCGCTCATTTAGATGCAGGTGGATATTCAGCATTATATTTTCATACAAAGCAAAGCGTATTTGGAAAAACTCCAGGGGATAGCATGTATCCCCATATTGCATATGTATATACACGTCCTCCCAGACCTACAAAAGAGGAAGAGGCTGCACTGAATGATCCGGGAACATATATAAAAATGAATTCTAGAGAAACATATAATGTCTATTGTCCGAATCCAATCGAACGTATCGAAAAAAATCCTACAGATATGACACATTTAAGACCTGACTTATTTCCAGGGGATGAAAAAATTGAGTAGAGAGTGGAAATAATTTCTTGAATAATAGTTAGAAAAATGACACTTCAAAATGAGGTGTCATTTTTGCAGTATACTTTGCCGCAGACGTATATGTTTTGAGGAATTGAGGCGAGCTGTGCGTAAGATAACGTATATTGCTCAATTAAAAGAAGTTTCTGCTACTTGATACAAACAGATATGAGCATGCTGTACTAGTATTTATGCCCAGAGTATGGTAAAATCTAAAGCTAAGAGATAAAAATCTTTGACTACGGAGGATAAAAGAGATGAGAAACAATCGGGCAGGAAATATATTTCGAATCATTGCGGGGGCATACCTGGCATATCTGGGTGTGCAGCTTGTGTCGGAGACGATCCAGAATAAGCCGACCAATGAACTTTTTAATATCGTGATGGGCGTGCTGTTTATTGCTGTAGGAGTATGGTTTGCTATAGGTGCGCTAAGAGAGATACTAAAAGAACAAAAGGCAGAAAGGGAAAGCGAGCAGCAGCCGGAGGTTTATGAGACTGCAGAAACAAAGGAAAAAACTTTGAGAGATCACTTGGTACAGACAGAGGAAAAAGAAGAGGAAAAGAAAAAAGAGACAGAAGCGAAAGAAGAAAAGGACGAGAAAGAAATAAAAGAGAAAGTCAGAGAACCGGAGCAGTCGGAAGACTTAGAAGCAGATTACGAGGAGAAATAGAATATGAGAGTTGGAATGGGATATGATGTCCATAAATTGACGGAAGGCAGAAAATTGATCTTGGGCGGCGTGGAAATTCCATATGAGAAAGGGCTGTTGGGACATTCTGACGCAGACGTGCTTGTCCATGCGGTGATGGACGCTTTATTGGGAGCAGCGGCATTGGGAGATATCGGGAAACATTTTCCGGATACGGATGCACACTACAAAGGGATCTCCAGTATGATACTTTTGCGGTATGTGGGGGAAATGTTGGATGAGAAGGGGTATCTGATAGAGAATATTGATGCGACGATCATTGCTCAGAAGCCTAAAATGCGTCCTTTTATCGAGCAGATGCGGAAAAATATGTCGGATGCGCTAAAAATAGAAACAGAGCAGATCAATGTGAAAGCAACAACGGAAGAAGGCCTTGGCTTTACCGGAAGTGGAGAAGGAATTTCTGCTCAGGCTGTATGCGCGCTGGAAAAGTATAGGAACTATGCGAGTTATGATGTGACAGAAATAGAAAAGTGTGCAGGGTGCAGTGGCTGTATGCGGGAAAAATCTGTTTAGGAGTCTGGAGATGGATATAGTTTTAAGAAAGCTGGAACAAAAAGAACATAAACGGACGAGAGGACTGTGGGAAAAGGTTTTTGCAGAAGATACGAAAGCATTTTTGGACTATTATTATTTTATAAAAGCCAGAGAAAATGAAATCTATGTGATAGAAGAGAAAGAATATATCCGCTCCATGATACACTTGAATCCATATACTGTGCAGGTTGAGGACAGAGAATTCTTGTGCCATTATATTGTTGCGGTGTCTACGGAGAAGGCATATAGAGGCAAAGGGTATATGAGAAAGCTTCTGTACAGAACGATGGAAGATATGTATCGGAGAAAAGAGCCATTTACATTTTTGATGCCGGCGGCGGAGGCAATTTATACCCCGTATGATTTTCGCTTTATCTATAAGCAGAATATTGGAGAGACAAACGGGACAGAGGGAAATCTTCAGGCGGAAGTCACGGAGGCATCTATAGCAGATGCAAAAGACATGGCAGCGTTTTTTGCAGCGTATTTTAAGGCGGAACATCAGGTATGCGCCGTGCGGGATGCGGCGTATTATCAGACAATGATCCTAGAACAGCAAAGTGAAAATGGCGGTGTCTGCCTTATGAAGGATGCCGGAAGGATCTGCGGGATGTTTGCCTATGCAAGAGAGGAAAAACTGGAGATCAGAGAACCGCTTTACCTGCCGGGCTGGGAAATGGAATTTTTAAAAGCGGTCGCACAGCTTCGCAAAGATGGAGAACCAAAGGCAGTCCTTTATGCATGCGCGGAAACGTTGGCTGTAAGGCAGAAGCCTGTCATTATGGCACGTATCCTTCATCTGGAAAGTCTGCTTGGCGTATTGAAAGTGAAAAAAAACGAGCGTGTGTCGTGTTCTTTTGCCGTGATCGACCCAATCCTTGTAAAAAACAGCCGCGTGTGGAAAATACACAGCCGGGAAGGAGAGGATATGCTGACAGTCACGGAGACAGAGGATTCAGAAGGCGTACTGCCGATTGCCTCTCTTACTTCCTTTTTGTTCGGATACCGTACGCTGGAAGAAATAAAGCAAGAAGAGGGAGTGATACTCAGTGCACATCTGGAGGAGGAACTTGGAAAATTGTGTATACTGCGCAGGATATATTTAAATGAGATCGTATAGGAAACCAGAGAGATGAATACAGAAAAGTACAGGCAGATCCTGCGGTAGGTATGGGTGCGGCAAAGAGGAAAATCAGGTTGACAAATTGTCGGATTTTGCATAATATATATCTATATTCGAAAAATCGGAAAAGGCTGAGAACGAAAGAGTAGCATACCTGAAGCTGTCAGAGAGAGATTGTCGCCGGCTGAAAGCAGTCTTAAGGGGAGGGCGTGCGAAGTGCATTCGGGAGCTGATTCTGCGAAGGGGTTTCCTGGTAGCAGGGTACGTAACAGACATACGTTACATGTCAGAAAGTGAAAGAAGAGATTCTTTTAATAGAGTGGAACCGCGGAAAGACTTCGTCTCTAGATGAGACGGGGTCTTTTTATATCGCAGGAAGTTTTTTGAAACATTCTGCGATATAGATGCGCTGGATAGATGTATACATAAAATAGAAATATAAGGAGGATTTCAGGTGGGAATTATATCTTATATCAGGGAAGAAATTCAGGTCATAAGAGAACGTGACCCTGCGATCAAATCAAATATGGAGGTATTGCTGTATCCGAGTTTTAAAGTGATCCTCAGATACCGTGTGGCACATAAATTATATCTGAAAAAGCATTATTTTTTGGCGAGATGGATCTCGCAGCGGGCAGCAAGAAAAACCGGGATCGAGATACACCCCGGAGCGACGATTGGGAAAGGACTGTTTATCGATCATGGGAGCGGCGTCATCATTGGTGAGACGACGATCATAGGCGATAATGTGACACTCTATCAGGGAGTGACGCTTGGAGGAACCGGAAAAGAACAGGGAAAACGGCATCCTACGCTTGAGGATAATGTGATGGTCAGCGCCGGAGCCAAGATCTTAGGGTCTTTTACTATTGGAGAGAATTCGAAGATTGGGGCTGGATCGGTCGTATTGGAAGAAGTGCCGCCGAACTGTACTGTTGTGGGAGTACCGGGACGCGTTGTGCGGATGGGGAATAAGAAAGTCCCGCGAAGCGATATGGATCAGATCCATCTGCCGGATCCAGTTTTAAACGATATTCATTCGCTGCAGGCAGATAACGAAAAAATGCACAGCCAGCTTATCGAAATGCTGAAAAAGATGAAATGTATGGAAGAGGATGGCTATGAGTGCGGACAGGAAAAAACGACAAAGATAAAAATAGAAGAAAAAAGAGAGGAGATATAAGATGAAGCTGTATAATACGATGTCAAAACAAAAAGAAGAATTTGTTCCCTTGGAGGAGGGAAAGGTAAAGATGTATGTATGCGGACCGACAGTCTACAATTTTATCCATATCGGGAATGCAAGACCGATGATCGTCTTTGATACAGTACGCAGATATTTTGAATATAAAGGATATGATGTGAATTTTGTGTCAAATTTTACAGATGTAGATGACAAGATCATTAAAAAGGCAATAGAAGAAGGTGTAACGGCAGAAGAAATCTCGAAGCGTTATATTGCGGAGTGTAAAAAAGACATGGATGGGATGAATATTAAACCGGCGACGAAAAATCCACTGGCAACAGAAGAAATCGGCGGGATGATCGATATGATCCAGACGCTCATTGAGAAGGGATATGCATATGAGAAGAATGGAACAGTTTATTATCGGACACGCAAGTTTAAGGAGTATGGGAAATTGTCACATAAAAATCTGGATGATCTTCAGTCGGGCGGACGTTCTCTTCTCGTGACCGGAGAAGATGAGAAGGAAGATTCTCTTGATTTTGTGCTGTGGAAACCGAAAAAAGAAGGAGAACCTGCCTGGAAATCACCATGGGGAGAAGGACGTCCGGGATGGCATATCGAGTGTTCTGAGATGTCAAAGAAATACTTAGGGGAACAGATCGATATACATGCAGGTGGTGAGGATCTTGTATTTCCACACCATGAAAATGAGATCGCGCAGAGTGAGGCGGCAAATGGAAAAGAATTTGCGAAATATTGGCTGCACAATGCTTTTTTGAATCTCGATAACCGTAAAATGTCTAAATCTCTCGGAAATTTCTTTACCGTAAGAGAGATCAGTGAACAATATGATCTGCAGATCCTGCGGTTTTTTATGCTGAGCGCGCATTACAGAAGTCCTTTGAACTTCAGCGCGGATCTGATGGAAGCCGCTAAAAGCGGTCTGGACAGAATCGTGACGGCAGCGGAGAATTTGCGTTTTTTAAAGAAAAATGCAAAAGTAGAAAGTATGTCTGCGGCAGAAGAAGAAGCATTTTCTGAAAGCGGACAGTATGCAGAAAGCTTTGAGAAGGCGATGGATGATGATTTTAATACGGCGGATGCGATCGCATCGGTATTCGAATTGGTGAAATACGCGAATACGACTGCGAATGTGGAGAGTTCAACCGAATATTTGGAAGCCCTTCTTGGCAGACTGACAGCTCTCACAGACGTGCTTGGAATCGTGATTGAGAAGAAGGAAGAAGTACTGGACACAGAGATAGAGGCTTTGATCGCGGAGAGACAGGCTGCAAGAAAAGAGCGAAACTTTGCACGTGCAGATGAAATCAGAGATACACTGCTTGCAAAAGGAATTATTTTAGAAGATACAAGAGAAGGAGTAAAATGGAAAAGAGCGTAGAAAAAGGCCTGGATTACTATATAGAGAAGATGTTTAATATAGAAGAGATGGAGGCAGAAACCTACTCTCCTCTTGTACTTGCTTATATTGGCGATTGTATATACGATCTGATCATCAAGAGTTGGATCGTGAGCGCAGGAAACAGGCAGGTGCATAAAATGCACGAAGATACGAGCGCATACGTGCAGGCGTCCACGCAGTCTCTAATGATGCGTAAAATGCAGGAACACTTGACGCAGGAGGAACATACGGTGTATCGTCGGGGGAGAAATGCAAAATCCGTATCTCCCGCGAAAAATCAGTCTATTACAGATTATAGAAGGGCGACGGGATTTGAGGCGCTTTTGGGGTATCTGTATTTAAAAAAAGAATACCAACGACTGACAGAACTCGTAAAAATAGGTCTGGACAGCTTGGCGGAAAGGGGAGAAGACTAAAGTGGAAGAAAGGAAAAAAGAGCATACACTTTTACTGGAAGGACGCAATGCAGTATTAGAGGCATTTCGTTCCGGGAAACCAATCGACAAGGTGTTTATTTTGGACGGATGCCAGGACGGACCAGTGAGGACGATCGTGCGGGAAGCTAAAAAGCGAGATACTATCCTTCAGTTTGTCAGCAAAGAGCGACTTGCACAGTTATCGGAGACAGGACAGCATCAGGGAGTGGTTGCCTATGCGGCAGCATATGAATACGCGCAAATAGAGGACATGTTTGCATTAGCGCAAGAGCGGGAAGAAGATCCGTTTCTTATTCTTTTGGATAATATAGAAGACCCTCATAATCTAGGCGCGATCATCCGTACCGCAAATCTGGCTGGAGCACATGGCGTTATCATACCGAAAAGAAGGGCGGTAGGTCTTACCGCTACAGTGGCAAAAACATCCGCGGGAGCCTTGAATTATACACCAGTGGCAAAGGTGACAAACCTTGTAAAGACAATGGAGGAGTTGAAAAAGAGAGGACTCTGGTTTGTGTGTGCGGATATGGACGGCGAATCCATGTATCGTCTGAATCTAAAAGGACCGATCGGACTGGTTATTGGAAATGAAGGGGACGGGGTAGGACGTCTTGTGAAGGAAACCTGTGATTTTACAGCAAGCATTCCAATGAAAGGGGAGATTGATTCTCTGAATGCTTCTGTTGCGGCAGGGGTGCTCGCCTATGAGATAGTCAGACAGAGAATGTCCTGATTGGGAACAGAGGAAAAAAGAATGGGAAAATATGAAAAAATCTCAGATGAGCAGCTGATCAAAAAACTGCGCGCAGGAGAAGATGACATCATGGATTTTATCATGATGAAATATAAATCTATGGTGAGAAAAAAAGCACGAGCAATGTATCTGCTGGGGGGAGAGAATGAGGATCTGATCCAGGAAGGCATGATCGGGCTGATCAAAGCAGTAAGAGATTTTGACGAATCTCAGGGCGCTTCATTTTTTAGTTTTGCCGAATTATGCGTTTCACGGCAGATGTATACAGCAATAGAGGCATCAAAGAGGAAAAAGCATCTGCCTTTAAATTCCTATGTTTCCTTGTACGAAGAGAGTGAAACAGAAGGGGAAGGAAAAAAACTTGCTCTAATAGATACAATCGAACCGGAAAAGGAGAATAATCCAGAGGCATTGTATTTTGGGAAAGAGTATACAGAGGCATTGATCGAGAATTTGAAAGAGAATTTAAGCACATTGGAAAATCATGTTTTATATCTGCATTTGATGGGAACAGATTATCGGACGATCGCAGAATTGTTAGATAAAAGTCCGAAAGCGATAGACAATGCGCTTCAAAGGATCAAAAATAAAGCGGAAAAAATGTTTGGAGGGAAAATACGGTGAGATTTGTTATACAGAGGGTGACGGAGGCGTCTGTTTCAGTGGAAAATAAGAAGATTGGCGAGATCAAGCAAGGCTTTCTTACCTTGATTGGCGTATCAGAAGAAGATACACTAGAGACAGCAGATAAGCTTGTAAAAAAACTGATCGGACTTCGGATCTTTGAAGATGAAAACGGCAAGACGAATTTATCTTTAAAGGATGTAGGAGGCAGTCTTTTGCTAGTCTCTCAGTTTACACTGTATGCAAATTGCAAAAAGGGAAACAGACCAAGCTTTATAGAGGCAGGAAACCCTGAGAAAGCAGAGCGGATTTATGAATATATCATTGACAAATGCAAAAGAGAGATTTCCTGCGTACAGACAGGGCAGTTTGGGGCAGAGATGAAAGTCAGTCTGGTCAATGACGGTCCGTTTACGATTTTGCTGGATTCAGAGAAACTGTAATAGACTGGGTAGCAGTACAAAGGGAAACAAGGACAGAGATGGGAAAATAGAGTATATAGCAGGCTTCAGATTTTTGAGTAAAAAGAAGGGTTTGGAGGCGGAATGTATGTTAGAAGAACAGACAGTGAAGAAGCTGATCAAATGTGCGTTAGAGCAGAGAAAATTTTCTTATGCACCGTATTCCAACTTTTGCGTAGGTGCGGCGCTGCTTGCAGAAAATGGGATAGTATATACAGGATGTAATATTGAAAATGGGGCATATAGTCCGAGTAACTGCGCAGAGAGAACTGCATTTTTTAAAGCTGTCAGTGAAGGGGTAAAAGAATTTCGGGCGATCTGCATCGTAGGGGCGCCAAAAGACGAAACTCCCAATGAGTTTTGCCCTCCCTGTGGAGTCTGCAGACAGGTCATGCTGGAATTTTGCGGCCCGGATTTTCTGATCGTTCTGGCAGCGGATCAAGAGAAATATCAGATATTTACACTAGAAGAACTGGTGCCAATGGGATTTCATTTATAAAAGCAAAGGGGGCAAGGTAAGATGGTAGACTACACAGAAGGAGCCAGCATTCAGTATCATGTTGGATTGAAAGAGGGCGATGTGGGAAAGTATGTGATTCTTCCTGGAGATCCAAAACGATGTCAGAAGATCGCGCAATATTTTGAGAATCCTGTGCTTATTGCGGACAGCAGAGAGTTTGTTACCTATACGGGCACACTGGATGGAAGAAAGGTAAGCGTGACAAGTACCGGGATTGGCGGTCCATCTGCTTCTATCGCTCTAGAAGAATTGTGTAATTGCGGTGCAGATACCTTTATTAGAGTAGGCACCTGCGGCGGGATGCAGACAGAGGTGTGCGGAGGTGATCTGGTAATCGCCACGGGTGCTGTTCGTATGGAAGGAACGAGTAAAGAATATGCGCCGGTTGAGTATCCAGCGGTTCCAAATCTGGAGGTGACAAACGCTCTGGTTGAGGCGGCGAAAAAGGAGAACGTTTCTTATCATACAGGAATTGTTCAATGTAAGGATTCTTTTTATGGACAGCATCAGCCGGAAAAGCATCCGGTGAGTTACGAGCTGACCGAAAAATGGAATGCATGGCTGCGTATGGGGTGTATGGCGTCAGAGATGGAATCAGCAGCATTATTCATCGTAGGAGCATACAGAAGAGTGAGAGTGGGATCTGTTTTTTTGGTCGTGGCAAATCAGGAAAGAGAAAGACAAGGACTTCCAAATAAGCAGGCGCATGAAACAGATTGTGCGATCAAAGTTGCGGTGCAGGCAATACGGGATATGATCCAAAAAGAAAAGTTAAAATAAAAGCAGATCTTTGTATATAAAAATGACAGTTATAAAAAATGCGTATTCTGAAATGAGTCCACACTTTTTATAACTGTCCTCTTTTTTAAAAAGCTGCCTAGCGGACTTGAACCGCCGACCTCCGCCTTACCAAGGCGACGCTCTACCTACTGAGCCAAGGCAGCCTGCATTACAGTTGACTGTCACTGTACACAACGATATAAATATACAACATAATATAGAGTGTTGTCAAGAATTTTATAGGTTATATTTTGAAGAAAAATGCCACGATTTTTTACAAAATGTTAAAATGTCCGGGACATATGATATACTTAGAATAGAGTTTAAGGTGTGAAATCGGTACGGTTAAGAGAAGAAATATGAGAGTACCTAAAAGAGAAGAGTTACTGCCTCTTTGTGCCGCATTGAAAGAAATGACGGTTTTTCTTGAAAAAGATGCCAAGAACAGGAAACCTTATTTTTATCGCTTTCTGAACGCAATGGAAAACAACATCCGGATAGGCATGTATTTTAGTGCAGAGGATACAGAACAGCTTGGAAAAATATTAGTAAGAGACTGGAGTGCTGCAAATGACAAAATAGTTGGAATACCGGAGTATTTTTCTTTTTTGAAAGCAGAAGGCAGGCCCACGGAGGATATACTGCTGTTTATAAGTCTTATAGAAAAGATCGGGGTATTTTTTAGATGAATATCAGATAAAGAAGGGAGCGTTTAGTATGCCGGCATTTTTAAAAGATGTTTCTTTATTTCAAGGAACCGGAGAGAGAGATGAGAAAGGACAGACACTGGAGGAATTCTTGGAAAAATATGATCCGTATAAATATAAGACGCCTTGCTGCACAACAGATGCCGTTGTATTTTCCTATAATACGGATCTGATCAAAAGTGTAGATGAATTAAGTATTCTGCTTGTTAAACGCAGAAATCATCCCAGCATCGGTTTCTGGGGACTGCCGGGAGGTTTTATTGATTTGGAAGAAAATCTGGATGAAACAGCCAGAAGGGAATTGGAGGAAGAAACCGGTGTATATGGAATCACAATGGAGCAGCTTGGAACCTGGGGGAATTATGACAGAGATCCGCGGGCGCGCGTGATAACGACAGCATATATGGCATTAGTAAAAGAGGCGGAAGTAAAGGTACAAGCAGGGGATGATGCCGCAGATGCACTCTGGTGGAAAGTTTGTTTGAAAGAACTAGACACTATAAAGAAAGGAGAGTGGCTCTGTACAGAATATCTTCTTCAGCTGGAAAATAAAGAAAAGAAGTTAAGAACAGAAGCGGTTATAGAAAAAGAAAAAAAAGCGGGAATAATCTGTGAACAGAAATTTTATGTCAGAAAACAGGGGCAGATAGCGGCAGATCATGCGGCGATCATAGTACAGGCTCTGTTAAAATTAAAGAAAAGATTGTAATATACAGTTATCGCGCAATTATTTTTCAAGCGCTTCCACAGTGTTAGCTCAATTCCGCTTACGTTCCATTTCGCTATCGGCGATCGCCGAATAAAAAGAAACAGATCATACCCTGTTTACATGCAGGCATGACACATGGTATGATCTGTTCTTTTCGCATTGTTTGTTGCTTTGTTAAATTTATAGTTTGCTTTTTTTGCGGCTGACGGCTAATATCATGAACAGGAAGGAGAATGCGATCAGCATCCATATTACGAATACAGGGGTGCTTTGTTTGCTGAACATATCGTAATATCCTTTCAGATAAATGATGACAACGATCCACGGCAGTACATAAGTCATATACCCACGGATAAATTGCGGGAATTTTAATCCTTCTCCTGAGTTTGCTTCTCGAATAAAGTTTTTCCATCCCCATCCGTTTTTATGAGTACAGAAAAGCAGATATACGACGGAACCCAGAGGAAGAATATTATTGGAGACTAGGAAATCTTCCAGATCCATAATATTTGTACCTGCTCCAAGAGGCTGTATTTCAGATAATATATTAAATCCGAGAATACAGGGAATATTTAACAAAGTGATCAGTACGATGTTGATCCCAACAGACTTTGTACGGGAAAAATGGAACAGATCTATACCGAAGGAAACTATATTTTCAAATACGCCGACAATGGTGGACAATGCGGCAAAGAACAAAAATAGGAAGAACAAAGCTCCCCACAGACGCCCGCCCGGCATTTGAGAGAAAATGTTGGGCAAGGTGACAAAAACAAGACCTGGACCTACATCAGGTTCTACGTTGAATGCAAAACAGGCAGGGATCACGATGAGTCCGGCAGTGAGGGCTACGAAGGTATCAAGCAGTACAATACTTAAGGATTCTCCTGTTAAAGAACGGGATTGGTCCAGGTAACTTCCAAAAATGGCCATACCGCCCATTCCGATACTCAGGGTAAAAAAGGCCTGGCTCATAGCGCCAAAAATGACATTTCCTATGCCGCTTGCCTTCATTCTCTCAAAATCTGGTATGAGGTAAAATTTTAATCCTTCAGCAGAACCAGATAAAGTGACGGAACGAACAGCAAGAATAATCATGATAGCCAGAAGGCAGAGCATGGTGATCTTCATGATCTTTTCTACACCTTTTTGCAGGCCGATACTGCAGATCCCAAAGGCAATCAAAATGACAATGACAGTCCAGAAAAGAAGGCGGTATGGAGATTGGAGCATGGCATCGTATTTCTGCGCTACCTGTGCGGATGTAACATGTACAAATTCACCTTTTGCCATACGGAAACAATAGTAAAGCATCCATCCGCCGACACAAGAGTAGAACATGACCAATATATAATTTCCTGCGATCGCAAACCAGCGGGTATAATGCCAGCGTGAATGCGGCGGCTCAAGAGCATTGTAAGAAGTGGCAATACTTTTTTGACTGGCACGTCCTACACTGAATTCACAGACGATGATCGGCATACCGAGAATGATCAAAAACAAAAGATAGATCAATATAAATGCGGCGCCTCCGTATCTTCCTGTCATATATGGGAATTTCCAGACATTTCCCAGACCTATGGCACATCCTGCGGAAACCAAGATAAAACCAAGACGGGAACCAAATTTTTCTCTTTTCATATAAATAGTCCTTTCAAAATTAAAAATACTTTTCTAAGTATAGCATAGATGTGCATAAAGGGAAATAGGAAAACGATGAAGAACCGGTAAGAGAAAACAGCAAGACAGACCTTGTGGAGGCTGTCTTTTTATGGTAAGATTAGTGGCAGAAAAGTTTGAGATTGAGGAGGAACTTATGGAAAACGAAATCATTTCAAAGAACTTTATAGAGCAGGAAATAGACAAAGATCTCTCGGAAGGCGTTTATGATCATGTCTGTACACGTTTTCCCCCGGAACCAAACGGTTATCTTCATATAGGACATGCGAAATCTATTCTTTTAAATTATGGGCTTGCACAGAAATATAACGGTGAATTCCATATGCGTTTTGATGATACAAATCCTACGAAAGAAAAGGTAGAGTTTGTAGATTCCATCAAAGAGGACATCCAATGGTTGGGCGCAGATTGGAAAGAACACCTGTATTTTGCTTCCAGTTATTTTGATAAAATGTATGAATGTGCAGTGAAGTTGATACAAAAAGGGAAAGCATATGTGTGTGATCTTTCTCCAGATGAAATCAGAGAGTATCGCGGAACATTGACGGAACCGGGGAAGGAAAGTCCATACAGGAATCGTAGCATAGAAGAGAATCTGGAATTATTTACCGCTATGAAGGAAGGGAAATTCCAGGATGGAGAAAGAGTACTGCGGGCGAAGATAGATATGGCTTCACCTAATATTAACATGCGGGATCCGATCCTTTATCGTGTGGCGCATATGAGTCATCATAATACAGGAGATGAATGGTGTATCTATCCGATGTATGATTTTGCTCATCCGATCGAGGATGCGATCGAGGGGATCACACATTCTATCTGTACATTAGAGTTTGAAGATCACAGACCACTGTATGACTGGGTAGTAAAGGAATGTGAATTTGAAGCTCCGCCGCGCCAGATCGAATTTGCTAAATTATATTTGACAAATGTAGTGACTGGAAAAAGATATATTAAGAAATTGGTAGAAGACGGCATTGTTGATGGTTGGGATGATCCGCGCCTTGTTTCCATTGCAGCACTTAGGAGAAGGGGATTTACACCGGAGTCTATCAAGATGTTTATCGACATGTGCGGTATATCGAAAAGTCAGAGTTCTGTGGATTATGCGATGTTGGAATATTGTATCAGAGAGGATCTGAAGATGAAAAAGCCAAGAATGATGGCAGTATTAGATCCGATTAAATTGGTGATCGACAACTATCCGGAAGGGCAGACAGAGTATCTGGATGTAGCAAATAATCTGGAAAATGAGGAACTGGGAAGCCGAAAAGTGCCATTCTGCAGGGAATTATATATAGAAAGAGAAGATTTTATGGAAGAACCTCCTAAGAAGTATTTTCGTCTGTTTCCTGGAAATGAAGTGCGTCTGATGCATGCGTATTTTGTGAAATGTGTAAGTTTTGTAAAAGATGAAAGCGGTAAAGTGACAGAAGTGCACTGTACTTATGACCCAGAGACAAAGGCGGGCAGTGGTTTTACGGGAAGAAAGGTGAAAGGGACAATTCATTGGGTACCGGCTCCTTATGCTCAGAAAGCAGAAGTGCGTTTATATGAAAACTTGATCGATGAGGAAAAGGGCGTATATAATAAGGAAGATGGTTCCCTTAATTTAAATCCGAATTCTTTGAAAATCGTGAAAGATGCATATGTGGAACCGAGTTTTGAAGGTGCAAAAGCATATGACAGTTATCAGTTTGTAAGAAACGGATATTATTGCATAGATTCGAAAGATTCCAAACAGGATGCATTAGTGTTCAATCGGATCGTTTCTTTGAAAAGTTCCTTTAAACTTCCGAAATAATAGAAACTGCAAAACATAGATGGCAAGATGGTAAGGGCAGGTATCCTAAAAGGTAGGACCTGCCTTACTTTTTGAAGAAAGTGGACTGGTTGAGAAAGAGGGAATTTACATGAACGAACTAACCATTCATTTGCAGCCAGATACGGGTATTCCCCTGTATGAGCAGATTTATGCTTATATTAAACAAGATATACAGGGAGGCAGACTGAAAAGCGGAGAAAGGCTGCCTTCTACAAGGCAGCTTTGTCAGTATCTGGAGATCAGCAGGAGCACGGTGGAATTGGCTTACGAACAGCTTCTGTCAGAAGGCTATGTAGAAGCTAGGCCATGTAAGGGATACTTTGTGTCAGAAATAGAAGGACTTTACAGTTTGAAACGTCCGGTAAAAACGATAGAAGAAGAGGTAAAACATAAAGAAAAAAAATACCGGTATGATTTTACACCCAATGGAGTGGATCTAAAAAGTTTCCCCCATAATGTATGGAGAAAACTTTCCAGAGAAAGTCTGGGGGATGACCAGGCGGAGATGTTCCGTCTTGGGGATCCGCAGGGAGAATATGGACTTAGAAATGCGATCAGCAGCTATCTGCATCAGGCGAGAGGGGTGAATTGCCAGCCGGAACAGATCATCGTCGGGGCGGGAAATGATTATCTTTTAATGCTGCTGACGACGATCATAGGAACAGATCATAAAGTGGCGTTGGAGAATCCGACCTATAGGCAGGCATATCGGTTGTTTGAGAATCTTACTTATGAAGTATGTACTGTTGGTATGGATGAAAAAGGTATGTGTATTCCAGAATTGGAGAAAACAGGAGCAGATGTTGCCTTCGTGATGCCATCTCACCAGTACCCTTTAGGGATTGTGATGCCGATCCAAAGAAGGATCGAACTTTTGAAATGGGCAAATGCAGCAAAAGGGCGGTATATAATCGAAGATGATTACGACAGTGAATTTCGATATAAGGGGAAGCCTATTCCTGCCCTGCAGGGTTTTGATGCGCAGGAAAAAGTCATCTATACAGGGACATTTTCCAAGTCGATCGCTCCTGCTATCCGAGTGGGATATATCGTATTGCCAAAACCGCTTTTAACGGTGTATATGAAGAAATGCCGATTTTTAAATTCTACGGTTTCTAAAGTAGATCAGTTGATCCTGCAGAAATTTATTGAAAATGGATACTATGAAAGACATCTGAATAAGACACGCGCACTATATAAGAACAGGCACGATGTACTTCTTGGCTGCCTGAAAGAGGGAAAGATCAAGTGTAAGATTTCTGGTGAGAATGCAGGCGTACATCTGCTGCTTCATTTCTCAGGTGAAAATGAGGAGAGGCTGATAGAAAGGGCTGCTCAAAAAGAAGTAAAGGTATATGGGCTTTCGGAATATTATGTGGAAGAAAAAAAAGGAAGACAGGCAAAAGAAGCGATTATACTTTTAGGTTATGCCAATATGGGGGAAGAACAAATAAGGCAGGCTGTAAAACTGCTTTCAGAAGCGTGGAAATGATGTAAATAATAAAAGATACTGTAGGAAATGGATGCGTTTTCCAAAAGTTAAACTTTTATTGCGTAGTAGAATTTTTATCTGCTACGCATTTTTTAGACATAAAAATACCGACCTCCAATCGTGATCTAACTTTTTGGGGGTCGGTACATCGCGGTGTCTTTTATTATCATTTACTTTCTTTTTGGATATCAGATTCCTTTTTCGTAAGTTCTTTTTCTGTATCTTCTTTGTCATTTTTCTGAAGTGAAACGTATTCTCTGTCAGAAACTGGCTTTAAATCTACATCTAGATCTTCATCTTCCGTTAAATCAGGAGCGTCTTCGGTACACGCGTTCTCCTGAAGGCAGCTTCCCTTGCAGAAATAGGAAATAATAAGTCCGATGGCTGTTCCTGCGGCTGCCAGAATCAAAAACCATTTAAAAAATTTTTTCAATTTGACGTTCTCCTTTCTGTCAGATGACTGCCGATATTTAAAGAAACAGGCAGATAATCCACTTTTATTGTAATACTTTTTTTGCAAAAACACAATACTCTAGATTTATTGCAGCTGCAAATAAATTGTGATACACTAAATATGCTATCAGCAGAAAAGGAGCAAAAGAGAAATGGAAAACAAAGCCGTAAAAAAAGCAAAAAAAGGAATTTTAAGTGTGGTATTCAGCCGTACAGCTTTGCTATTATCGTTGGTGCTCATACAATTGCTTTTTATGTTCACGGTTGCAACGATCCTGCATGAATATGCCGTTTATGTATATGGGATCGCCTCACTGATCGGAGCAGGTGTGATCGTGTATATTATCAATGAACGGGGGAATCCGGCTTTTAATATGACGTGGGTTCTTTTGATTTTGATTTTTCCGGCGTTTGGATGTTTATTTTATCTTTATGTGAAGTCGCAGATTGGAACACGGTATATAGGGAAACGTCTAAGCAGACTGCGTATGGAGACGGCTCCGTATATGGAACAGAGAGAGGAAATTATAGAAAATTTAAGACAATATAAGCCGGCAGATGCGAATCTTGCTTATTATATGAAGCATCAACTGGATTTTCCTACCTACCAGAATACGCAGATGGAATATTTTCCGAGTGGAGAAGCGTGGTTTTCTGTATTGATGGAAGAACTGAAAAGAGCAGAAAAATTCATCTTTATGGAATATTTTATTGTGGCGGAAGGAAAGATGTGGGGCGCTATTCTGGAACTTCTCAAAGAAAAGGTGAAAGAAGGAGTAGAAGTCCGTTTTATGTATGATGGTATGTGCAGTATTTCACTGCTTCCATACGGTTATCCTAAAGAAATCAGAAAATATGGAATTGCATGCAAGATGTTCAGTCCTATACGTCCGGTGCTTTCTACGACACAGAACAATAGGGATCACAGAAAGATCTGTGTCATAGATGGAAAGGTAGGATTTACAGGGGGATTGAATCTTGCAGATGAATATATCAATGAAAAAGAGAGGTTTGGTTATTGGAAAGATACAGCAGTTATGCTAAAAGGGGATGCAGTACAGAGCATGACGATGCTGTTTTTACAGATGTGGAATGTGACGGAGACACAGCCAGAGGATTATAAGGCATATCTGACGAAAATGAAGTCGAAGGTGTTAAAAGACAGCGGCTTTGTCATTCCCTATGGAGACAGTCCTTATGATCATGAAAATGTAGGAGAAGAAGTATATTTTCATATTTTAAACCACGCGAAAAAATACGTACATATTATGACACCGTATCTGATCTTGGACAATGAAATGCTGGATACATTGACGCATGTGGCTAAAACAGGGATCGATGTGAGCATTATCATGCCGCATATTCCGGATAAATGGTATGCATTTGCAGTAGCTAAGACATTCTACCGAGATCTGATACAATCTGGAGTAAAAGTGTATGAATTTACACCGGGGTTTGTTCATGCAAAAAGTTTTGTATCTGATGATGATACGGCGGCGGTAGGTTCTATAAACTTAGATTATCGCAGTTTATATCTGCATTATGAATGTGGGATCTTTATTTATGATAATCCGGTAGTTACATCAATAGAACAGGATTTTCAGGAGACACTGAAGAAATGTCATCTGGTGACATTGGAAGATGTGAAGCGAGTAAGTCTGTTTATGAAACTGTGCGGACGTATATTAAGGCTGATAGCGCCTTTGATGTAAAAAAATTTACGGAGCATGAATGTATAAAACGTTTCATGCTCCGCAAAGATTGCACTGCGGCAAAAAGGCGTCATGCTGCTGAAGCAACCAGCCGCAGGCGGAGAATTCTGCACTGCAGAATTCTTTTTTATTGCAGTTCAATTGTTTTTGTTCCAAGCTCTTCGCCCATAAAGCTGGCCACTGCAGTTAAAGTAACAGGTTTGTCCGCATAGTTGGCATTATAGGCAATGCAGGCAGTAACTGTACCGCCTGGTTTGACTTGGGCTATACTTGCATTTACAAGCTCATCATAAGGAGAACCGGTTGGAGTCATACCAGCGTTTAAAGTTTCTACTGTCGCGTCTGTTTCCTGAGTTGGCGTCATATAAAGCGGCCATACGGCAGCCGGAGTTTTGTTTTCATCACTGTTGTTTGTATATTCATAAGTAAAAATGACAGCGGGAACACCAAGCGAGTAATTGTTTTCAGCAGGAATGATCTCTGTGTTGGTGATTTTAATGGTACATTCTTCTGTCTGCAGTACATCGTCTCTAAAATAGACAGATTCTTCTTCTGCTTCTTTCTTTTCAGCAGAAGCAGTCTTTCCTGCTTTTTTGGAATCATCGGAGGAGCCGGAAGAATCAGAAGAACCGCCGCAGGCAGCAAGTCCGAGACAGATGGCAAGTGTCAGTAAAGTTGCAAGAAATTTCTTTTTCATAAACGTTCCCTTCCTTTTATGTTTTTTATGTTATGTATTTTCCTACAAGAGCAAAAATACAGCCCTCTGTATTTAGTATACAAAGGGCTGTTCTGTTTTGGTATGCACGGAGCATACAAAAGGTCATGTGCATTATAAGATTACTTCCCATATGAGTATATATAAAAATAAGAGAAAGAAGGAAAGAAAAAACAATATACATTTTACTAAAAAACGATAAAGCGTAGAACGCTGGGCAAAATTTTTAATATGTGCTTCATAGTTTCCGGCATTTCCAAAGATACAAAAAGGAATATAAAAGAGAAAAATTAAAACCATCCAGTATCCTCTGCTGCCAGGTCCAAAGGGAATCAATATATCCATTGAGGAAATAGTCAAAAGGATAAGAGACAGATATCCGAATATGCTGCCCAGAATGTGCAAAGGCTTCTTTTTATGGAAGCCAGGCAAAAGCAGAAGGAATTTATGACACAGCGCTAAAGCGCCTTTTTGAACGGCAGCCGCAGAAGCCGCAGGTATGCGGCGCAAAAGAACAGAGTGAAGTTCCCCCACATTGGAAAAACGGTTTGCGGGATCGATCTGCGTACATTTTACGATTATATCCGACAAAAATATATCTGAGGAAAGTTTCTGTGCAGGGAGTTTTCCTGTAAGCATATAATTGATGAGAACACCCGTAGAATAAATATCACTTCTTTCGTCAGTCTGGCCAAATCCAAACTGCTCAGGTGAAGCAAATCCAGCTGTTCCAAGAAGCTGTGTGTCTCTTGTTTGCCCGTCTTTTTTGATTCGCGCAATTCCAAAATCGATTAATTTTACGACATGGTCTGTGGAAATGATAATATTTCCAGGAGTAATATCACGATGTATGATTCCTCTTTTATGCAGAAAGAATAAAACATCACAAAGCTGCAAAATATATGTGCGCACTTCTTCTCTGGAAAATGTGCGTCCCTGCTCTACGGTCTGAAAAATGGTTGCTCCGCTGATGTATTCAGTCAATGCATAATAGCGACCATTGCATGTATAAAGCGCATATATTTTAGATAAATTCGGATGTGTATACTCTTTAAGAACTTGGTATAGTTCATATTGCTCAAAAGTCAGCTGCTTTTTGACGGCGAGACTGCCTGTAGAGTTTTCCTTTACAAGAAAGGCAGAACAATTTTCTGTATCTTGCAGAGGTGAAAGAATTTCATATGCATTTTCCAGATAATTACCTTTTAGATCGGACATGGGATACCGCCTTTCTTGATTTTTTCTATAAAGTATTTTATCATAAGTCATATATTTGTAAACTAGATTTCCGAAATGCGTAAGGAAGAAGGGAAAAGCGTGGGAGAAAAAAGTACAGATGAATTATTGAAAATATTAAGAAGTAAGCAGAATTTTGATGAATATTTAAGAGAAGAACCTGCATTCTACACAGGAAAAATGGAAGATGAATTAGCGGAACTGCTTACAAAAAAGAACTTGAAGAAAGCCGAGATCATCAAGCGTTCCGGGCTGGATAGGACGTATGGCTATCAGATTTTTTCGGGTATACGTAAGCCGACAAGGGATAAACTACTTGCTCTGGGATTTGGCATGGGACTCACAGTGGAGGAAATGCAGAAACTTCTGAAGGTTTCAGAATATCCTGCTTTGTATGTGAAGAACAAGCGGGACAGTATCATTTTGTTCTGTCTGGATAAAGAGGTATCGTTGATCGAGACAAATGAACTTCTTTATGAAATGGAAGAAGCTGTAATAGAATAAGAGAAGAATAGGAAAATAACATTTTACATAATGGGAAAAGTATAGTATAATTCATACGGCGGTTCTATTATGCCAGAAACGCTGTGAATGATGAAAAAGCAAAATACGCAGGAGGGTTTAAAATGGTAAAAGCAGTAGTTGGTGCAAACTGGGGCGATGAAGGAAAAGGCAAGATCACAGATATGCTCGGTAAAGAAGCTGATATCATTGTCCGGTTTCAAGGCGGAGCAAATGCAGGCCATACGATCGTAAATGATTATGGGAAATTTGCGCTGCATACACTGCCTTCAGGAGTGTTTTACAGCCATACGACCAGTATTATCGGAAACGGAGTGGCGTTGGACGTTCCGGTATTATTCAAAGAAATGCAGACGATCGTAGAACAAGGGGTGCCAAAGCCAAAGCTTCTTGTATCTGACAGAGCACAGATGGTCATGTCTTATCATAAGAATTTAGATGCCTATGAGGAAGAAAGACTGGCAGGAAAGTCATTTGGTTCAACAAAGTCAGGAATCGCGCCATTTTATTCTGATAAATATGCCAAGATCGGTTTCCAGGTCAGTGAACTGTTTGACGATGCTTTGCTAAGAGAAAAGGTTATCCGTGTGGCAGAACAGAAAAATATTCTGTTGGAACATTTGTACCATAAACCATTGATAGATCCTGAAGAACTATATAAAGAACTTATGGAGTATAAAGAAATGGTAGCGCCATATGTGTGCGATGTTTCTTTATTCCTACACAAGGCTATAAAAGAAGGGAAAAATATCCTTTTGGAAGGGCAGCTGGGCTCCCTGAAAGACCCGGATCACGGTATTTATCCGATGGTAACATCTTCTTCGACTCTGGCAGCTTACGGCGCGATCGGCGCTGGTATTCCGCCTTATGAGATCAAACAGATCATTACAGTATGTAAGGCATATTCCAGCGCGGTAGGAGCAGGTGCCTTTGTCAGTGAAATATTCGGTGAGGAAGCAGAAGAATTAAGAAGAAGAGGCGGAGATGGTGGAGAATATGGCGCAACAACAGGTCGCCCAAGACGGGTAGGCTGGTTTGACTGCGTGGCATCTAAATATGGATGCAGAATGCAGGGGACGACAGACGTTGCATTCACTGTTCTGGATGTTTTGGGATATTTAGAGGAAATTCCTGTCTGTGTAGGATATGAAGTGGACGGGGAAGTGATCACAGATTTCCCGGTTACTCATCTGCTTGAGAAAGCGAAACCCGTATGGAAGAAGCTGCCAGGATGGAAGAAAGATATCCGCGGCATAAAGACCTATGAAGAATTACCGGAAAACTGCCGGAAATATATTGAATTCGTAGAGGAACAGATTGGTTATCCGATCACGATGATCAGCAATGGCCCAGGCAGAAATGACATTATCTACAGAGAGAAATAAAAGATGAGAAAGAAAAGTACTGTATCGAGAATGATGCAGTACTTTTTTGTATAGTATGACGGTTTCCGTATAGAGGGAAAAGTGCTGATAGTATTAGAAGATCCAAAATAAGAATTTCTTAAGAATCAGATAATCAAAACTTTAGATATTTTCCATAAGGAGGACACAATTGACAAGTATAATAAAACTATGTTAAGGATAGAAAAATATTTTTAGCATATTTTGAAATAGGGGAGAATATAATATAAAGCTGAGGTTTAATTAAAAGGAGGTATTTTTATGCGTCAGAGCAACATGGGAAGAAACCAGGAGATAATATCGCTGGAAGAATACCTGCAGAAAAGACTAGCGATAAGGGAAAAAGAGTCTTTGGAAAATTCACATAAGAAAAAAAGAGCAGAAGAAAACACAACTGCTCTGGAATTAGCCGAATTACTGTATGTCTGACTGATCGTCGGTATGTATGTCTGATCCTATCTCTTGTCTGTTGGCCAGGCGGTAGACGAGAATGCAGGCATATAAAAGAACAGGGAGCAAAATGGTCAATGCGACAGAAGCCGCCAATAATTTAAGAGAAAATGCTGTATCAATAAAGGCAAAGACTAGTGTGCTGCCATACATACAGACAAGCAGTACGACCGTTATAAAGGCGAGAATACGTTTGGACTTTTTCATAGGGACTCCTTTCTATAATGCTTCTATCCAGTATTTATGAGAAACAGATGTGTCGAAAAACCGATGCAGAATCATTATATACCAAATAGTAGTTTACGGCAAAGAAAATTTGGTATATAATAAGTTCGCGGTTGAATTTTAGATAAAGGAGCAATATACAATGAGTGAAAAGAGTTTATTAGAACAGTGGAGAGCAGCTGCTTATAACAGAGAACTGTCCAAGGATCAGTTGGAAAAATTCTGGGGAGATTACTTTCAGATAGAAAAAGAAATATATGAAAAACTTTTGGCGGAGCCGGATGTGGAAGTGAAAGGAACCGTAAAGGAACTGGCGGAAAAATATGGGCAGGACGTTATGACTATGGTAGGTTTCCTGGATGGGATCAACGATAGTCTGAAAGCAGAGAATCCAATCGAGACGATGGAAGAGGATACGGTCGTAAGTCTGGGATTTGATAAAGAAAAGCTGTACAAAAATATGGTGGATGCAAAGGCAGATTGGCTGTATGAATTGCCGCAGTGGGACGCCATTTTTGATGAAGAGACAAGGAAACGTCTCTATCGTGAGCAGAAGCAGTCAGGAACGATCCGTAAGGAAAAGAAGATCGGCAGAAATGATCCTTGTCCATGCGGAAGCGGAAAGAAATACAAAAAGTGCTGCGGAAGAAATGTATAGATGAAAATATATTTTTTGTGTGCGGGTATTTTAGGGATTTTGTATTATCTGATACTTGCGTTTTATTCAAAAAGGTGGAATTCCACATTTACGGGATTCTGGCTGGCGGCAGGCGGTGCACATATATTTCTCGGATGTGTACCGCTTTCTTTTGATATAAAAAAAGTTCTTTTTGTTTTATTGGTGTTTGGCTGGGGGACTTTTTTGATTGTTGAGAGTTGTATTTTACGAGCTATGCGAAATTCCGGTAAGGGACATGCGGCGTATCTGATCGTGCTTGGGGCGCAGGTACGAGGAAGAAAAATAACGGATTCTCTCCTTAGAAGGTTGGATGCTGCAATACCATATCTGCTTCAATACGTGGAGACAACAGTGATCGTATCAGGAGGACAAGGGCCAGGAGAAGATATAACAGAAGCAGAGGCAATGGCAGAGTATTTAGAGAAACAAGGGATTTCCAGAGAGCGGATCATAAAAGAAGAAAAATCTACATCTACAAGGGAAAATCTGCGTTACAGCCGGCAGTTTCTAAAATCGCCGGAAGAATCTGTCTGTATCGTCACAAATGATTTTCATCTGTATCGGGCGCTTATAACGGGCAGGCAGGAAGGGTATAGGAATGTATCCGGGATTGCGGCAGCATCCAACCCGATATTCCAGTTAAATTATCTGGTGCGGGAGTTTTTTGCTGTTCTTGCCCTTTGGACTTTTGGAAAATGCAGTTGACAAAAAGAAGAAGGATGTTATAATGAGGCTATATGAAAAAAGACAATACGTTGATGAGAAGAGTAGGATGAGGAAAGGACACAGAGAGGGAAGTCAAAAGGCTGGAAGCTTCCTGTTGCGGAACCATCTGAAAACTACCTCGGAGTGACTGCAAAACAGTCCGGTGATACCGTTATCATTATAAATGAAGTGGTTCTGGCTTCTGCCAGCTCAAATAGGGTGGAACCGCGGGAATATCCCGTCCCTTTCTGTATTTAGCAGAAAGGGACTTTTTATGTGTGAAAGTACGAAGCTGTTTTTACACAGAGGCAAAAAAGTCCAGGGATACCGGCATGGACAAGAGACCTTTTTTGAGTGAAGAGGAGAAAGGAGCAGGAAAAATGAAAAGCATATATGATTGTTATACATTAAGTAATGGATACAAAATTCCCTGTATGGGATATGGTACGTATAAAGCGGTTGAAAAAAAGAATGCAGAGATCATAAAGAGCGCTATAGATGCGGGATACCGATATTTTGATACCGCTTCTTTTTACGGTACAGAGGAATATCTGGCAGAAGCGATCGCAATGAGTGGACTTCCAAGGAAAGCGTTTTTTATTACGACAAAGCTCTGGAAAGATGAGATGGGTTATGAGAATGCCAAAGAAGCGTTGGAGAAAAGTTTGAAAAGGCTGAAAACAGACTATGTGGATATGTATCTGATACACTGGCCTCTTCCAAAACCTGGATACAAGGAGTGGAAACAACTTGACAAAGAGACGTGGAGAGCCTTGGAAGATCTATATGAAGCAGGAAAGGCAAGAGCGATAGGCTTAAGTAACTTTCTCCCTCATCATATAGAAAACATATTGGAGGACTGCCGTATAGCACCGATGGCAGATCAGCTGGAGTTTCATCCTGGCTATAGTCAGGAGGCGGCGGTGCAGTATTGTCAGCAGAGAAATATTCTGGTGCAGGCATGGAGCCCGATAGGAAGAACACGGGTCTTAGAGGAAACTCTTATAAAAGAACTGGCGGAAAAGTATCATGTATCTGCTGCACAGATCTGCCTGCGGTACGCAGTGCAAAGAGGTGTGGCGCCGCTTCCGAAGTCGTCTTCTTTGGAACGGATGAAGCAGAATCGGGATGTATTTTCTTTTGTGTTAAGCACAGAGGATATGTATCGGTTAGAGACAATGCCCCAGTGCGGTTGGTCAGGAGAACATCCGGACCGTGAAAGAGTACCTGCACAGCAGGTGGGATAAGAAGAAAGAAAAAGCGTAGAGAAAGGATGAATGAGCAAATGAAAATTACGTTAAAAGATGGTTCTTGTATGGAATATAAGGAAGGAAAATCTGTGATCGAGATCGCGGCGGACATCAGTGAAGGGCTTGCCAGAGTTGCGACAGCAGGAGAAGTGGATGGAGAGATTGTGGATCTGCGTACGGTGCTTGATAAGGATTGTGAATTGAATATTCTTACTTTCAATGATGAAAAAGGAAAAGGGGCATTTCGTCACACAGCTTCTCATATTATGGCACAGGCAGTTAAGAGGCTTTACCCGGAGACAAAACTGGCGATCGGCCCTTCTATTGCAGACGGTTTTTACTATGATGTGGACAGAGATACACCATTTACAACAGAAGATTTAGAAAAAATTGAAGCAGAGATGAAGAAGATCGTTAAAGAAAATCTTGCCATTGAGCAGTATACAATGCCAAGAGAAGAGGCACTTGTATATTTCCAGGAAAAGAATGAACCGTATAAAGTAGAGTTGATCGAGGATCTTCCAGAAGGAGAAACAATCAGCTTTTATTCTCAGGGTGAATTTACAGACTTATGTGCCGGACCGCATCTGATGACAACAAAACCGGTAAAAGCGTTCAAATTGACTTCTCTTGCGGGTGCGTACTGGAGAGGCAGTGAGAAAAACAAAATGCTGCAGAGAATTTACGGGACAGCTTTCCCAAAGAAAGCAGAGTTGGAAGAATATCTGCATATGATGGAAGAAGCCAAAAAAAGAGATCACAGAAAATTAGGAAAAGAGTTAGGGCTTTTTATGATGAAAGAAGAAGGACCGGGCTTCCCGTTCTTTCTGCCAAAAGGGATGGATCTGAAAAATACTTTGTTGGAGTATTGGCGTGAAATCCATCGTAAAAACGGATATGTGGAAATTTCTACTCCGGTGATATTAAGCCGTCATCTTTGGGAAACATCGGGACACTGGGATCATTATAAAGATAATATGTATACGACAGTCATTGATGAAGAAGACTTTGCAATAAAACCGATGAACTGTCCCGGCGGAATATTGGTGTATGAATCGGAACCGCGCTCTTACAGAGATCTGCCGCTTAGGATGGGAGAACTGGGGCTGGTACACCGGCATGAGAAATCAGGACAGCTTCACGGTCTGATGAGAGTACGGTGCTTTACGCAGGATGATGCGCATATTTTTATGACACCGGAACAGATCCGCGGAGAGATCAAGAATGTAGCAAAGCTTATAGATGAAGTATATAGCTTATTTGGCTTTAAGTATCATGTGGAACTTTCTACACGTCCGGAAGACAGCATGGGCAGTGACGAGGACTGGGAGATGGCGACAGACGCTCTTAGAGGAGCACTGGATGATCTGCAGCTTCCTTATGTAGTAAATGAAGGGGACGGCGCATTCTATGGACCAAAGATAGATTTCCATCTGGAAGATTCAATCGGCAGGACATGGCAGTGTGGTACGATCCAGCTTGATTTTCAGCTGCCCCTTCGATTTGAACTGGAATATACAGGAGACGATGGAGAAAAGCACAGACCGATCATGATACACAGAGTAGTATTTGGTTCCATTGAGCGTTTTATCGGAATACTGATCGAGCATTTTGCAGGCGCTTTCCCAACCTGGCTGGCACCGGTACAGGTAAAAGTGCTTCCTATTTCAGATAAGCATATGGAATACGGGCAGAAAGTATTAAAAGAGCTGGAAGACGCTGGAATCCGTGCTGAGATCGACAGCCGTGCGGAAAAGATTGGTTATAAGATCCGAGAGGCACAGATGCAGAAGATCCCATATATGCTCGTTGTAGGAGCGAAAGAGGAAGAAGAAGGGCTTGTTTCTGTCAGAAGCCGTTTTGAGGGAGACGAAGGGCAGAAAAAAACAGGAGAATTTATCTGCAGTCTGAAAAAAGAAATTACAGAAAAAGCAGTGCGTGAAGTGAAAAAACAAGATTCGAATAAATAAAAAAATACAGGGCATAATGATATTGAATCTGTAAAAAAGGAGGATAACATTATGCCAGAATTAAAATGTACTGTACAGACATGTGTACACAATAAGCAGTTTTTATGTGATCTGGACAAAATACAGGTCGGAGGAAACAGCGCGAAAACCGCCGGGGAGACTTGCTGCGACAGTTTCCAGGAGAGAAAAGAAGGAGGCAGCTATACAAACAGTATGAAAGCCCCTTCTGACTGTGCCTGCGTAGATTGTAAGGCGACAGAATGTATGTATAATGAAAGCTGCCAGTGCCATGCAGGTAAGATCAGCGTAGAAGGCAGCAATGCCTGTCAATGCGAAGGGACAGAATGTGCGACATTTTCCTGCCGTGGCTGAGAAGGGTAAAATGTGTCCGGTTCGGACCGCATAGATATGAAAAAGCATTTGTAAAAAGAGATAGTGAAAAGGGGATTTTCTGTTGGAGGAAGATCCCTTTTTCTTATATTGACGCATCCTTATATAAGGCGTTATAATAATACGTACATATTAGGAAAGGTGGGCAATAAATGATAGAAGAGACACAAAAGGATGCCCAAAAAGAAGAGGCTCCCAACAGTGGATATTACATAAAACAGCCGGTATTGAAGAAGAAAGGATCTTCTAAGCTCAGGCAACAGTTTGGAAAGGGAATGACGTTTTTTATTGTGATTGCTACATGCATCCTTTTTTATTTTGCGCTTCTCCGCCTTACAGTTATTTCTGATATACTTGCGAAGGTTATCCATGTGCTGAAACCGATCATTTATGGTCTGGCGATCGCGTATCTTTTGAATCCAATCGTAAATATCGTGGACAGACATTTACTGCCTGTAATAAAAAAACGATTTCCTCATTTTAAGAAAAAAGAATCGTTCGTAAGAGCAATCGGGATCATGACAGGGTTGCTTCTGCTCATCGCAATAGTAGTAACTTTGTTTAATATGATGATACCGGAATTATACCGAAGTATACGGGATATGGTGCTTACAGTTCCGAGCCAGATGAACCACTTCCTGGAATCTTTTGCCCAGATGAATTCGGAAAATTCGACGATAGGAAAGTTCGCGGCGGAAGTGCTGGAGGAAGCAGCGAAGTTTTTACAGAACTGGATGCGCACAGATCTATTAGAACAGGTGAATGTAGTCATGTCCGGTTTGACGGTAGGCGTTATCAACATTATAAGCGAGATACTCAACATTGTGATCGGAATGATCGTTTCTGTATATGTGCTGTTCAGCAAAGAAAAATTTTCCAGACAGTGTAAAAAAATCATATATGCACTGTTTAAACCTGCAAATGCGAATATGATCCTTCACCTGACAATTAAAAGCAATCAGATTTTCGGTGGATTTATCATAGGGAAAATCATAGATTCCGCTATCATCGGCGTGCTTTGTTTCTTAGGCTTATCTGTTTTGGATATGCCCTATACGATGCTGGTCAGCGTTATTGTAGGAGTGACAAATGTAATTCCGTTTTTCGGTCCCTATATTGGGGCGATTCCAAGTGCACTGTTGATCTTATTGTCGGATCCTAAAATGGGAATCTATTTTATTATCTTTATACTGTGTCTACAACAATTGGATGGAAATATTATCGGACCAAAGATACTTGGGGATTCAACGGGACTGTCCGCTTTTTGGGTTGTATTTTCCATACTGCTGGGAGGAGGCATGTTTGGTTTCCTGGGAATGATACTGGGAGTTCCGACATTTGCCGTGATTTATTACATTGTTAAAATGATTGTCAACAACAGATTGGAGCGCAAGGAATTTCCTACGGATACGGACTGTTATGATAAGTTCAGTTATATAGATTCTGATGGCACATATGTACATGCTGATGAAAATGAGATGAAAAACGAGGAAAGAGGAGAAGATAGACATGCCGATTCGAGTACAAAATGATTTGCCGGTAAAAGAGATACTGGAGCAGGAAAATATATTTGTGATGGATGAATATCGCGCCGCACATCAGGATATCCGTCCGATCAGCATAGGGCTTCTGAATCTCATGCCGTTAAAAGAAGATACAGAACTACAAATCTTGCGTTCTCTTTCGAATACTCCGCTGCAGGTGGATGTGACATTTGTGCGGGTATCGAGCCATGTATCGAAAAATACATCTACCAGCCATATTTATAAATTTTATGAATCTTTTGAAGAGATTAAACGGCAGAAATTCGATGGTTTTATTATTACAGGCGCACCGGTGGAACTGCTGCCCTTTGAGGAGGTAGATTACTGGGAAGAACTAAAAGAAATCATGGAGTGGACGACAACAAATGTGACTTCCACGCTGCATTTGTGCTGGGGAGCACAGGCCGGAGTGTATTATCATTATGGAATCGACAAAGTAAAGCTTCCGCAGAAAAAGTTCGGCGTATTTAAGCACCATGTAAGAAACAGAAAGATTCCGCTTGTCAGAGGATTTGATGATGTATTCTATGCGCCCCATTCCAGACACACGACGGTTCCGGAAGAACTTTTGGAGAAAGATGAAAGAATTACGATCCTGGCTGATTCAAAGGAGGCAGGTGTGTTCTTATGTATGGCAGAGGACGGGCGAAAAATCTTTGTTATGGGGCACCCGGAATATGACCGGATGACGCTGGATGGGGAGTATAAGAGGGATAAGGCAAAGGGAATGGATATTCAAGTTCCTGTTAATTATTATCCGGATGGAGATCCAGAACAAAAGCCGCTTCTTACATGGAGAGCATGCGCAAATAATCTATATACAAACTGGCTCAATTATTATGTATACCAGGTTACGCCGTACGATCTGTACGGAACACCTAGTTTTTAACAGATGGGGAAAGGGAATGAATTGTCCTAAATGTAATTCTCCAAATCAGGAAGAGTTTTGTAAAAATTGCAAAAAATGAAATAGGAGAGAGGGTATCGCACAATCATTTGATGATTTTGCGGCACCCTCTTTCAATATACATGTTTTACATAGTATATTGGTAATTCTCTCGTTATAAGACTTGACTAAAAAGATAGTATCCAAAATATTTTCATATTAAGATTGACATTTTAAAAAATCAGGAGTATTATATAAACATAAAGATTAAACACATATTTAATTGTTCAATAAAACATATCTTTAAGATGAAAGGAGTATTTATCATGAAAAAGACATACAAGATCGAGGTAGACTGTGCAAACTGCGCGAATCTGATGGAGGATGCGGCAAAGAAAACGGCAGGCGTTGCAGATGCGACGGTTAACTTTATGACACAGAAAATGATCGTAGAGTTCGAGGAGGGGCAGGAGCCAAAGACAGTTATGAAAACGGTTTTGAAAGCCTGCAAAAAGGTAGAACCGGATTGTGAAATCGAATTTTAAAATTTTTGCACCCTTGCGCATTACGGTCAGGGTGCAAATTTATGAAGTAGATATGAAAAATTAAACAAATGTATAATCCAATAGGAGGATATGATCATGAATAGGAAACAGAAGAAAATGCTGATCCGGATTATCATTTCAGCTGTTATGGTTATTATATTGAATTTTATACCGGTAACAGGAATTGCAGAATTAGCTCTTTATCTGTTGGTATATTTGATCATAGGGTATGATATTTTAAAAAAGGCCGGAAAAGGCATTTGGAATCGCAGGGTTTTTGATGAGAATTTTTTGATGGCAGTAGCGACTGTGGGGGCATTTGCTTTGGCAATCTATGCGCGAAGCGGAGACTATAATGAAGCGATCGCTGTTATGCTGTTTTATCAGATAGGCGAGTTGTTCCAGAGTTATGCAGTTGGAAAAAGCCGCAGAAATATCAGTGCATTGATGGATATACGTCCGGATTATGCTAATGTAGAACGAGAAGGAAAGCTGGAAAAAGTGGATCCGGATGAAGTGAGTATTGATAGTATGATCGTAGTGCAGCCGGGAGAAAAAGTACCGTTGGACGGGATTGTTATAGAAGGAAGCTCCAGTTTGAATACAAGCGCTCTGACAGGAGAAAGTATACCCCGGGATGTACGGCAAGGAGATGAGATCATCAGTGGATGCATCAATATGACAGGTGTATTAAAAATCCAGACGACAAAGGCGTTTGAAGAATCTACGGTATCTAAAATATTAGAACTTGTGGAAAATTCCAGTTCCAGAAAATCAAAATCAGAGAATTTTATTTCGAAATTTGCAAAAGTGTATACTCCGGCCGTATGTTATGGCGCGTTAGCACTGGCAGTTCTGCCGCCTCTTATACAGATCTTATTTTTAGGGCAGGCGGCACAGTGGGGCATATGGATATATCGGGCGCTTACATTTCTGGTCATTAGCTGTCCATGCGCGTTGGTCATCAGTATTCCACTTAGTTTCTTTGCAGGAATAGGAGGAGCGAGCAAGGAAGGGATTTTGATTAAAGGTTCTAACTATATGGAAACATTATCACAGGCAAAATGTGTAGTGTTTGATAAAACAGGTACTTTGACACAGGGGGTGTTTGAAGTAAGCGCTGTACACCACAATGAGATGGAAGAAAAAAAACTGTTGGAATATGCGGCACTTGCTGAGTGTGCATCCTCACATCCAATCAGTAAGAGTCTTCAGAAAGCATATGGAAAGGAAATTGACCGAAGCAGAGTCTCAGACATACAGGAGATCAGCGGATATGGGATACTTGCCACAGTAGATGGACAGGAGGTCGCTGCCGGCAACAGCAGGCTGATGGAAAGGCTGCATGTGAAGTATCGTGAATGTCATAAAGTGGGCACGATCATCCACATGGCGGTCAACGGAGAATATGCAGGACATATTGTGATTTCTGATATCATAAAAGAACACGCCAAAGAGGCGGTAGCGGCTTTGCGAAAAGCCGGTATCAAAAAAACAGTCATGCTTACCGGAGATACAAAGCGTGTAGCGGAACAAGTAGCAGAGACTTTGGGGATAGACAAAGTATATAGTGAATTGCTTCCGGGAGATAAAGTGGAAAAAGTAGAAGAATTGCTCCTGGAGAATGCCGGAAAAGATACATTGGCTTTTGTGGGAGACGGTATCAATGACGCACCTGTTTTGACTCGTGCGGATATCGGGATCGCTATGGGTGGTATGGGATCGGACGCGGCAATCGAAGCGGCAGATGTCGTCTTGATGGATGATGATCCGCTGAAAATTTCTAAAGCGATCAAAATCTCTAGAAAATGTTTGCGGATCGTATATCAGAATATTATATTTGCATTGGTTGTGAAATTTGCCTGTCTAGGACTTGGGGCAGTTGGCCTTGCAAATATGTGGCTTGCAATTTTTGCCGACGTAGGCGTTATGGTCATTGCGATCTTAAATGCGATCAGGACGCTTAGGGTCCATCATTTATAAATAGGATAAAAATTATTGTAAAGCAGCGGTTTTTCACCGCTGCTTTACTTTTGGGCAAAGATTAGGTAAACTATTAGAGGGAAAGAGGAGGAGGACAAAATGAAGTTAAGTGAATTAGCTATTGGAAAGACTGCGACCATACAGACTGTCGGTGGTTCGGGAGCTCTGCGCCAGCACTTTTTGGATATGGGGCTCATACAGGGGACAGAGGTGACAGTCGTAAAATATGCTCCTATGGGAGATCCTGTGGAACTTAGAATACATGGATATGAATTAACGATCCGTTTAGAGGATGCAAAAAATATTGAAATAGGTGAACCACACAAACCTAGAATGATAAAAAAGAAAACAGTGGGACGAGAAAAGCATCATCCAGGATATGGAGAAGGTGGAAAATTCCATAATAGAAAAGGTGAAAACCCTCTGCCGGATGACGAAACGCTTACATTTGCCCTGGTAGGAAATCAGAACTGCGGAAAGACAACTCTTTTTAACCAACTGACTGGTTCCAAACAGCATGTGGGAAATTTTCCCGGTGTTACGGTCGACCGTAAAGACGGTGTGATAAAAGGACATGAAAATACTTTGATCACAGATTTGCCGGGAATTTATTCTATGTCTCCGTACAGCAGTGAAGAAATCGTAACAAGAGAATTTGTGATCCGAGAAAAGCCTAAAGGAATCATCAATATCGTGGATGCGACTAATATAGAACGGAATCTCTATCTGACCATGCAGCTTTTGGAATTGGGTTTCCCGATGGTCGTGGCGCTGAATATGATGGATGAATTGCGGGAAAATGATGGTTCGGTCCTTGTAAATGAGATGGAGGCAGCGTTAGGCGTGCCGGTGGTTCCTATTTCAGCGGCAAAAGGAGAGGGAATCGAGGAATTGGTCCGCCATGCAATCCATGTGGCAAAATATCAGGAATGTCCTCTGGATACGGATTTCTGCAAAAGAGAAGAAGGGATCCACAGAGGGATCCATGCAGTGATGCATTTGATCGAGGATCATGCTGAAAAATCAGAAATACCTGTACGTTTTGCAGCAAGCAAGGTCATGGAAGGGGACAAAAAAATTCTGGACCAACTGAGAATGACAGCTCAGGAGAACCATATTTTAGAAGAAATCGCCAGTCAGACAGAAGCAGAAACAGGCTTGGATCGTGCAGCAGCTGTAGCACAGATGCGCTTTGATTACATAGAAGAAATATGCAGTGAAGCGGTTATAAAGCCAAAAGAAAGCAAGGAACGGGCTAGAAGCCTGAAGGTGGATCGGATTTTGACCGGGAAATATACAGGAATTCCTGCGTTTATCGGTATTATGGGTATGGTATTTTGGCTGACATTTAATGTGATCGGCGCTTTTCTGCAGGGGATTTTAGAAGCTGGGATCACAGTACTTACCGAAATGGCAGATGGGGCCATGCAGGCGGCACATGTAAATACAGTGGTACGTTCTCTTGTGGTGGACGGAATTTTTAATGGAGTCGGTGGAGTACTCAGTTTTCTTCCGATCATTGTAACATTGTTTTTGTTCTTGTCTTTGCTAGAAGACAGCGGATACATGGCACGTGTCGCATTTATCATGGATAAATTACTTAGAAAATTAGGACTTTCGGGACGCAGTATTGTTCCGATGCTGATTGGATTTGGATGTACGGTTCCGGGAGTTATGGCAAGCCGTACGCTTCCATCAGAACGGGATAGAAAGATGACGATCCTGTTGACACCATTTATGAGCTGTACTGCGAAATTGCCGATCTACGCATTTTTTACAGCAGCATTTTTCCCAGAGCATGGAGCACTTGTCATGATCAGTCTTTATATATTTGGCATTATGATGGGGATCCTCATGGCATTGATCTTCAAGAAGACTGCTTTTAAGGGCGAAGCAGTTCCCTTTGTTATGGAGCTTCCGAATTATCGTATGCCTGGAGTGAAAAATGTACTGCATTTATTATGGGAGAAAGCTAAAGATTTTTTACAGAGAGCGTTTACAGTTATTTTCATTGCAACAATCGTCATCTGGTTCCTGCAAAATTTCGATACCGGTCTGAATATGGTGTCGGATTCTCAAAATAGTATTCTTGCAATGGCGGCAGGAGTACTTGCGCCAATTTTTATTCCGGTTGGTTTTGGGGACTGGCGGATCGCGACAGCGCTGATCTCCGGTTTCATGGCTAAAGAAAGTGTTGTATCGTCTTTGACGGTATTATTTGGAAGTACTGCACTTTTGCAGAGCAGTCTTACTTTGGCAGGAGCAGGTTCGCTTCTTGTGTTCTGTCTGCTGTATACTCCTTGTGTGGCGGCAATCGCTTCTGTAAAGAGAGAATTGGGCGGGAAATGGGCTGCTGCCATGGTCATAGGACAGTGCGTGATCGCATGGCTTGCAGCGTTTGTGGTATACCATGTTGGCATGATGTTTTAGAGAAAAGGAGCAGGTGAGCACCCTGCTCCTTTTCCGTTTATAGTATAGAGATGCCACTTTAGACCTCTCCTTTGATACAGGAGATCTCCATCATTTGTTCGATCATATGGTGGAGAGTCTGTGCCTTTTTTGAGTTGCTTGCTCGATAATATGTTTCTTTCCCATCTCGATGGGATTCAAGAAGTCCGCTGGAACGCAGGAGGCGAAGGTGATGAGCGACAGCCGGACTGCTCATATGCATCATGGCAGAAATATTGATTACACATTCTTCACAATGACATAGGATCCAAAAAATACGGAGCCGTGTAGGATCGCTTAACTGTTTGAAAATATCGGCAATGATCTGAAAGTATTCCGCCTCCGGCATGTGTTTTAGGAGCTGCTCTCTGGATTGTCCGTGCTGGTGAGGTAAAGTATATTGTTCCATAAAAATTCCTCCTTTATATATAGTTTAACATACAATACTTTTTTTAGAAATAAATATGCAATATTCTATGAAGGATCCAGACTCCCTGGATATTCTCCTTTTATTTTTCGGTTAGGAATGGTATGTTTATTATATAGATGGATATGTATTTTGAAGAAAGGACAGGCTTATAAAATATGGAGAAGGACAAAGGGTTGATTCACGTATATTTTGGAAATGGAAAAGGAAAGACAACAGCGGCTATGGGATTATGTGCCCGGGCTGCCGGATATGGATATAGAGTATTGATCTACCAGTTTATGAAGGATAACAAAACCAGTGAAAGAAATATATTAAAGCTGTCTGAGAATATAACGCTCCTGCCTGGATTAGAGAAGGAAAAATTCAGTGCTTATCTGACAGAAGAAGAGAGAAGAGAGAGAAAGATATTTTACGCCGATCAATTTGAAAGGATGACAAAGCAGGCGGAGGGATACGACGTATTGTTTATGGATGAGATCATCTATGCAATACAGGCAGAACTTCTGGAGGAAGATAAGATCATAGAGTATCTGAAAAGGAAACCAAAGCATCTGGAAATCATACTGACAGGAAACCGCCCAAGCATGGAACTGCTGGATATGGCAGATTATGCTACAGAAATGAAAAAGATAAAACATCCCTTTGATAAGGGGATAAAGGCAAGAATGGGAATTGAACGATAGGTATTTTTGTATAAAAGCATCCGAAAAATGTAGAGAAATTTCGGATGCTTTTTAATAGATTTTATTTTACTTTACTGTTATAGATGTCTTTGTTCAAGAGTCCTTCTGTTTTGGCGACATAGATACAGGTACAGGAATCGCCTACTGTGTTTAAAGAAGTCACGAGCATTTCGATAGGACGATTGATCGCCAGTATCAGGCTATATGCCAAAAGCGCTGCGTCGTTTGTAAAGCCAACACCAGACAGAATAGTAAAAAGAACGATTGCTCCGGCTCCAGGCGCAGCCGGTGTTCCGGCTGAACATAACATTGCCATTACTGAAATCATGATCAGTATAGGAACTGTAACATGCGACCCGGAACATCCGGCAATAAACAATGTCGCTATCACCTGCATGATGGCAGTACCGTTCATGTTGATCGTCATACCAAGAGGGAGGACAAAGGAAGCAATTTTTTCATCTACCCCCAACTCTGTGGTCGTTGTTTTTAAATTAAGAGGAAGAGTAGCGGCGCTTGAAGAAGTAGAAAAACCGAACATTGCGACCTTGGAAATTTTTTTGATAAAAGGGATCGGATTTAATTGAGTCCCAAAACGTATGAGCAGGGAATAACCGGCAAAAAGGTATGTAAGAAGCAGGATAACGGTCGTCACTACATAGATCAATGCCGGACGCAGATAGTGGATCCCATATGTGGCAAATGTTCTCGAAAGAAGTGCGAAAATAGCAAACGGTCCCATTTTTGTTACTACGAAATTTAAGAAAACAACCACTATATCATTTATTTCTTGAAATAACTTGCTTAAGGTATTTGTTTTTTCTTTTCCCAGTACATTCATGCACAGTCCTACTGCGACAGCTAGAAATACAACAGCGAGTACAGCTGTGTTGTCACTGAATACAGCTGTGATATTAAGGGGAACAGCGTTTAAAATAACAAGCAGAGGGTTGGAACCGACAGAACCTTTGGAAACAGAAAGTCCGGTAATATTGGCGCTGAAAAGACCGCTGCGATAAAGAAACATACCGACTGTGCCTGCTAGGAGCAGCGCAAAGAAATAGCATAGCAAGAACCAGGCGATTGTTTTAAAAGAGATGCGGCCCAGTGTTCGCGTATCTGAGATTGTGCCGATAGCAAGAGCAATAGAAGTAAAGATCATGGGGATGATAACAAGCTGCAAGGCGCGGATGAACATCTGTCCGATTATATAGAACAGACCAATAGCATTAGAGGCTCCTTCAGCAGATATATCTTGGAAGAAGATACTATTGATCATATTCCAGATATTTGCATTGCCGGTAGCATTTAATGTTTCTCTTAGCCATATAAAGAAAAAGCCCGCGATAATACCAAGCACGAGAGCAATGACAATTCTTCGTGCCAGAGAATGTATTGATTTTTGATTTTGCATAGTTTCAATCCTCCTTCTGAAATGGAATACATTGTCAGAAAAAGCGCCTTTTCTTAAGGGGTCTATTGTGCACCAAGATATATATGATCATCTTATCGAATAAAACTTACGTTTACAATTGTCAGGAAGACAAAAAAACGATAGAAATTTTGTCGTTTTTAACAAAGATAGTATTCTTCTTATATATTATATTTTTAATATATAAGAAGAATTGAAAGAAAATAAAGAAAATAAAGAAAATGATTGACAAGATCAAAATGATAGTGTAGAATATGTTTTTCCTCTAAAAAAGAGAGAAAAATATATAGAATAAAATAAAATAGTCTGTCAATTGGAGGTAATGAGATGTACAGCAGTATGGAGACAATAGGATTTTCAACGTATTTTAATGATGTGGTAAATTATTTCTATGAAGATGAAAAGCTCGTAGCACATCTGGGGAAAAAGCTGGGATTTGATGTTAGCCGGGATATGTTTTTGGGAGTGGTGTTTCTCTATCCTTCTACAGAACAAGGAACATTTGAAGAAAAAGAAAAATTAAAAGAGCATTTGACAGGGATGTGTGCACTGCCGGCTGTCAATAGAGCCGCCGCTGCGAATCAGATGTTTTATGTGGACAATGGGGTAGCGACTTTTTTAGTAGGACATACAAAGGACGAACTGTCCGAAATTCTTCCGGCGTTTAAAAAAGAAGCAGCAGCTCGTTTAGAGACATTGGGAGTCGATAAAAAAGTACGAGTAGGGATAGGGCTTCCTGAAAAAGGGATATCTGGGATCAAACGTACATATACGTATGCCATGAAGGCGGTCAAGGCAGGCGAGATCTTCAAAAAAGAGAGGGTTTTCTTAGACTATATGGGAATGGAAATTTATAGTTCTATCAATGCAATGGTGACTAGTTATGGCAAGCAGATCACAGATATTGTCTTTAGCCAACTGGGAGACATAGAGATCCGTGTACTTGCGAAGTACTATAAGTGCAAAGAAGATATAGATATGACGGCGAAGGTGCTGGATATTCCCTCTGATCTGGTGAGAGAATATCTTGCGAATGTAAAAAAATCGACGGGGTTGGATGTACATGATACAGAAGACAGTTTTAAACTTCATTTGCTGATGATCGCGAAGAAAGTGTTGGATACAAATAAAAAAATAGATAAGATGAAAGCATCGAATCGGTATACTTGCCTCCTGTTGGATGTTGATGACACACTTCTGGATTTTCAGGCAAATGAAAAAGAAGCCTTTGCGCATGTATTAAAGAGTTATGGGTATGAAGATGCACTCTCTTATCTTCCGGTATATAAAAAGATCAACGATAGGCTGTGGAAGGAATACGAGCAGGGAAAGATAGAAAAGGAAGAGATTCTAAATACGAGATTTGCGAAGACAATGCAGGAATTTGGACAAGAGATCGATGGAAAGGAGTGGGAGACAAAATACCGTTCCTGTTTAAATGAAGGTACGCAGATGATCGAAGATGCAGAAGAAATCTGCCAGTGGCTGCAGGGAAGGTACCGCTTATTTATCATCAGTAACGGAGTGGCAAAGACGCAGAAGAAACGTCTGAAAGCTGCGGGGCTTGACAAGTATTTTGAGCAGATCTTTGTTTCAGAGGAAGTGGGGGCGCAGAAACCGTCTAAAGAATTTTTTACATATGTGGAAAAACATATTCCGGAATTTGATAAGGACAAGGCATTGATCATCGGAGATTCATACAGCTCTGATATAAAAGGCGGGCTGGAATATGGGATCGATACATGCTGGTTTATTAAAGAAGGGGAAAAAGAACAGGTGCAGGGAGAAAAAAGTACGTACAGGATCAGCAGATTAAAGCAGTTAAAAGATATATTAGAGTAAACACAGGGGTTGAAAGAAGATGGCAAAACTTAGAGAATTATTAGAGTTTAAGTCACTTAGAAACCTGGAGCTTGTTACAAACACGGAATGTCTGGATGTCAATGTGGGAACCGTGACTGTAATGGAGGTACCGGACGTGATCCAATGGCTGAAAGGCGATGACTTTTTAATAACCAGCCTCTATTCTATCGGGGATGATGAGGAAAAGCAGTGTCGGCTGCTCTATGATCTGTTGGAAACACGCAGCGCATGTCTGGCAATTAAAACCGGAAAATATGCACGCCGCATTTCAGATAAAATGATCGCAATCGCAGATAAAAATCATTTTCCACTGCTTCAGATCCCTTATGAAATGACATATATCGACATTATCATGGATGTTATGAATGTAATCATGACAGAAAACAATAGAAGGAAGATGCTGGGAAAATATTTGGCAGACATTATTTTTCATCCTGCGGAAAATGTGGATATATTTGAGGAAGAAGGACGGCTTCTGAATGTAGATGTTGAAAAGGATTGTTTCCAGGCACTTCTGATCAAAGCAGATACACAGGAGATGTATGAAGGTGGCAGGCGGCGGATGGTACAATTTGCGGCAGACAGACTTTCTGCGTTTGCGGAAAGCTTGTCAGAAGGATTGTACAGCAGTAACTTTGCGTTGGAGAAAGGAATCCTTTTTATACTGTACAGCAGACAGAAAAGTACGTTGAAACGATATCTTCCGTTTATTTTGACAGAAATGCAGGTGACACTAGATGATCTGGCTATACACGGAGGCTATCGGGTGGGAATCGGAACAGCGAACATGAAAGCAGCGGGTATCCGGTGTTCTTATGAAGAAGCTGTGCAGGCGCTTGAGTTGGGGCGGATCGTAGATAAGACAGCGAAGATACACACATTTTCTGATCTGGAATTATATAGCAGCCTGCGCAAGATGCTGCAGAATAGAGCAGAGAGTTTATTTTTACCTGTCTGGGAGAAATTGAAAAATCAAGAGTTAGTAGATACGTTGATCGTTTATTTTGAGTGTGATGGCAATATGGACGAGACAGCGAGTCGTATGCATACACATAAGAATACGATCAAATATCGCTTGCATAAGATAAAAGAACTCACAGGGCTGGATGTGAGATGTCAGGCAGATAATTTTAAATTGTATTTCATGGTATTGGAAAAAAAGCTCTGCGGCAGATAAGCAGATACGAACAAGAGAGTGGCCTTTTTGTCTAAATAAACAAAAAAGGCCGTTCTTTTTTTCTTGTGTGAACATAGCATTGTACGTGCTGTGCGGATATACTGTTTTCATAAAGAATTCGCTGTCGGATGGGACGAGGCATACATCTTTATATAGAAAGAAAAGCCTTTACATCGGTGCTTATGAAATGATAAAGTAGGAGGAGACAGATATGATACACAGCCGTAGAGATATACAGTATTGCGAGGAACTTTTTAAAAGCTTCTATAATATAGGCGCTACCGCGGACGGAGGTGTTACCCGCCTCGGCTATACGCAGACCGAGGACAGAATGCATGAGACTTTGATCGCAGATGGAAAACAGATGGGCTATATGGATGTAACAGACGAAGTGGGAAATACATATATCTGCAACAGCATGGAAGAAAATTACTATCTGATCGGCTCACATCTAGATTCTGTCGTAGAGGGTGGCAGATATGACGGGGTGGCAGGCGTGATCGCCGGAATGATGGTGCTCCGCTGGGCGAAGGAAGACGAGTTAAAAGTTCCTATCCGGGTGGGGGCTTTTCGCTGTGAGGAATCCAGTAATTTCGGATGTTGTACGATCGGAAGCGGACTAATCACAAAAGAAGCCTACAAGCAGGATATTGAAGGACTTTTATCAAAAGATGGAAAGCTTCTTGGGGATATTTTTGCAGAAAGAGGACTGCATATCCGACCGAAAAAGATTGAGGGTGTCAGACAATATTTAGAATTACACATTGAACAGGGAAAGGTATTAAAGGAGTGTCATACGCAACTTGGGATTGTCAGTACAATAGCAGGTCCTATCCGGTATAGTCTGTATTTCCATGGAATGGCAGAACATTCCGGAACAACGCCGATGATGATGCGAAATGATGCATTGTGTGCAGCTGCGGAAGTGATACTGGAAGTGGAACGGATCGGGCAAAGAGAATCTATGTATCAGTCTGTAGCAACCGTTGGGGTATTGTATAACAGACCAAACGCAATGAATGTGATCCCCGGAGAAGTGGAGATTGGGATTGACATAAGAGGAATCGATCCGGCAAGTCTTGACAGGATTGAAAGAGGCGTGTTAGACTCTGCAAGGGCTATATGTAGAAAACGTAAAGTACAGTTGATCGAAGAGAAGTTAAGCAGTATTCCGCCGATAGAGATGACAAAGGATCTTGCACTTAAACTGGAAAAAGCGGCTCGTGAACTTCAGATTTCGAATCGAGTCATGGTCAGTGGAGCCGGTCACGACGCGATGTCATTTGCGTCTGTCTGTGATACAGCAATGGTTTTTATACCATGTGACAAAGGAATCAGCCATAATAAAATGGAATTTGCCACAATTGAAGATATCTGTAACGGTGCGCGGGTAATATATGAACATATTAGGAGGGAGAATCAGTGATTTTAATTAAAAACGGCAGGGTGATCGACCCTAAAAGTGGAACAGATGAAACACTGGATATTTTGATAGAAGAAGGAAAGATTGCGGGGATCGGAAAATATAAACGCAGCAACGAGTATGAGCGTATTATCGAGGCAGAAGGGAAAATCGTGGCGCCGGGTCTGATCGATGTGCATGTGCATTTCCGTGATCCTGGACTGACTTATAAAGAAGATATTGAAAGCGGTGCGAAGGCCGCAGCAGCCGGCGGGTTTACAACTGTAGTGTGCATGGCGAACACAAAGCCGCCGGTGGATAATGCGGACACGCTTTCCTATGTGTTGGAGAAAGGAAAGAAGACGGGGATCCATGTGCTTTCTGTAGCAGCAGTGACAAAAGGAATGAAGGGAAAAGAACTGACAGATTTTGCCGAATTAAAGAAAGCAAAAGCGGTAGGTTTAAGTGACGACGGGATTCCGATCAAAGACAGCCGCCTTATGTACGAAGCTTTAAAAAGGGCGAAAGAAGAAGGTCTTGCAATCAGTCTCCATGAGGAAGATCCTGACTTTGTATTCCAGGCCGGGATCAATAAAGGAGCCGTCTCTGAGTCTCTTGGGATTGGAGGAGCCATGGCGCTTTCCGAGCAGCTTATGGTGGCAAGAGACTGCACGTTGGCACTGGAAACGGGGGCTAGGGTCAGTATTCAGCATGTGAGTTCGAAAATTGCAGTGGAATATATCAGGCTGGCACAGAAACTTGGTGCAGATGTGTGGGCAGAGGCGACGCCCCAGCATTTTTCATTGACAGAAAAGGACGCACTTGAGAAGAAAACTCTCGCAAAAGTGAATCCACCTTTGCGTACAGAAGATGACCGTTATGGGATCATAGAGGGATTAAAGGATGGGACGATACAGATCATCGCAACAGACCATGCGCCTCATTCCGCAGAAGAAAAAGACAGAGAGATCACGAAGGCGCCGAGTGGGATGATCGGATTGGAGACAGCCTTGGCTCTTGGCATAACAAATCTGGTCCGTACAGGAAGCCTGACTATGGAATATTTCCTGAAAAAAATGACGCTGAATCCGGCAGAACTGTATGGACTTGACAGCGGATATATAGCAGAGGGGGCACCGGCGGATCTTGTTATCTTTGATGAATTTGAGAAATGGAAGGTGGAAAAATTCCATTCCAGATCCAATAATTCACCTTTTATTGGAGAAGAACTGTACGGTAAAGTGAAATATACGATCTGCAGCGGCAGAGTCGTATATGAGGATAAAGAATAAAACAAGGAGGCTAAGTATGGGAAAGATACTGGCAAATGAAAAACTGTCGGATGATTTTTATCTGATAGAAGTGGAGGAAAAGAATCAGGTAAAGGCCGGACAATTTTATATGCTGAGAGGATGGGAAGAATATCCGGTACTTTCAAGACCGATCAGTGTATTTGATGCAGATGGAGAAAAAGTATCCTTTTTGTATAAGAAAGTAGGAAAAGGAACAGAATTGATAAGCCGTCTGGAACCCGGAGAAATGCTTACGCTCAACGGACCTTATGGCAATGGATTTCCGGAAGATGTAAAGGGGAAAATCGCCATGGTAGGGGGCGGCGTCGGAATCGCGCCATTTTACTATACGGCAAAGAAATACAGAGAAGCAGGCACATGCAGCCAGATCGATATTTACCTGGGATTCAGCGGACAGCCGGTGTTAGAAACAGACTATCAGAATGTCGCAGATCATGTGACGATCGATGTGGGCGGCTTTATTACAGATTCTGTGGATCCTCTGAAATATGATGTGATTCTGACCTGCGGTCCGGAGATCATGATGAAAGTTTTATATGAAAAATGTGTGAAAGTGGGGGCAAGCGCTCCTCTGTATGTTTCTATGGAAAATCGTATGGCATGTGGGATCGGTATGTGCAAGGTCTGTACCTGTAAGACAAAAAGCGGAAATAAGACGGCCTGCAAAGACGGACCGGTATTTTTAGGAAGCGAGGTGTTTGCATAAATGAGTAGATTAAAGACAGAATTTGCAGGAATTGCTTTTAAAAATCCGGTGGTCCTTGCTTCCGGCACATGCGGATTCGGAAGAGAACTTGCGGAACAATTTGATATAGAGAAGTTGGGTGGATTATCGTCCAAGGGACTTATCGCGCATCCTCATGGGGGAAATGACGGTATCCGTATATGGGAAACACCCAGCGGCATCATGAATAGTGTAGGACTTGAAAATCCGGGGATAGAGGCGTTTATCGAAAAGGATCTGGATTGGGTCAATGAAAAAGACGTCGTTAATATCGTCAACATGGGAGGACACTCCAAAGAAGACTATTTTCGAGGGGCAGAGAGGCTAAATGATGTAGATCTGGATATTCTGGAGCTAAATATTTCTTGTCCAAACGTAAAAGAGGGCGGTATGAATTTTGGGGTCAAGACAGAAGCTGCCAGGGAACTGGTGCGGGAAGTGCGCAGGATCAGCAGACATAAACTGGTCGTAAAGTTGTCTCCGAATGCAGAGGATATTGTTTCTCTCGCCAAGATGTGTGAAGAGGAGGGGGTGGATGGTGTATCACTTGTCAATACATTCCTTGCGATGGCAGTGGACATAAAAAGAAAAAAAATGGTATTTAACAATGGATATGCTGGTCTGTCCGGCCCGGCTATCAAGCCGATCGCTCTGCGGATGGTGCACCAGGTGTGCAAGGCGGTAAAGATACCGGTCATGGGACTTGGTGGGATCACTACCTGGGAGGACGCGATTGAATTTATCATGGCAGGTGCGCAGGTGATACAGGTAGGCACTGCGACTTTCATGAAGCCAGATATTTCCCTGGATATTATCGAGGGCATGGAAAAATATATGGAAGAGAATCATCTGGATTCCTTGGATGAGATACGGGGGATTTTGTAGAACAGATTTGAAAACAACGAGGTTTGTATTCAAGTCTAAAATATGGTATGCTAAATAGGCGGCAGCAGTTTCTACTGTTTCCGCTTATTTTCATATTAAGAAAAATAGACGATAAAGGCAGGCAGCTGCAGAGGAGAAACAGATGAAAAAAATAGAGTTTTCAAATAAGATGAACCAGTTTGAGACAGGGATTTTTGCAGTGTTGAACGAGAAGAAAGAGGCACTGGAAAAGCAGGGGAGGAAGGTGTTTAATCTTTCAGTGGGAACGCCGGATTTTGCGCCGGCTCCCCATGTTATGGAAGCTATGAGAAAGGCCTGTGAAGATCCGCAGAATTATAAATATGCACTTTCAGATCTGCCGGAGCTTCTGAATGCAGTGCAGTACCGGTATAAGAAGCGTTTTGGTGTAGAACTTGAGAAAGAAGAAATCACATCCGTATATGGTACGCAGGAAGGTATGGCGCATATCGGGATGGTGCTCTGCAATCCGGGAGATATGATCCTTGTGCCGGATCCGGGATATCCTTTATTTGAGATGAGTGGGATCATGGCAGGCGCGAGAGTACAGACGTATCCGATTGAGGAAAAGAATGGGTATCTGCCCCAACTTTCTGAAATACCGGAAGATGTGCTGGAACAGGCGAAATATATGATCGTATCCTATCCGCTCAACCCGGTCTGTGTCTGTGCTCCGGATACATTTTACCCGGAACTGATCGCATTTGCAAAGAGGCATGATATTGTCATCCTTCACGATAATGCCTATTCTGATATTATCTTTTCCAGGGAAAAGGGCAGATCCTTCCTTTCTTTTGAGGGAGCTAAAGAGGTGGGGGCAGAATTTTATTCCCTGTCTAAGTCTTACAATCTGACTGGTGCGCGGATTTCCTTTCTAGTGGGGAATAAAGAAATAGTCCAGAAACTGAAGATTTTTCGTTCGCAGATCGATTATGGCATTTTCCTCCCGGTACAATATGCTGCCATAGCGGCTCTTACAGGACCAGACACCTATATTGAAGAACAGAGACAAAAGTATAAAGAACGGAACCAGATATTGTGCGGAGGGCTGCGCAGTATTGGATGGGATGTGCCGGACAGCCAGGGAACGATGTTTGTGTGGGCGAAGATTCCCGAAAATTACGAGACGTCGGTTTCGTTTTGTATGGATCTGATGGAAAAAACAGGAGTGATCGTAACACCGGGAAGCGCATTTGGAAAAGGTGGGGAAAGATATGTCCGCATGGCGTTGGTGGTGGATATACCGGTGATACAGGAAATGATTGGAGTATTGGATGCGTCCGGAATATTTTTAGACAAAAAATAGGGAGAGGGGAAGAAAGAATTTTGTGTAACATTCCAAGTTGACTGGAAAAGGAAGGAATGATAGTATAGGTAGTACTGATACATCATATAGGGAAGAAAATGGGATAAAAACACAAAATATGGTAAAAATAGGCGAAAAGGAGCAGGCGGCATGATCAAGGTTATTAAAAAAGACGGAACGAAGGAAGATTTTAATGTGCAGAAAGTTGTGGTGGCTGTCAATAAATCTGCATACCGCGCTTTGATTAAATTTAAAGAGGAAGAATTGGATTATATCTGCAAATTTGTCGAAGAGAAAGTGAAAGATCTGCAGATTACAGAGATTCCGATTGCAGAAATGCATAATGTGGTGGAGGGCGCTCTTGAGAAGGTAAACCCGGTGGTCGCAAAAAGTTATAGAGATTACCGGAACTATAAACAAGATTTTGTCCAGATGTTGGACGAGGTATATAAAAAGAGCCAGTCTATTATGTATATTGGGGACAAAGAAAACAGCAATACAGACAGTGCGCTTGTTTCAACAAAACGGAGTCTGATCTTTAATGAGTTAAATAAGGAACTGTACAAAAAGTTTTTCCTAACGGTAGAGGAAATACAGGCAATCCGGGAGGGATATATTTATATCCATGATATGTCGGCAAGGCGAGACACGATGAACTGCTGTCTCTTTGATGTGAAAAACGTACTGAGCGGCGGTTTTGAGATGGGGAATTTGTGGTACAATGAACCGAAGACATTAGACACAGCGTTTGACGTGATCGGCGATATTGTTTTGAGCGCCGCAAGTCAGCAGTATGGTGGTTTTACGGTTCCAAGTGTAGACGAGATTCTAGAGCCATACGCAGAAAAATCACATAAACGTCTGCTTGCGAAATATAGAGCTTTAGGATTGTCTGAAGAAAAAGCACAGGAAGTTGCATGGACAGATCTGGAAAAGGAGATGGAGCAGGGGTTTCAAGGGTGGGAATATAAGTTTAACTCAGTATCTTCCAGCCGTGGAGACTATCCGTTCATTACAGTGACAGCCGGAACACGGACGAGCCGGTATGGAAAACTTGCGACGATCAAGATGCTGGAGGTGCGACGGAAAGGACAGGGAAGAGAAGGACACAAAAAGCCGGTATTATTCCCGAAGATTGTATTTTTATATGACGAAGAACTGCATGGACCGGGAAAGCCGCTGGAAGATGTCTTTGAGGCGGGGATTGAGTGCTCAAGAAAAACAATGTATCCGGACTGGTTAAGCCTGACAGGTGAAGGCTATGTGCCAAGTATGTATAAAAAATACGGAAAGATCATCAGCCCGATGGGATGCCGTGCATTTTTATCTCCTTGGTATGAGAGAGGGGGCATGGAGCCGGCTGACGAGCGGGATGTGCCGGTCTTCGTAGGGCGGTTTAATATCGGTGCGATCAGTCTGCACCTTCCCATGATCTATGCAAAATCTATGCAGGAAAGCAAGCCTTTTTATGAGGTGTTGGATTATTATCTGAACCTGATACGTAAACTACATCAGAGGACATACGATTATCTGGGAGAGATGAAGGCTTCTACAAACCCGCTTGCTTACTGTGAAGGAGGGTTCTATGGCGGTAATCTGGGACTGTATGACAAGATCAAGCCGCTTTTAAAGTCTGCTACTGCTTCTTTTGGTATTACAGCATTAAATGAACTGCAGCAGCTGTACAATAAAAAATCACTTGTGGAAGATGGGCAGTTTGCAGTAGATACGCTTCAGTATATCAATGATAAAATAGAAGAATTTAAAAAAGAGGATGGACATCTGTATGCAATTTACGGAACACCGGCGGAGAATCTGTGCGGTGTACAGATACAGCAGTTCCGTAAGAAGTACGGGATCATAGAAAATGTTTCTGACAGAGAATATGTAAGCAATAGTTTTCACTGCCACGTAACAGAAGACATAACACCGATCGAAAAGCAAGATTTGGAAGGTCGTTTCTGGAATCTGAGCAACGGCGGGAAGATCCAGTATGTAAAATATCCGATCAGTTACAATGCAGAAGCAGTAAAATCCCTTGTCAGAAGGGCAATGGCAAAGGGATATTATGAAGGCGTAAATCTGTCTTTGTCCTACTGTGATGACTGTGGACATGAAGAACTGGATATGGACGTGTGCCCGCAGTGCGGCAGCAAAAATTTAACAAAAATCGACAGAATGAATGGGTATCTCTCTTATTCCAGAGTGAAAGGGGATACGCGGCTTAATGACGCTAAAATGGCAGAAATAGCGGAAAGGAAAAGTATGTAAAATGCGGTATCACAATATTACAAAAGACGATATGCTAAATGGAGATGGACTGCGGGTGGTATTGTGGGTGGCAGGATGTTCGCACGGATGCCCCGGCTGCCATAATCCGGTGACATGGGATATACACGGTGGTCTGCCCTTTGATAAGGCGGCAGAAGAAGAATTGGAAGAACAGCTCGATAAAGATTACATAAGCGGTATTACGTACAGCGGAGGCGATCCTCTTCATGCGGCAAACAGAGTGGAAATGACCGCGCTGGCGAAATGGCTCAGGGAAAAATTTCCTGATAAGAGCCAGTGGCTGTATACAGGGTATTGCTGGGAAGAAATCCAGGATGAGGAGATACTGGCATATATAGATGTGGTGGTTGACGGAAGATTTGAAGAAGCCTTAAAAGATACGCAGCTGCACTGGAAAGGTAGTTCTAATCAGAGAGTGATCGATGTGAGAAGAAGTCTGGAAGAAGACAAGATCATTCTGCACAATTCATAACACGGGAAGGGAAGATAAATGAAAAGAATTGCAAAATTTCACAAGGTGAGTTTTGAACAGTTTAAAAAGGACTGGATGGATACATTTGGACAAGGAGAAGCAGAAAAAACAGAAGAGATCTACCAGCAGATAAAGCTTCCAAGGAGAGCGACAGCGGGAAGCGCCGGTTATGATTTCTTTGCGCCGGTATCTTTTAGGCTCTCTCCGGGTGAGACAGTGAAGATTCCTACAGGTATCCGCGTGGAGATGGAACCGGAATGGGTGCTGAAGTGTTATCCGAGAAGCGGTCTGGGATTTAAATATCGCCTGCAGTTGAATAATACAGTCGGGATCATTGACAGTGATTATTTTTATTCAGATAATGAAGGGCATATGTTTGCCAAGATCACGAATGATTCTAAAGAAGAAAAGACAGTGGAGATTGCCGCAGGAGAAGGGTTCATGCAGGGGATTTTTGTGGAATATGGGATCACGGTGGACGACCAAGTTACTGCTGTGCGCAACGGCGGATTTGGCAGTACTTCAAAAAGATAATCTTACAAAAATGTAAGTAAAATTAAAAAAACTGTAAGAAAATATTATGGAAGAATACAGTTGTTTTCGGTATACTGTACCTGTAACTTAACAGAAACGGATAAAAGAGTACGAAAGAAAAGGTGACAGGCAGTATGAAGATCGTGAAACGACTGTGTTCTTTTATTTTATTATGCGGACTTGTCATTGTTGGCTATCTTACATGGCAGGGATATGAAGGATACCGAGGAGCGTTAGAAGTCAAAAGTGTAGAAGAAATGGCGCGCGAAATAGAGGCGAAGGAGAATTATACGACATTGGATGAAATGCCGGAGGCTTATAAGCAGGCTGTGCTTGCTGTAGAAGATAAACGATTTTATAGGCATTCGGGCATGGATCCAATCGCAGTAGGAAGAGCCATATTTCATGATATACAGGCAGGCGCTTATGTCGAGGGAGGCAGCACGATCACCCAACAGCTTGCTAAGAATCAATTTTTCACACAAGATAAAAAGCTGGTGCGCAAGGTTTCAGAGCTATTTATGGCATTTCGTATCGAGAGGACGCTCGACAAGGATAAGATCTTAGAATTGTATCTTAATTCAATTTATTTTGGAAATGGATATTATTGTGTAATGGATGCAAGTTTGGGGTACTTTGGAAAATACCCTTGGGAGATGGATTTTGATGAAAGCACCCTGCTTGCGGGCATTCCGAATGCGCCTAACGACTATAATCCATTGACCAATCCGGAACTTGCCAGACAGAGGCAGGAGCAGGTTCTGGATAAAATGAAGAAAGCAGGCTTTATAGAAGAAAACTAAAATCTGTATAATACAGGAAAAAGTGGGGAATCTAACCATAGAGAAATAAGGCGTGGGCATAGTATGCTCAGAAAGGAAGCGATTCTATGGTGAAGAAGATCACAAAAACAATCAGCAGTTCATTTGAAGAGAATATTGATTTTATGGACCGGGTTCTGCCAGTGGAAGAAAGTTTTGATATCATTCGGAGAAATATGGATATCGGGGGCAGAAGCGCGGTCTTTTATTTTATCGACGGTTTTGTAAAAGATGAGACGATGCTAAAGCTTATGACATCATTTATCGCTCTGACCGAAAAGACAATGCCGGCAGATGCCAGTGCTTTTTGCAAAAAATGCGTGCCTTATGTGGAGGTGGATGTGTTGGGAGATTTTGACAAGGTGATTAGAAATCTCCTGTCAGGGACGGCAGTCTTGTTTATAGAAGGGTATGAGGCATGTGTCTGCATAGACTGCCGGACATATCCGGCACGGAATGTGGATGAACCGGATAAAGATAAATCTATGAGAGGATCCAGAGATGGTTTTGTGGAAACTTTGGTATTTAACACTGCGCTAATGAGAAGGCGGATACGGGATCCTCATCTGGTAATGGAGATGACAGAGGCAGGGCAGGTGTCCAGAACGGATATTGCGGTCTGTTATATGCAGGACAGAGTAGATAAGGAATTGCTCTGCAATGTGAAAACGCGGATCGAGGAATTAAACATACAAGATTTAAGAATGAATCAGCAGAGCCTTGCAGAAGCACTATTTAAGAGGAAGTGGTTCAATCCTTTTCCTAAATTTAAATATACGGAGAGACCGGATACAGCGGCGGCATGCCTGTTGGAAGGAAAAGTCGTGATCCTGGTGGATAATTCTCCGTCGGCGATGATACTGCCAACATCTATTTTGGATATGATCGAGGAAGCCAACGATTATTATTTTCCGACACTGACAGGAATCTACTTAAAAGTGACTCGAACTCTCATTACTATCGCGACGGTTTTTCTGACCCCATTATTTTTACTATTTATGCAGAATTTAGACTGGCTGCCCGAGATATTCTCTTTCATTGCGGTTAGGGATGTAGTGAATATTCCGCTGATCTTCCAGCTCCTGATCCTGGAATTGTCTATAGACGGCTTAAGGCTTGCGGCAATGAATACGCCGAGTATGTTAAGTACTCCACTAAGTGTTATCGCAGGTATTGTGATGGGAGAATTTTCTGTGCAGTCGGGTTGGTTCAACAGCGAAGTGATGCTTTACATGGCATTTGTGGCGGTGGCAAACTATACGCAGCCTAATTTTGAACTGGGGTATGCTCTTAAGTTTATGCGCCTTATGTTGTTGATTTTAACAGGATGTTTTAATTGGGTTGGATTTGCGATAGGCTGCATTTTGGTCTTATGCTTCCTTGTTTTTAATAAGACGCTGTCAGGAAGAAATTATCTGAATGTGAAACAAAACTAACGGCGGCTTCTTTTTATTTACTATACTATCATAAAAAATATACCTGCTCTTTGAAAATTTTTACATTGGCAAAGAGCAGGAAAATGAAAAAAGAAAAACTTGTGGAGATCATGGGGAGTTGCAGGATAGGAGCGATAGTGGATTTTATTTTAGGCACGGCAACGGTGATACTCTTTATCATTACGGTAAAAAAAATTTTGCGAAATACCGGGAAAAATGATATGATAAATAAATCAGATACAAATATATAGGCCATGGAGGAATACAAGAATGAGAGATTATGTGATAACAGTAAACAGTACCGTCGATCTACCAAAAGAATGGCTGGAAGAAAGGAATGTTCCTGTCATTCCTTTGAGATATACAATAGACGGAGAAACTTATACAGATATGTATGGACTGTCAAGTAAGGAATTTTTTGCCAAGATCAGGGAAGGAAAGATGTCTGTTACGTCTCAAGTCAATCCGGACGAGGCGGTAGCAGCGCTGGAACCATTTTTGAAAGAAGGAAAAGACGTGCTGCATCTAGGATTCTCATCCGGGCTTAGCGGCACATACAACAGTATGCGTATTGCAGGGGAAGAACTTTCAGAAAAATATCCGGCTTCAAAGATCATAGTGATCGATACGCTGTGTGCTTGTCTGGGAGAGGGGCTCCTCTTATACCATGCGTTGAAATTAAAAAATAAAGGAAAGAGCATGGAAGAGGTTGCGCAATGGGTAGAAGAAAATAAACTACATGTCTGCCATAATGTGACGGTAGATGATCTACATCATCTTCACAGAGGCGGGAGGGTTTCAAAAACAACAGCTATTGTGGGAACCATGATCCAGATAAAACCGATCATACATATGAATGATGAGGGAAAACTGCAGGTGATCGGAAAAGAGAGAGGGAGAAAGCGTTCACTGAACAAGATCGTAGATATGGCAATAGAGCAGTCTAAGGGATGGGATAACGATATGGTCATGATCACCCATGGAGACTGTATTGAAGAAGCGGAGTATGTTGCGGGTTTGGTGCGTGAAAAGATGGGGGTAGACCAGATTTTGATCAATAATATCGGAACAGTCATTGGAAGTCATACCGGTCCGGGAGTAGTGGCTGTATTTTGTTTGGGAAATAAACGATAAAAAATAAGAGAAAACCGTATTTTGATTGAAAATATGGAACATAAAAAGGTCCGCTCCATCAGATCAGGAGCGGACCTTTTGTGTGATCGACTATAATGTAATGATTCCGAATGCACTCATGACAGAGCTTAAAAGGATCGCAATAAGGCAAATAGGTGCAATCCATTTTATCATAATAGTAAAGAGTGTCTTGCTTTTGAATTTGGCACCTCCTGCACAGGCTTCATCCAAGATTGTCTTTGGTTTGATGAAGAAGCCCACAAAGATACAGGTGATAAGAGCTACGATCGGCATAAGCACGCTGTTGCTCATGAAATCCCATGCATCCAGGATGGACATGCCAAGCGGCTTGATGAAATCCCAAACGCCAAAACCAAGAGAGGATGGAATTCCCATCAATATTACATATACAAAAACGATGATACAAGTCATCTTGCGTCCCCATTTGAACTTATCCATCAAGATAGAGACGATCGTCTCCATCAGTGAAATAGAAGAAGTCAATGCCGCAAAGAAAACAAGCAGGAAGAAAATGGCGCCAAGAATATCTCCGATCGGCATACTGTTAAATACTTTCGGCAGAGTGATGAACATAAGAGAGGGACCTGCTTTTAAGTTTTCTAAATTTCCTTCTGAAAAAATGAAAACAGAAGGCACGATCATCAGACCGGCAAAAAATGCAAAACCTGTATCGAAAAATTCAATCTGTTTGACAGAGGTTTCCAGGTTTGTTTCTTTTTTCATATAGGAACCATAGGTGATCATAATCCCCATTGCCAACGACATGGAGTAGAAAAGCTGTCCCATGGCTGCCAGTAAAGTCTTGATAGAAAAGTCCGACATATGAGGGAGCAGATAATATTTCAGTCCGTCTACAGCGCCATCCTGCATAAGTACGTAGACACATATTCCCAGTGTCAATACAACCAGTATGGGCATTAAAAATTTGCTGACATTTTCAATCCCTTTTTCTACGCCGAAGATGACAACCACCGCGGTAAATATAACAAAGAGAAGGAACCAAAAGATCGGTTCAGAGAGTCCACTGACAAATCCGGTGAAATAAGTATCCTGTGCAGCCGCAGCTGTATGCCCTGTAAGAGAGGTGGCAAAATATTTGATGACCCATCCTCCGATAACGGAATAATAGGGAAGAATGATAATAGGAACGATCGCTGCGAGCACACCAAGAAAACCAAAGCGTTTATCTAAAGATTTAAACGCCCCAATCGCACTTAAACGGGTCTTTCGTCCCAGAGCAATCTCCGCAGCCATTAATGTAAAACCAAAGGTAACAGACAATATGAGATAGCAGATGAGAAATGTCCCGCCACCATATTGTGCCGCAAGATAGGGGAAACGCCACAGGTTTCCCAGACCAACCGCTGAACCGGCAGCCGCTAAGACAAAGCCGACTTTTCCGGTAAAATTACTTCTGTCTTTCATAAAAATCCTCCTCAACCTCATTTGTAACCATAATAGCGATATTATGACATAAATAGCAGAAAAAAACAAGAGAAATTAGTGAATTTTCTAAATTTTTATTGGCCTAGCCGATGCCGCCATAGAAAATGCCTAGTATGTATACGAGCACACAGACTCCACAGAATATATATTTTGTCATAGGTTCAAACCATTTGCCCAGTGTCTTATTTCTTCCGGTCTGGACGGCATTGCGGGCAAATCCTTTTTTGCAGACCCAGAACATAGTAAGCCCGGCAAGCAGGGCTCCCAGTGGGATGACATAGATAGATATAGTATCCATCCAAGGACTTAAAAGTGTGCCTTCTACGAAAATACCGATGCATATAGTGACGATGCCAACGGCCGCTATAGCAAAAATACGGGAACAGCCGAAATGTTTCTGCAGCGCCTCAACAGGACTTTCCAGCAGGTTCATCAGAGAAGTGATGCCTGCAAATAACACAGCAAGGAAAAAGATCACCGCAAATATCTGTCCAAAAGGAATGCTCTGGATTACAGACGGAATCGTGATAAATAAGAGTCCAGGTCCGGAATCGGGCTGCATCCCATAGGCGAAGACAGACGGAATGATGACAAGCCCGGCAAGGAGTGCTGCCAGTGTATCGAATAAAGCGACATATTTAGCGCTGCTGACAATATCGACGTCATATTTTAAATAACTCCCATAGACAACGGTACCGCTTCCTGCCAGAGAGAGGGAGAAAAATGCCTGTCCCATTGCATATACCCATGTTTTGGGATTTGCCATTGCGGACCAGTCTGGTTTGAACAAATACGCATAGCCTTCCTGCGCGCCGGGAAGAAAAGCGACTCTGACGGCAAGAAAGAGAAACAGAATGAAAAAGGCAGGCATCATTACCTTATTGACCTTTTCTATTCCTTTAGAAATGCCAAAAGACATACAGACGAGTACTAATACCAGTCCTAGTATATGCCAGGATATACTGCCGAAATTTTGCGACAATTCTGAAAAAACAAGGACAGGGTCTTTATTACTGACAATGCTTCCTGTGATGGAATCAAATAAGAATTTTAAGATCCAGCCGATGATAACACTGTATCCGATGGCGATGCCAAGAGAACCAATAACGGGGATCAGACCGATGAAAGTTCCGATCCGCGTATTACGCTGCTTGAAAGCCTTGCTGAATGCGCCCAGAGGTCCTGCCTGCATGGCACGTCCAAATGCCATTTCCCCGATAACGCCGGTAAAGCCGATGAGAAGGACAAAAAGGATATAGGGGATCAGAAAGGCAGCACCGCCAAATTCACCGATGCGGTATGGAAAAAGCCAGATATTGGCCATCCCCACAGAACTGCCGATACAGGCAACAATGAATCCCCATTTATTTTGAAACTTGTCGTTTGAATTGGTTTGGTGTATACTTTTCATGTTTGCTCTCTCTTTCATGTAAAATGGCGCCTTGCAGTTGCTTTGACAGATGGCAGTATGAGGATACTTTTCCAAAACCATGTCAGCTGCATGATGAAATAGGCGCTGTCCACGTTATTGTATCATATCCGGATTGAAATTTATAGAAGATTTGTGGTTAGTTACATAAAAAGTTGCATAAACCTTATGTTAAGCAGAGAAAATTGTTGACAAGAGGCAGAGAATGTGCTATTTTAAATATTGCGTAAGGCAAAAAACAAAGTAGAGTATCCACTCTCACCATAGCACAAGGGCGTGACTATTGGTCTGATATTGAACAAAGTGTTTTCTGAAGTTTTCTACCGTTATGTATGAGGAGCAGGAAGATTCTTTTGTTGAGAGTCGGGTGGATATTGTGTTCACTCGTTTTTTTGTGTTTTCGCACAGAACCTGAAGGAAATTCATTTGACGGAGGTATACGACAATTAGCGATTTAATGATTAACGAGCAAATCAGAGACAAAGAGGTGCGTCTGATTAGTGAGGATGGGGAACAGTTAGGGATCATGTCATCCAGAGAAGCTATGAAGCTTGCAATGGAAGCTGAACTTGATTTGGTGAAAATTGCACCTACAGCCAAACCGCCGGTCTGCAAGATCATTGATTACGGCAAGTATAAATATGAGCAGACAAGGAAGGAAAAAGAGGCAAAGAAAAAACAGAAAACTGTTGAGATCAAGGAAGTGCGTCTGTCACCGAATATCGATACGAATGATCTGAATACAAAGGTGAATAATGCAAAGAAATTTATCATAAAAGGGAACAAGGTAAAGGTTACACTGCGTTTCCGTGGAAGAGAAATGGCGCATATGCAGCAGAGTAAACATATTCTGGATGATTTTGCCGGGCTGCTTTCAGAAGTAGCGGTTATCGAAAAGCCGGCAAAGCTTGAAGGAAGAAATATGAGCATGGTTTTAACTGAAAAACGTTAAGAGATTGTTCCGGAATGAATATCCGGCAGGGCATCACAATAAAGGAGGAGATCATTATGCCAAAAATTAAGACAAATAGAGCGGCAGCAAAACGTTTCACAAAGACAGGGACAGGAAAACTGAAAAGAAATAAAGCTTATAAAAGCCATATCTTAACAAAGAAGACTACAAAGAGAAAAAGAAATCTTAGACAGTCTGCAATTACAGATGCAACGAATGTAAAGAACATGAAGAAAGTGTTACCGTATCTGTAAGATTCGGTAGTTTAGAAGGAGGATTAAGAAATGGCAAGAATCAAAGGCGGAATGAACGCAAGGAAGAAACATAACAGAACATTGAAACTGGCAAAAGGATACAGAGGAGCCCGTTCCAAGCAGTATAGAGTTGCAAAGCAGTCAGTTATGAGAGCTCTCACATCTGCATATGCGGGAAGAAAGCAGCGCAAACGTCAGATGAGACAGCTTTGGATCGCGCGTATCAACGCAGCGGCAAGAATGAACGGCTTGTCTTACAGCAAATTTATGCACGGACTGAAACTTGCAGAGATTGACATCAACAGAAAAATGCTTGCAGAACTTGCAGTAAATGATAAAGAAGGTTTTGCGGCACTGACAGAGATCGCAAAAGAAAAGATTGCGTAATAAAAGATTAAAAAATACACCCTGTTACAATTTTAATTGGAACAGGGTGTATTTTTTGTGGGAAAACATTTTTTATCCTCATAAAAATAAGGATCATATTTTTGTTCCAGCAGTTCTGTCGGATAGTCTGCACATTTGCCTGTCCGGTACTTGTGCCTTTGAAAAGGCTGTGCTATAGTCAGAATAGATGGAAAGGGAAAAGAAAAAAGGATCCCTTCCGGAAAGGAGACGGGATGGATTTTGAATCATTGCAGCAGATACGTGAGAGTTGTCGTATCTACAGTGACAAAAAGGTAAAAAGAGAACTGCTGATACATCTGGTGGAGATTGCCAGATTATCTCCCAGCGCCTGCAACTCGCAGGCATGGCATTTTATTATTGTAGATGAAGAAGAAGCTCTTGAAAAGATGAGAGATGGTCTGGATGATCATGGACTCACAGGCTGCCCGTGGAAGGAAAACGTACCGGCATTTATTCTTCTGTGCGAGGAAAAGGCACATTTAAGAGAGGCGGTAGAGGAGAAATATGGCTCCCAGCATTTCGCGCAGATGGATATCGGGATGGCAGCGGTGACATTGTGTTATGGGGCAGCGGATATGGGACTTGGCACTTGTATGATCGGTGTTCTGAATCAACAGAAATTAAAGGAAGCATTTCACGTTCCGCCAGAGTGTACGGTACGTCTTGCGATTGCTGTCGGATATCCCCAAAAAGTAGGGAAACCCCGTGAAAAGAGACGAAAAGAGATGGAAAAAATCGTAGGATATAATCATTGGTGAGAAAAATGAATAGGAGAATCTCTTATGAAAATTTAATCAAAAAAGAATATTGACAATTTCGTGTAATAGTGATAAAGTTTTTTTAAACTGTTGAAGAAGAGTAAGTACTTTTGCGATATTACCTTACAGAGAGCTGCAGATGGTGGAAATGCGGTAGGCAAAGGCAGAGAGGAATGGGCTTCGGAGGGTGAGCTGAACAAAAAGAAAGAGTAAGTAGGCGAACCGGAGAGAGTACTCCGTTATCAAAGGCAGCATATGTTGGTATGCATGAGTGGATGTAGTGTTGCATCAAGCCGGGTGGCACCGCAGGAGTTTTTAAGTAGATGAATAAACTCTTGTCCCTGCAATGTAAATGTTGTATGGGACAGGAGTTTTTTTGTTGGGAAAGGATGTTCCAAAAAGCTCATGTCCCGGAGATCATGCCGGTTAAAAATATCGGCAATAGGAAAGGAGAAGTAAAATGAGTGAGAAAAAAATTCCTTACAAGATTTATCTGGAAGAAAGTGAGATGCCAAAGGCATGGTATAATGTCCGGGCGGATATGAAAAATAAACCTGCGCCGCTTTTAAATCCGGAGACGTTAAAACCAATGACGGAAGAAGAACTGAGCGTCGTGTTTTGCCAGGAATTGGTAAAACAAGAATTAGATAATGAGAATCCATATATAGAAATTCCTAAAAAAATCAGAGATTTTTATAAAATGTACCGTCCAGCGCCGCTAGTGAGAGCGTACTGTCTGGAAGAAAAATTAGACACGCCAGCTAAGATCTATTATAAATTTGAAGGAAATAACACAAGTGGAAGTCATAAGTTGAATTCCGCGATCGCACAGGCGTATTATGCAAAGGAACAAGGTTTAAAGGGCGTGACGACAGAGACTGGAGCAGGACAGTGGGGAACAGCATTGTCTATGGCGTGTTCTTATCTGGATCTAGACTGTAAAGTATATATGGTAAAATGCTCTTATGAGCAGAAGCCGTTTCGCCGGGAAGTGATGAGAACTTATGGGGCCGGCGTGACTCCGTCTCCTTCTGAGACAACAGAGGTGGGAAGAAAAATACTCGCAGCACATCCGGGAACAACGGGAAGTTTAGGATGCGCGATCTCTGAAGCGGTAGAGGTGGCGACACATACACCGGGATACCGGTATGTACTGGGCAGTGTATTAAACCAGGTATTGCTCCATCAGTCTATCATCGGTGTGGAGACAAAGACTGCCATGGATAAATATGGTATCAAACCAGATATCATCATCGGCTGTGCAGGCGGTGGTTCTAATCTGGGTGGACTGATCTCTCCGTTTATGGGCGAGAAATTAAGAGGAGAAGCTGATTATCATTTTATTGCTGTAGAACCATCTTCCTGTCCAAGCTTTACAAGGGGTGTGTACGCATATGATTTCTGTGATACAGGAATGGTCTGCCCGCTGGCGAAAATGTATACACTGGGCAGCGGATTTATTCCATCTGCGAATCATGCAGGAGGTTTGCGTTATCATGGTATGAGTTCGGTTCTGTCTCAGCTATATGAGGATGGTTATATGGAGGCGCGTTCTGTGGAACAGACATCTGTATTTACTGCGGCAGAACAGTTTGCGAGAGTGGAAGGGATTCTTCCGGCTCCAGAGAGTAGTCATGCGATCAAAGTAGCAATTGATGAAGCTTTAAAATGTAAAGAGACAGGAGAAGAAAAGACAATCCTCTTTGGCCTGACAGGTACAGGATACTTTGACATGGTGGCATATGAGAAATTCCACAATGGCGAGATGCAGGATTATATACCGACTGACGCAGAGCTGCAGGCGGGATTTGACGGTATACCAAAATTTCCGGGAAATATGGAATAGACAGTCCATGTGAACAAGAATAAATGTATCCCCATTTGGCATTCCGGATACATGCCTTGCAGATGGCGTGCTGCATATGATAAGGTATAAAAAGGCGTTGATTCATGTTTATGATTCAACGCCTTTTTAAGCAAAAGTATATGTATGTATAATTTGAAAATTAAAAAGCAGAAAACCTATGTAAGGTCTTCTGCTTTTTGCGTACTGCGGAAGATGGGACTTGAACCCACACGAGCGCATTGCTCACAAGATCCTTAGTCTTGCTCGTCTGCCAGTTCCGACACTTCCGCATTTTGCGGCGCTTCTGTGATTCACACGCCACGAATAATATAATACTCGGTATCAGATTAAATGTCAACAATTTTTTTTGCTTTTTTTCATTTTCGTAAATTCTATGTTTTGTCCTGTGAAGAAGATTCGCCTGGAAGGCATGTATTGTGGGATGCCCGAATGGGGATAAAATTGAAGTATAGAATACTATAAGGAGACGATGCGATGGAAAAAGGCAGGGATATTAAAGGGATTTCAGGACTCGGGCGGGAACCCCTGCGACGAGGACATTATCTCCAAAAGATTTTGTGACAACAGTACCAGAAGCTACGACAACATTCCTGCCAAGAGTAACGCCCGGATTGATCACGCTGTGCCCTCCGATCCAACAGTTCTCCCCGATTTCAATTTTTTTTCCGTGTTCTTTTCCGGTCAGCCTTTCAGCAGGGTCGAGAGGATGGTTGACTGTATAGATTCCAACTTGAGGACCTATTTTTACATGGTCATGGATCACAACTTTTCCTACGTCGGCAATGACACAATTGTAATTGATGAACACATGGTTTCCTACATGAATATTTTTTCCATAGTCACACTGAAAGATGGATTTTATATTGACATCTTCCCCTATATCTCCCAGCAGCCTTTTGAGAAGAACATAGCGCTTTTGTTTTTGGCTGTTGTCAATTTGATTTAGATCAAAGATAAGATGATTGCAGAAAATCCGCATTTCTTTGAGTTCAGGAGAAGACGGAAAAATCCATTCACCAGACAGCATTTTTTCATATTCACTCATAAAAATCTCCACTCCGCCGCCAAGTTGGCAGCACAAATAGTACTCTCATTTGATGCAATATGGTTCATAAATGTATTATAGCGGTGAAAGAAAAATAGTACAAGCAGAAGATAAGCATTTTTATAGAGATTCGGCATCCTCAAAAGGAGCAATTGCAGTGTCTGGATTTTTTTGAAAAGGCCTGCGTCCTACAAGTTCATCTAAGGTCAGACCATAAATATCGGCTAACTGGATCAGGATAAAAATATTTGGAACACTGATGCCGCGTTCATATGCGGAGAGAGTCTGTCTTTGTATACTTAATTTTTTAGAAAGTTCTAACTGGTTTAGATTATGTTGCTTGCGAAGCATTTTTAATCTTTTTCCTAGTGTGTTAGATAACATATCATATCACCAGGAATATTGTATCATTGTAAGTATGAATAAGAATGGGCGTACATAAAATATGAGTATATGCAAAACCTATATTTGGATAGCACTGCGATCAGTATTCGGTACAATAATAGATAGAATATTAAAGGGTGTGAATATAGTGGACAATCGTGTAAAAGAACTCCGGAAAGAAAAAGGACTTAAACAGGAAGAATTAGCTGCTAAAATTAATGTTTCGCAGCAGACGATCAGCAGGATCGAGAACGGCGAGAATTCTCTGCCGGCAGATATTTTGATACAATTGTCAAATTATTTTCATGTTTCGATCGATTATATTTTGAAGGTATCGGATAAAAGACTGACGCAAGAGTATCAGATCGAACTTTTGCATCTGACGGAAAATCATATGGATATTTGCAGAATGTATAATGCAGTGAGCAGCAGAAAACAGAGTTTGGTTTATGAGTTGCTAAAAGAAATGTATGAGGATGAAAAGGATTAAATAGGAGCGAGTACAAAAAATAGGTGCTCGGTTCTATTTTTTTTGCAGTTTTAATGATACTATTATACTATAGTCTGCAAATAATAAACTAAAAACCCGTCAATACTAACAGAAGAAGTGTCGATCGGAGGAAAACAATGTTAGAAAAAGTGGATTTAACAAAAAAGTTATCAAAAGAAGAGTATAAAGCAAAAATGCCTATGCTTGAAACAAAACTCTCTTACCTGCAGAGACAGTGTAAGGAAATGAACATACCTGTTATGATCGTATTTGAGGGATATGATGCGGCGGGAAAGGGACTGCAGATCGGGAAACTGATACGCGGCATGGATCCAAGAGGGTTTGAAGTGTATACGATAAAAAGGGAGACGGAAGAAGAAGCTATGCATCCGTTTTTTTGGAGATTTTGGAGAAAAACACCACAAAGAGGAAGAATGGCGATTTTTGATGGAAGCTGGTACCGTAAAGTGCTCATAGACCGTTTCGAGAAGAGGACAAAGGAACGTGAACTGCCTTCTATATATTATTCTATTTGTTCCTTTGAAAAGCAGCTGACAGATGATGGCAACGTATTGATCAAGCTTCTCCTTGATATCGATAAAAAAGAGCAGAAGAAACGATTTAAGAAGCTGAAGAAAAAGAAAGAAACCGCATGGAGAGTAACGCAGGGGGATATAGAAAGGAACGTGCGGTACAGCGAATATGAGCGCATGATGGAAGAAATGCTGCAGAAGACAGATGTCGACTATGCCCCCTGGACGATCATCGAGGCGACAGACCGCAGATTTGCTGCAGTAAAAATGTATTCTACAGTTATTGCATTTTTGGAAGAGGAGATAAAAAAGAGAAGGAACGAACAGGTAAAGACACGGGCGACAGAAGTGCTGCGTGAACTAGAATCGGAAAAAGAAGTGCAGGCGGGCGAAATTCAATCTCCCAAAACGGAAGAAAGTCAGATCAGTAAATTACAAGAATCGATACTGTCCAAAGCAGATCTTACATGTACACTGACAAAAGAAGAATATAAAAAGAAGCTGAAGAAGTTACAGAAAAAGATAGAAATGCTGCATGGCGAATTGTACCGCAGAAGGATTCCGGTCGTGATCGGTTTTGAAGGATGGGATGCCGCAGGAAAAGGTGGGGCGATCAAGCGTCTGACGGAGAAGATGGATGCGCGGGGATATGTTGTGACGCCGATTGCCGCTCCCAATGATATTGAAAAAGCGCACCATTATCTCTGGAGATTCTGGAGAGCCATGCCAAAGGCGGGACATATTGCGATTTTTGACCGGACATGGTATGGGCGAGTGATGGTGGAACGTATTGAAGGGTTCTGTACAAAGGAAGAGTGGCAGAGAGCGTATAAAGAAATGAATGATATGGAGAAAGATCTGGCGGATGCAGGGACGGTCATTTTGAAGTTTTGGATGCATATTGACAAGGAAGAACAAAAAAAGCGTTTTACTGCACGACAGGAGACGCCTGAAAAGCGATGGAAGATTACGGAAGAAGATTGGAGAAACCGTGAAAAATGGGACAGTTACGAGGAGGCGGTCAATGAGATGCTCCTGCGCACTTCGACGGAATATGCCCCTTGGATCGTTGTGGAGGCGAACAGTAAATACTATGCAAGGATCAAAGTCCTGCAGACAGTAGCAGAAGCAATCGAAAAACGCTTGAAAGAAGAACGGAAATAGAGGAAATACAGAAAAAGTACAGAATATAATTATATAGAAGAACAATATGACGATGGTTTCAGAATGGATTCGAGGTAATGCCAATGACCATAAGAGAACAATTGGAGGAGCGAGAAGTTGCGTATTTAAGTCCTTATGCCACATTAAGCAGAAATTCCAAAGGCAGGGAGAGGGAAGAAGAACAGTGCGATATACGTCCTGTATTTCAAAGGGACAGAGACCGGATCCTGCACTGCAAAGCATTCCGTAGGCTGAAGCAGAAGACACAGGTATTTCTTCTTCCCAAAGGCGATCATTATCGGACGCGGCTGACGCATACGCTGGAGGTTTCGCAGAATGCCAGGACGATTGCCAAAGCATTGAAACTAAATGAAGATCTAGTGGAAGCCATTGCTCTGGGACATGACCTGGGGCATACGCCGTTTGGGCATGCAGGGGAAAGGGCGCTTAACCGGGTGTATCATTTTTCACATCACAGGCAGAGTCTCAGGGTTGTAGAATGTCTGGAAAAACAGGGAAAAGGACTGAATCTTACATGGGAAGTGCGGGATGGGATACTGAATCATCAGACTGCGGGGCATCCGCATACGTTGGAAGGACAGGTCCTAAGGCTTTCGGATAAGATCGCTTATATCAATCATGATATGGATGATGCCATCCGTGGAGGGATACTTACAGAGAACGATATTCCTTATTCTATAAGAAAAGTATTAGGATATACGGGAAAAGAGCGTCTTAACACGATGGTGCATGATGTGATCACTCACAGTATGGATAAGCCGGAGATCTGTATGTCGGAAGAAGTAGAGGCTGCCATGACAAAACTGCGGAAATTTATGTTTGAGAATGTATATATGAATCCAAAAGCGAAGGGGGAGGAAGATAAGGCGGTACATATGATAGAGCAGCTGTATGAATATTATATCCGCCATCTGGATACGCTGCCGCGGCAATTTCTGGACGCTCTGTCTTATACGGACAGCAGCAGAGAACAGATCGTGTGCGATTATATCGCAGGAATGACGGATCTATATGCTGTAAAAAAGTTTCAGGAATTTTTTGTGCCGGAAGCCTGGAAAAATTAAAGGAAAACGACGGTCTTTGTCGAATATAATAATATAGGGGCATTTTTAGGAGGAAACTATGTATTATTCAGAGGACCTGATAGAAGAAATCAGAATGAAAAACGACATTGTGGATGTCATATCCGGGTATGTCAGGCTTCAGAAGAAAGGGAGTTCCTATTTTGGTCTGTGTCCTTTTCACAACGAAAAGTCTCCCTCCTTTTCGGTCAGCCGGGGAAAGCAGATGTATTATTGTTTTGGGTGCGGAGCAGGAGGAAATGTATTCACATTTTTGATGGAATATGAGAACTTCTCTTTTGTGGAGGCGGTGAAATTCTTGGCGGATCGTGCGGGAGTGGAACTGCCGGAGATGGAGTATTCCAAAGAGGCAAAAGAAAAAGCCGACTTAAAAGCTTCCATATTAGAGATCAATAAGACGGCGGCAAAGTATTTTTATGCACAGCTGAAATCGAAAAATGGCATGCAGGCCTATACATATTTGAAGAATAGAGAACTGTCTGATGAGATGATCACAGGATTTGGGCTTGGATATTCTAATAAATACAGTGACGATCTGTACAAATATCTGCGGAGCAAGGGATGGACAGAAGAACTGATACGAAAAGCAGGACTTATAAATACGGATGAACGTCACGGCGTGTATGATAAGTTTTGGAATCGAGTGATGTTTCCGATCATGGATGTAAACAACCGCGTTATAGGATTTGGCGGCCGTGTTATGGGGGAGGGAAAACCGAAATATTTAAATTCCCCAGAGACAGTTGTTTTTGACAAAAGCCGGAATCTGTATGGATTAAACCGTGCGCGTGTATCAAAGAAATCCTATTTTTTGTTGTGTGAGGGGTATATGGATGTGATTTCGCTCCACCAGGCCGGTTTCACGAATGCAGTCGCTTCACTGGGCACGGCTCTGACATCCGGACATGCCTCTTTGATCAAACGATATGTCCAGGAAGTGTATCTTACGTATGACAGTGATGACGCGGGAACGAGAGCTGCCCTGCGTGCAGTACCGATCTTAAAGGAAGCAGGGATCGCAGCAAGGGTGATACGGATGGATCCGTATAAAGATCCGGATGAATTCATTAAAAATCTGGGCGCCGAGGAATTTGAAAAACGGATCAAGGAGTCAAGAAATGGTTTCTTGTTCAGCCTGGAGATATTGGAGCGAGAGTTTGCCATGGACTCTCCGGAAGGCAAGACAGCATTTTTCCGAGAGGCGGCCAGGCGGCTTTTGACTTTTGAAGAAGAATTGGAACGCAATAATTATATAGAAGCGGTCGCAAAGAAATATAAGGTCAGCGAGGAAAGTCTGAAAAAGATGGTCAGCAAGGCTGCTGTGCAGGAGGGAATGGCAAAGCCTGTGGTAAGACCTAAGCAGGCGGCAGGGCAGGAAAAGCCAAAGGAAGATGCAATCCTGACTTCGCAGAAAGCGCTTCTTACATGGATGATTGATGAAAAGAAGCTGTTTTCCGTCATCCGCAGATACATAAGCCCGACAGATTTTACAGAAAAACTCTACCAGACAGTTGCGGGATTCCTGTATGATCAGTATGATAAAGGAGAATTAAACCCGGCTAAAATATTGAATCATTTTACAGCGGAGGAAGAACACAGAGAGGCGGCCTCTCTGTTTCATACCAGGATCAAGAAGCTGACGACGAAGGAAGAACAGGAACAGGCGCTCAAAGAAACGATACTGAGGGTAAAGTCGCATAGTATCGATGAACAGACGCTGCAGCTGGAACCGACAGACATGGCCGGCTTACAGCATCTGATGGAAGAAAAGAGGCGGCTGGAGGATTTGAAGAAACTGCATATTTCTATTGATTAAGGATAAAATAAAACAAGACAGCCTGCGCTTTTGCAGGTGGGGAAGGATGGACACATGGAAGAAAACATACAGAAATTTGAAGAAAGATTAAAGGAACTTGTTGCACAGGGAAAGAAGAAAAAAAGTATACTGGAGCTGCAGGAGATCAATGATTTCTTCAATGATATGGAACTGAATGCAGAACATATGGAGAAAGTATATGATTACCTGGAAGCGAATAATATTGATGTCCTGCGTATCAATTCTGATGTAGACGATGATGTGGATGTAGACATCGACGTGATCATTTCAGATGACGATGAGGTGGATATGGAAAATATCGATCTGTCCGTGCCAGAAGGAGTCAGCATTGAGGATCCTGTGCGTATGTATCTGAAAGAGATCGGAAAGGTCCCACTTCTAAGCGCAGAGCGTGAGATCGAACTGGCAAAACGGATGGAGGAAGGCGACGAAGATGCGAAAAAAGAACTGGCAGAGGCAAACTTGCGTCTGGTGGTCAGCATCGCAAAGCGCTATGTGGGCAGGGGTATGCTTTTCCTTGATCTGATCCAGGAGGGGAATTTGGGCTTGATAAAAGCCGTGGAAAAATTTGACTATCACAAAGGGTATAAGTTCAGCACATATGCGACATGGTGGATACGGCAGGCAATTACGAGAGCAATCGCGGATCAGGCAAGGACGATCCGTATTCCCGTGCATATGGTCGAGACGATCAATAAGCTGATCCGGGTATCTCGCCAGCTTTTACAGGAACTGGGCAGAGAACCGCTGCCGGAGGAGATCGCGAAGGAATTGGACATGCCGGTGGAGAGGGTCAGAGAAATACTGAAGATCTCCCAGGAACCGGTTTCTCTGGAGACACCGATCGGCGAGGAGGAAGACAGTCACCTGGGCGATTTTATACAGGACGACAATGTCCCTGTTCCAGCAGAGGCGGCGGCACAGACATTGCTCAAAGAGCAGTTGGACGAGGTGCTGGATACGCTGACAGAGAGAGAACAGAAAGTACTGCGCCTGCGTTTTGGTATGAATGACGGCCGCGCAAGAACTTTAGAGGAAGTAGGACGTGAGTTCGACGTTACAAGAGAACGTATTCGGCAGATTGAAGCGAAAGCTTTAAGAAAACTCCGTCATCCAAGCCGCAGCAGAAAACTGAGAGATTATCTGGATTAAGGGGCAGTCATGGAACTATCAAGAAGATTACAGGCAGTTGCCTCCTTGGTGACTGCCGGATATAAATTGGCGGATATAGGTACAGATCATGCCTATATCCCAATCTATTTAACGGAAAATGGGATCATCCCTTCTGCGGTAGCGATGGATGTCAGACCGGGACCTTTAAAAAGAGCAAAAGACCATGTGCAGGAGCACGCCTTGGAAGATAAAATAGAACTGCGTCTTTCTGACGGACTGGATAAACTGCGGCCGGGCGAAGCGCAGTGTGCAGTGATCGCGGGAATGGGCGGGGGTTTGATGATACATATTTTAGAACGGGCAGGCAATAGCCTGGCTTATTTAAAGGAGTGCATTCTTCAGCCGCAGTCGGAGACCGCAAAAGTGAGAGCCTTTCTGCTACAGGAGGGTTTTTTGTTTATAGAGGAGAAGATGGTGCAGGAGGAAGGAAAATATTATCCTATGATGAAAGTAGTACCGGGGAAAAAAGAGCAGGAACAGAATTGGAGTGAGACAGAACTTCAGTATGGAAGGCTTCTTTTGGAAAAGAAAGATCCGGTGCTGTATGAGTATCTGAAAAGGGAAGGCAATCTAAAGAAGCAGATACTAAAGCATCTGCAAAATGGAGGAACAAAGAGGATAGAAGATAGAAAAGAACAGTTGAGACAGGAACTTCTATGCATAGAGAAAGGAATGAAGTATTATGCTGTGTAAGGAAATCATGAAAGTGATAGAGGCTTCCTATCCGCCGGAAGCCGCGCTTAGTTTTGACAATGTGGGACTTCTGGCAGGGAGAAGTGAAAAAGAAGTGAAGAAAGTATATATCGCCCTGGATGCGACAGAATCTGTGATCGAGCAGGCTAAGAAAGCTGGGGCAGATATGCTGATCACGCATCACCCTCTTATTTTTTCTCCTTTGAAATGCGTGACAGACAGAGATTTTATAAGTAGAAGGGTCGTTGCGTTAATCCAGTCTGACATCGCATACTATGCTATGCATACAAATTATGATGTCCTTGGAATGGCAGATTTAACGGAAAGGATCCTGCAGTTGAAAAATGCCGAAGTACTGGATGTTACAATGGAGAAAGATGGGCGCGAAGAGGGAATTGGAAGAGTAGGTACCCTGCCGCGAAAAATGTCTTTGGAAGAATGTGGCGTCTATGTGAAACATACATTAAAACTAGGAACGGTAAAAATATTTGGGAATATGGAGCAAAGCGTTTCACGGCTTGCCATATCACCGGGAAGTGGGAAAAGCGCTGTTTCAGCGGCGATACGGAAAAAAGCAGATGTTCTTGTGACAGGAGATATAGGACATCATGATGGGCTGGATGCGGTAGAACAGGGACTTTCTATCATTGACGCGGGACACTATGGAACAGAATATGTCTTTATAGAAGACATGAAACACTTTCTGGAGAAAAAGCTTCCTGGTCTGGAGGTGACGGCAGCTCCGGTCGTTCATCCGTTTCAGGTTGTATAGTGACTCCTGACCACAGCTGAATAAAAGGAGGAAAAATGGAGAAAAAATATTGTAAAGTAAAGATCGAAAATGAGACAAAAATCTATGAAGCAGGTACTACGTACAAAAAAATAGCAGAAGAATTGCAAGAAAAATATGCGCACCAGATTGTCCTGGTCTATGTAAATGAGTTCCGTCTTCAAGAATTGTCAAAGACAGTGGAACAGGACTGTGAGATTACTTTTCTTACAACGGCAGATCAGATCGGGCATGCTGCATATAAGAGAAGTATGTGTTTTCTTCTGGTAAAAGCGGTGCATGATGTAGGAGGACATGATACAGTAGAACGTGTGCGTATCCATTTTTCCGTCAGCAAGGGGTACTACTGTACGGTGGAAGGAAATGTTGTACTTGACCAGGAATTTCTTGAAAAAGTAGAGCATAGGATGCGGGAACTTTCCAGAGAAAAGATGCCGATCAAGAAACGTTCTGTCCATACATCGGAAGCAGTGGAGCTGTTTCGTCGGCATGGGATGTATGATAAGGAAAGACTGTTTGAATACAGGCGTGTGTCAAAGGTTAATATTTATAGTATGAATGAATTTGAGGATTATTATTATGGATACATGGTTCCGGACGCCGGCTGTCTGCAGTATTTTTCTCTGCATCTTTATGACAAGGGATTTGTGATACAGATGCCCGTGAAAGAAAGACCGGAAGAGGTGCCGCCGTTTGCTCCGAGCCCGAAGCTCTTTGAAGTGCTTAAAACGTCCGTTGAGTGGGGAGACAGTCAGGAGATAGATACAGTAGGGGCACTTAATGATATGGTTACAAAATGTGATATGCGGGAAGTAGTGCTTGTGCAGGAGGCCTATCAAGAGAGGCGTATTGGTGCGATAGCCGAGCAGATCGCCAAAAGAAAGAATGTAAAATTTGTGTTGATCGCAGGTCCTTCTTCTTCAGGAAAGACTACGTTTTCCCATCGTTTATCCATACAGCTTAGAGTAAACGGCATGAAGCCGCATCCGATCGCTGTGGATAATTATTTTGTGAATCGTGAGGATACGCCAAAAGACGAAAATGGGAAGTATAATTTTGAGTGTATTGAAGCAATTGATGTAAGGAAATTTAATGAAGATATGGAGGCACTCCTGGCGGGAAAAGAAGTGTATCTGCCGATCTTTAATTTTAAGAAAGGGGTGCGGACTTATGATACGACACCCAAAAAGCTTGGAGAAAATGATATTCTTGTGATAGAAGGGATTCATTGTTTGAATCCAAAGCTGACAGAAGCACTTTCTGATGAAAACAAATTTAAAATCTATATCAGTGCGTTGACCCAGTTAAATATTGACGAGCATAACCGGATACCATCTACAGATGGACGGCTTATACGCAGGCTCGTGCGGGATGCAAGAACAAGAGGAACATCTGCGAAAAATACGATCGCTATGTGGCAGTCGGTGAGGAGAGGAGAAGAAGAAAATATCTTCCCGTTTCAGGAGGAAGCAGATGTTATGTTCAATTCTTCACTTTTATATGAACTTGCTGTACTGAAACAATATGTGGAACCGCTGCTGTTCGGCGTAGAAAAAAAATCGCCGGAATATGCAGAGGCAAAGCGTCTTTTGAAGTTTTTTGATTATTTTGTGGGAATCGGAAGTGAATACGTGCCGACAAATTCACTGCTGAGAGAATTTATCGGCGGCGGATGTTTTCGTGTATGATTTATATATTTGTGCTCAGTGCCGATGTTTCCGTATAAGGCAGGAAATTACGCCTGCCGTGCACAGGCCAAAGAGGACATTGTACAGAGAACCATAGACATCCAGAGCGCCTTTTAGACCGTATAGGACTTCCAAAGAATCCGGGATAAAACGGTTTAGGAGAAATGCCAGATAGGAGGAGACAAACACGGCGATGAAGGAAAACATCCCTCTGCCGGTATCCTCCTTCCAGGAAGAGAAACCATCGCGCACTTTTGTTCTAGTCATTGCCCAGAAAAGGGAAATAAGTTCAAAGAGCAGGAAAAGGGCAGCTACACTAAAGTATGCTGCCAATACAGGGGTAACCTGCATTGTCCTGCATGCTTCTATGATATCTCCATATAGCGCGCTTCCGCGCCAGAAATTATAAGTTACATAAAATGTAGTTGCCAGGATGAGAAGGAGGGAAAGACGCCGGATCACGGTACTGGAAAATCTGGACAGCGCTTTTCCGCCTTTTCGTATTGGCGCGGCTAAAGGAACAGAACTTTTCCGGCGTTTTTTCCTTTTTTTATATTCCTTTTCATCGGGGAGGTCGTAACAGGTATCGTCATAATTTCTATATCCTGCTCTGTGTTTGTAGTCGTCTTCATCTTCATAGTCTACATCTTCAAAGTATTTCCGTTTTGGAACATCTGTGTGCTGTATGTCAGTGAAGACAGATGGATCATCTTCATATGTGACTTCAAAATCATCATCAAATATAGTAGAGTGCTTTTTGGTTGTACGCATAACAATCCTCGCTTTCATAAAGATAACTCTATATATGGTATAACTTTTTTTGGCAGGACTCAAGCATCGGAAGAAAAATTAAGAAAAATCTTAGATTTTCACTATGGTACGAAAGGAAAATATATGAATATTTTAAATATAGAACATATCAGTAAAGAATTTGGAGAAAAAAGTATTTTTGCTGATGTCTCCTGTGGGATCCAGGAGGGGGACAAGATCGGCATCATTGGGATTAATGGGACGGGAAAAACCACTTTATTAAAAATTATCGCCGGATTGGAACCGGCAGATATAGGGCAAGTAACCGTAAAAAATGGTATACGTCTTGCTTATCTCCCACAGAATCCTCTCTTTACAAAAGAGGAGACAGTGTTGTCCTATGTAATGAAAGGAAAAATGCAAAAGGAAGAATGGGAGACAGATAACGAGGCAAAAACGATTCTAAACAGGCTGGGACTGTTTGACCATGAGGCGAATGTACAATACCTTTCCGGCGGACAGAAAAAGCGTGCAGCTCTAGCCAGGACACTGCTTGAACCGGCGCAGATCCTAATCTTAGATGAGCCGACGAATCATTTGGATAATGAAATGGCAGCCTGGCTGGAAGCATTTTTAAATCGGTTTAAGGGATGTGTCATCATGGTCACCCATGACCGTTATTTCTTGGACAGAGTAACGAACCGGATTTGGGAGATCGATCATGGGAAAATCTATGAGTATGAGGCGAACTATACAAAGTTTTTGGAAATGAAAGCAGCAAGAGAGGAAATGGAACTCGCCTCTCTGCGAAAGAGAAACAGTGTGTTAAGAGCAGAGCTAGAATGGGCAAAGCGAGGGTGCCGTGCCAGAAGTACAAAGCAAAAGGCAAGACTGCTCCGTCTGGAAGAACTGAAAAATCAGGCAGCGCCTATACAAGATATGACGGTAGAACTGGAATCTGTAGAAAGCAGAATGGGGAAAAAGACGATAGAAGTATCTCATATATGTAAAATGTATGGGGAAAAAACAATTCTTGCAGATTTTAGTTATATCGTACTGAAGAATCAAAGACTTGGGATCATAGGAGAGAATGGATGCGGTAAATCTACGTTGATGAAGATCCTGGCAGGGGAATTAAGACCGGACAGTGGGCATGTGGAAATCGGCGAGACGATCAAGATAGGGCATTTTGCACAGGAGACGCCCCAGATGGACACGGAGCAAAGAGTGATTGACTACATTCGTGAGGTGGGGGAGTATCTTCCGACGAAAGAGGGAAGGATATCGGCTTCCCGGATGCTGGAACGATTTCTGTTCAATGCTTCTATGCAGTATACGCCGGTTTCAAAGCTGTCAGGAGGAGAAAAAAGAAGGCTCTATCTTTTGAGAGTACTGATGGGAGCCCCGAATGTTCTTTTGTTAGATGAACCGACCAACGACTTGGATATTCCTACACTCCACATATTAGAAGATTATTTGGAATCTTTTGTAGGGATCGTGATTGCTGTTTCCCATGACCGGTATTTTCTGGATACGATCGCAGATCGTATATTTGCTTTTGAGGGTGAGGGCAGATTTGTACAATATGAGGGCGGATATACGGATTATATGGAGAAAAAAAGAAAAAAGGCGGAAAATACAGAAACGAGGAAAACAGCTGCAAAAGTGAAAAATCAGGCATATACGGACGAGAAAGAAGAAATGAGGAACAAACGTTCATGGAAGCAAGACCATCAGACAAATCTAAAATTTTCGTATAAAGAACAAAGGGAATATGAGAGAATCGACGAGGAAATCGCACAATTGGAAGAAAAACTAGAAAAAGCAGAACAAGAAATAGAGAAAAACGCGACGAATTCCGTGCGTTTGTCTGAACTTATGCAGGAGAAAGAAAAGACGGAGAAAGAACTGGAGGAAAAGACGGAACGCTGGGTATATTTAAATGATCTGGCAGAGCAGATTGAGCGGCAGCAGCAGGAAAAATAAGGAATAAGTAACATCAAGAATTAATGAACGGATTCTCTTGACAAAAGCAGACATAGTTGCTAATATTATAGAAAACAGAACGCACTCTGTTTTTTCTGCAAGGTCAATGAAACCGGGAAAGTGAGGAAATACATGAGAAAACAGGTCTATTCATTGTTGGTCGACAATAATCCGGGAGTACTCAGCCGGATCGCAGGTTTATTCAGCAGAAGAGGATACAGCATAGACAGTATCACCGCAGGTATGACGGCAGATCCAAGATTTACAAGGATCACAGTTGTTGCTTCCGGAGATGAACTGATCCTTTCACAGATTGAAAAGCAGGTCAGAAAACTGGAAGATGTGATTGAGATCAAAGTTTTAAAAGATGAAGAATCTGTCTATCGGGAACTGATCATGGTAAAATTGCGCGCGAATGCCGCACAGAGAGGAGAGATCATCTCTGTGGCAGATATTTTCCGTGCGAAGATCGTAGATGTGGAAGAAGAATCTTTGATGATCGAATTAACGGGGAATCAGTCTAAGTTGGAAGCATTCTTAAATCTGCTCAAAGACTATGAGATATTAGAACTGGCACGGACAGGGATCACAGGACTCGCCAGGGGAAGCAAGGATATTACATATATTGACTAAAACAGGTGCATAAAAGAAAGCTAAGGGCAGGAGCCTTTAACTATAAATTTTCAGAAAACACAGCATAGCCATGCTGGAATGTAAATTTAGGAGGAATGAAAAATGGCAGCTAAAATTTATTATCAGGAAGACTGTAATCTTTCTCTGTTAGAAGGGAAAACTATCGCGATCATTGGTTACGGCAGCCAGGGACACGCACATGCGCTGAACTTAAAAGAATCCGGATGTAATGTGATCATCGGACTTTATGAAGGAAGCCGTTCTTGGAAAAGAGCAGAAGAACAGGGATTTGAAGTATTTACCGCAGCAGAAGCTGCAAAGAAGGCAGATATTATCATGATTCTGATCAATGATGAGAAACAGGCTGCGCTTTATAAGAAGGATATTGAGCCGAATCTGGAAGAAGGCAATATGCTGATGTTTGCGCATGGTTTTAACATCCATTTTGGGCAGATCGTACCGCCGGCAAATGTAGATGTGACTATGATCGCGCCAAAGGCTCCGGGACACACTGTAAGAAGCGAATATCAGGCAGGAAAAGGAACGCCTTGTCTGGTAGCAGTGCATCAGGATGCCACAGGAAAAGCACTTGATAAAGCGCTTGCGTATGGGCTTGCGATCGGTGGCGCAAGAGCAGGTATCCTGGAGACAACATTTAGAACAGAGACAGAGACAGATCTCTTTGGCGAGCAGGCTGTATTGTGCGGCGGTGTATGTGCGCTGATGCAGGCGGGATTTGAGACACTGACTGAGGCGGGATATGACCCAAGAAACGCTTATTTTGAATGTATCCATGAGATGAAGCTGATCGTAGATTTGATTTATCAGTCTGGTTTTGCAGGTATGAGATATTCTATCTCCAATACGGCAGAATATGGTGATTATATTACAGGTCCAAAGATCATCACAGAAGAGACGAAGAAAGCGATGAAACAGATTTTAAAGGATATTCAGGATGGTTCCTTTGCAAAAGAATTTTTGCTGGATATGTCAGAAGCAGGAGGACAGGCACACTTCAGAGCAATGAGAAAACTTGCTTCCGAGCATCCGGCAGAGAAGGTTGGGGAAGAGATCAGAAAGCTCTATAGCTGGAGTGACGAGGACAAACTGATCAATAACTAATTTTGCGGCAGGATCCGTGAGCAGGAACTAAGAAATCAGCCGGAAGCGGCAAGTAAAAAAAGTACGCATATCAAACTCGTGTTTGATATGTGTACTTTTTTTGGCGACGGGTATATAATAGAGTTTGAGTCACACAGGAAGGGGAGAGGATGAGTGGAAAGCAGAAATGATTTCAGTAAAGGGAGCATTGCCAGAAATATCTTAAGTCTGGCCCTGCCTATGACATTAGCACAGTTGATCAATGTACTTTACAGTATCGTGGACCGTATTTATATAGGGCATATTCCGCACACTTCTGCGGAAGCACTGACAGGGATCGGACTGGCGCTTCCTATTATTACGATCATCACAGCATTTGCCAATCTGTTCGGGATGGGCGGTGCACCGTTGTGTTCGATCGCCAGAGGCGGGCATGAAGAAAGAAAAGCACAGTGTATCATGGGCAACTCTTTTTCTATGCTGCTTGTGTGCGGCGGTATTTTGATGGTATCCGGTCTATTGTTCAAAAAACCGCTTTTGTATCTGTTCGGCGCCAGTGATGCCACATTTCCCTATGCAGACGCATATCTGACGATCTATTTGCTGGGGACGATCTTTGTCATGATCAGTCTGGGGATGAATAATTTTATCAATTCTCAGGGTTTTGGAAAGACGGGGATGTTTACTGTATTACTGGGAGCTGTGCTCAATATTATTTTAGATCCGGTTTTGATCTTTGGTTTTCATATGGGAGTCAGAGGTGCCGCAGTGGCCACCGTTATTTCTCAGGGAGCGTCGGCATTATGGGTGCTTAAATTTCTGACAGGAAAAAAAGCGATCCTGAAATTGAGCAGAGATGCTATGCGTATAGATGTAAAGTTGGTGAAGGAAATTGTGCTGCTTGGGGCAGCAGGCTTTATCATGTATATTACGAACGGAACGGTGCAGATCGTCTGCAATGCGATGCTTTCCAGATATGGGGGAGACGTATATGTGGGGATCATGACGGTTATCAATTCAGTGAGAGAGATCATTACAATGCCGGTGACAGGACTGACATCCGGCGCACAGCCGGTGATCGGCTATAATTATGGGGCAAAGTGCTATACACGTGTAAAATCTGCGATCAAATTTATGGCAGGAAGCTGTATGGTATTTACGGTACTGATGTGGGCTGTTCTCTTTTTCGAACCGCGTTTTTTCCTGCATCTGTTTACAAACGAACCAGAGTTGATACAAAAAGGAATCCCTGCAATGCGGCTGTATTTCTGCGGAATCTTTATGATGGCGCTTCAATTTTCCGGGCAGTCTACATACCAGGCGCTGAATCTGCCTAAACCAGCGATCTTCTTTTCCCTATTTCGGAAGATCATCATTGTGGTTCCGCTGACACTTTTTCTTCCAATGGTGGCAGGTCTGGGAACGGACGGGGTATTTCTGGCAGAACCTATATCGAATGCCATTGGCGGTACGGCATCTTTTGTCACGATGCTCATCACTGTCTGGCCCACATTAAAAAAGACATCCGCCTGACGGCAGCGGATGTCTTTTTGTTTTCTCTATATCAGATCAATTAAGCAATCGTATTTACAGCTTTTGATAAACGAGAAATCTTTCTGGAAACAGTTTTCTTGTGGTAAACACCCTTGCTTCCAGCTTTTGAGATCTCAACGATAGCCGCGTGTAAAGCAGTCTTTGCAGCCTCTGCATCTTTTGCGGCGATCGCAGCTTCTACCTTTTTCACAGCAGTTTTCACCTTTGATTTGATTGCTTTGTTTCTTGCAGCTTTTGTCTCATTCACTAAAATTCTCTTCTTAGCAGATTTAATGTTAGCCAACCTGTACACCTCCAAATATGCGAAATTTCAAATGTAATTTATCATTTCACTGGATTCGGACACGGACGTTCCAATGAAACATACTCATTCATTTTATGCCAAGTATTGAGGCTTGTCAATACATATTTATGAAAAATACGGTAAAACTAAACAACATCGGGCGAAGTTTGCCGGCATGAAAGGGCATAAGCCGCGAAACAAGAATAAAGTGAGGATGGAGTATGTTGGATAAGTATAGTATTCGTACAGACCTTGCACTGGAAGAAAAAGAGCGGTTTGAATCGGATAATGTAGAAGTACAGGGAGTCGTACTGGAAGAACATTATGATGAGGAAAAAGAGATTCGTGTGACTAGAGTGAGGATAGAGACGGAGAAGGGAGCCAAAGTAATGGGGAAACCGGTTGGAACCTACTTGACTCTAGAGACGCCTAACCTGTCTGTGCCGGATGAGGAGTATCATAGGGAGATAGCAGAAGAATTGGCAAAATATGTGCAGGAACTGATCCGGGGAAATACGATTGAGAAAGAAGATGTATCTATACTGGTAGTCGGGCTTGGGAATCGACAGGTGACGCCGGATGCGCTGGGACCCAATGTGGTCGATCATCTGACAGTGACAAGACATATTGTAAAAGAATATGGAAAGTATGCGATGGGGATGGAAAATGCCAATATGATTAGTGCGATCGTGCCGGGTGTGATGGGACAGACGGGTATGGAAACTGTCGAGATCATACGAGGCGTGATCAAAGAGACAAAACCGGACCTGGTGATCGCAGTGGACGCATTAGCCGCACGAAACAGTAAAAGACTGCACCGGACGATCCAGATCGCAGATACAGGGATACATCCGGGAACAGGAGTGGGAAATAACAGGAGCGGACTGAATAAAGAATCTCTGGGAGTCCCTGTGATCGGTATAGGGGTTCCAACAGTGGTAGACGCAGCGACGATCGTAAATGATACGATGGAAAATTTCATAGCAGCTCTTGAAACTTCCGATACGCTGAAAAAAGCGGGAGAAGTTTTGCGTTCTTATACTGCAGGCGAAAAGTATGAATTGGTAAAAGAACTAATCGCACCTCATTTAAACGGAATGTTTGTTACACCAAAGGATGTAGACGAAATGGTAGATCAGATCAGTTATACGATCTCGGAAGCGTTGAATGTATTATTTAGGAGAAAAGGCATAATAGGAGAAAATATTCATACAATGTAAGAAAGAGTCCGGAAGGAAATATCCGGCGCGTCTGAAAGAAAAAGAAAAGTGTGCTCCTAAATCTATCTTTTTAAAAGATAGCGAAGCACACTTTTTGCAGAGGTGAACAGATTGAATAATAGAAAGCAAAAACAGTTAAAAGGACTGCTTATTATTCTATGTTTCGCAGGCGCCTGGGCTATAGGAGTCGTTGGAAAAACAGCGGCAAGGGATTTTGGCTATGAAATGCAGGGGGATCTGCTGTATAAGGCAGAAGAAATGTATATGCCGGGACTTGCCTATCTACATAAAAAACCAGAACAGGGCATGGGAGCATGGATCGCAAAGAAAGCGTATGCATGGCTGCCGGTCGTACAATATGTGGAAGAGAAAAAGACATATGAAGCTCCTATGGAAGATGAAGAGACGATCGCAAAAATATTGGAAAGCCAGGCAAACGACGAACACGCAGTAGATGAAAACGGGAAATTGATCGGAGAGGAAGACACAGAGGTATCACAGGAGACACAGCCTGTAACTTCTTCTATAGATATGTCTATAGAAAAGCTGCGGGATTTTGATTACCTGCTGAGTAACTTTTATACGGTAGACAGCTCCACTATGATAGGACCGGATCAACTCAACGCAGACGATCTGCTTGGCCGCAGCATGAAGATAGATACTAGTACAGGCGGTCCGAAGGTGTTGATCTTCCATACCCATTCCCAGGAGGAATTTATTGATTCTACGCCGGGAGATACCAGTACGAGTATTGTAGGTGTTGGAGAGTATCTGACAAAACTTTTAAACGAGAAAGGGATCGAGACGATCCATGATACGGGTGTCTATGATATTATCAATGGGCAGCTTGACAGGAGCAATGCTTATGAGAATGCAGAAGCTTCTATCCGTCCGATCTTGGAAGCGAATCCGACGATAGAAGTAGTGATTGATCTGCATCGGGACGGAGTGGGTGACGATACACATTTGGTGACGGAGGTAAATGGAAAGCAGACGGCGAAGATCATGTTTTTTAACGGATTGAGCAGAACGCGTACAAACGGAGATATTGCGTATCTTTATAATCCCTACATACAGGATAACCTCGCTTTTTCTCTGCAGATGCAACTTGCCTGTGAAAGTACATATCCGGGATTTGCAAGGCATATTTACCTGCGAGGCTATCGATATAATCTGCATCTGGTGCCGAAATCTCTCCTGATCGAAGCTGGTGCGCAGACGAATACGGTAGGAGAAATGATGAATGCAATGGAAGTGCTGGCAGATACATTACAGCAGGTTCTTACGCAATAAAGGGGCTGTTGAAAAGGAAAAATCATTTGAAAACCCCTATCTTATGTGCTAGAATTAACCAATAGTGCAGGGAGAGCGAGCCCTGGCAAGAGGTGTAAAAGAAGTAGGAGAGAGTAAATATGGGAAAGCAGAATACATATGATGCGGACAGTATTTCCGTATTGGAGGGGCTGGAGGCAGTCCGAAAAAGACCGGGAATGTATATCGGAAGCGTATCGACCAAAGGGTTGAACCATTTGATCTATGAGATTGTAGACAATGCAGTGGATGAGCATTTGGCAGGGTTTTGTTCAAAGATCGAAGTGACGCTGGAAAAAGACGGCTCCGCGACTATTATTGACAATGGACGCGGAGTTCCTGTTGATATGCATCAGAAAGGTGTATCTGCTGCTCGCCTTGTCTATACAACACTGCATGCAGGAGGAAAGTTTGATGATTCAGCCTATAAGACAAGCGGGGGACTGCATGGAGTCGGTTCCTCAGTCGTAAATGCATTATCTGTGTATATGGATGTAAAGATCAGTAGAGACGGCTATGTACATCATGATCGATATGAACGAGGACTTCCTGTTATAGAGCTGGAAAACGGATTGCTTCCCAAAGTAGGAAAGACCAGAAAGACGGGAACAGAAGTGAATTTCCTGCCAGATGGTGAGATATTTGAAAAGACGAGGTTTAAGGCCGATGAGGTAAAGAGCCGTCTGCATGAGACAGCCTATCTGAATCCGGAACTGACAATCGTGTTTGAGGACAAGCGTGGCGAAAAAGCGGAAAAAAAAGTATATCATGAACCGGAAGGAATCATAGGATATATCCAGGATTTAAATAAGAAAAAAGAAGTGCTGCATGCACCTATCTATTTCAAGGGAGAGTCGGAAGGGATCGAGGTAGAGGCGGCTATACAGTATGTCAATGAATTCCATGAAAATGTGCTTGGGTTCTGTAATAATATATATAATGCCGAGGGCGGTACACATCTAACTGGTTTTAAGACGACGTTCACAACGGTTATGAACCAGTATGCCAGAGAACTTGGTATCCTGAAGGAGAAGGATGCCAACTTTACCGGAGCAGATATACGAAATGGCATGACGGCGATCATCTCTATCAAACATCCGGATCCACGGTTTGAAGGACAGACGAAAACAAAACTGGACAACCCGGACGCGGCAAGAGCGGCAGGTAAGGTGACAGGAGATGAGATTGTATTGTACTTTGACCGTAATCTTGAAGTGCTAAAAAAAGTCCTTTCCAGTGCGGAAAAAGCGGCAAAGATACGAAAAACAGAAGAAAAAGCAAAGACGAATCTTTTGACGAAGCAGAAGTATTCTTTTGACAGTAATGGGAAATTAGCAAACTGTGAGAGCCGGGATCCGAGTAAATGTGAGATTTTTATCGTGGAGGGAGATTCTGCGGGAGGTTCGGCAAAGACAGCGCGGGATAGAAATTTCCAGGCGATCCTTCCGATCCGGGGAAAAATCTTAAATGTGGAGAAAGCCAGTATTGATAAAATCCTTGCCAATGCAGAGATCAAGACGATGATCAATGCGTTTGGATGCGGGTTTTCGGAAGGATACGGCAATGATTTTGATATCAGCAAGCTGCGCTATGATAAGATCATCATTATGGCAGACGCAGATGTAGACGGCGCTCATATCTCTACGTTGCTTTTGACGCTGTTTTACAGATTTATGCCGGAGCTGATCTATGAAGGGCATGTGTATATTGCCATGCCGCCTCTATACAAGGCTATGCCGAAAAAAGGAGAGGAAGAGTATCTGTATGATGATAAAGCGCTGGAAAGATACAGAAAAACCCATGACGGCGGTTTTACACTGCAAAGATATAAAGGACTTGGAGAAATGGACGCACAGCAGCTCTGGGAGACGACGCTGGATCCTGAAAGGAGACTCTTGAAACTGGTGGAGATCGAAGATGCGCGTATGGCATCAAGTGTGACTGAGATGCTGATGGGAACGGAGGTGCCTCCGAGAAAGGCGTTTATTTATGAAAATGCCACAGAGGCAGAATTGGATATATAATGTGTCTGAAATGACGAGGAGATAAGGAAATGAACAGTGAATCACAGATAATAAGGACAGAGTATTCAGATCTTATGAAAAAATCGTACATCGATTATGCCATGAGCGTTATCATCGCGCGCGCACTGCCAGACGTGCGGGACGGCTTAAAACCTGTACAGAGAAGGACACTCTATGATATGCATGAACTGGGGATACGCTATGACAGACCATATCGTAAATGTGCGCGTATTGTGGGAGATACGATGGGTAAATATCATCCTCACGGGGATAGTTCTATCTATGAATCTCTGGTCGTGATGGCGCAGGAATTTAAAAAGGGTATGGTATTAGTAGACGGACATGGAAATTTTGGCTCCATCGAGGGAGACGGTGCGGCGGCAATGCGGTATACAGAAGCAAGGCTTACGAAATTTACACAGGAAGTCTATCTGTCTGATCTGGATAAAGATGTGATTGATTTTGGACCAAATTTTGACGAGACAGAGAAAGAACCCGTCGTTCTTCCCGTGCGTATACCGAATCTGCTTGTCAATGGGGCAGAAGGGATTGCGGTCGGGATGGCGACCAGCATCCCGACGCATAATTTAGGCGAAGTCATCGAAGCCGTGAAGGCGTATATGAAAAATGATGAGATCAGTACGAAACAACTGATGAAATATATCAAAGGACCGGATTTCCCTACAGGCGGGATCGTAGTAAATAAAGACGATCTGCTGCAGATTTATGAGACAGGACAGGGAAAGATCAAAATCCGCGGCAAGGTAGAAGTAGAAGATTTAAAGGGCGGTAAGAAACAACTTGTTATCACGGAGATTCCTTACACAATGATCGGAAGTGGAATCGGCAAGTTCTTAAATGATGTAGCAGGGCTGGTAGAGTCCAAAAAGACAACAGATATTGTAGATATTTCCAACCAGTCTTCCAAAGAAGGAATCCGTATCGTATTAGAGCTCAAAAAAGGAGCGGACGTTGAAAATCTAAAAAATATGCTCTATAAAAAGACACGTCTGGAGGATACGTTCGGCGTTAATATGCTTGCCGTGGCGGAGGGCAGACCGGAGACTTTGGGACTGAAGGCGGTGATCGAGCACCATGTGGATTTCCAGTTTGAACTGGCGACGAGAAAATATAAGACATTGCTCAAAAGAGAGGAAGAAAGGCGGGAAGTACAGGAAGGGCTGATCAAGGCGTGTGATGTGATCGACCTGATCATCGAGATCCTGCGGGGAAGTACATCTGTAAAAGATGCGAAAGCCTGCCTGGTCAACGGTGTAACGGACAACATCAAGTTTAAGTCCGGCATTTCCAAAAAGATGGCCGCACTTCTTCGATTTACCGAGAGGCAGGCGGCAGCGATCTTAGAAATGCGTTTATATAAGCTGATCGGATTAGAGATCGAGGCACTGCAAAAAGAGCATGAACAGACGCTGAAAAATATTGCCAGATATGAGGACATTCTAAATAACTATGATTCTATGGCGAATCTTATCATGGAAGAACTGGATTTGTATAAAAAGGAATACGGAAGAAAACGTAGGACGGTCGTAGAAAATGCAGAAGAAGCGGTCTTTGAAGAAAAAAAGATCGAGGAACAGGAAGTCGTATTTTTGATGGACAGGTTCGGTTATGCCAAGACAGTGGATGTTTCTGTATATGAGAGAAACAAAGAGGCGGCGGATGCCGAGAATAAATACATTGTCCGCTGCATGAACACAGGAAAAATCTGCCTTTTTACAGATACAGGAAAAATGCATCAGATCAAGGTGTTAGATCTGCCTTATGGGAAATTTAGAGATAAGGGGATCCCGATTGATAACGTAAGTAATTATGTGAGCAGTGAAGAGCAGATCATCACAGTATATGATGCCGAGCAGATGCGTTTTGCCAGATTACTGTTTGCCACCACTCAGGGAATGTTAAAGAGAGTAGATGGAAGTGAATTTCAGGTGTCGAAACGGACGATAGCGGCAACGAAGTTAAACGAGGAGGACAGGCTGCTTGCCGTCTGCGTGGTCAATGAAAACCAGAATCTTGTATTGCAGACAAAGGGCGGGTATTTCCTAAGGTTTATGGCAGCGGAAGTTCCGGAAAAGAAGAAAGGCGCCGTGGGCGTACGAGGGATAAAGCTTCAGAAGAAAGATGAGTTGGAGCAGATATATTTGTTTGAAGAGGGTACGGAAGCAAAGGCGCTGTATAAAGAAAAAGAAGTAGCATTAAACAGATTGCGTCTGGCAAAGCGGGATGGTACAGGAACAAAGGCACGTGTATGAGTAGTTTTTATAAGGGAACTTAAGTGAACTTAAGAAAGAATTCCCTTGCAATTTGTATAAAACAGTGTTACACTGTTATACAGTTACATAGGAAGCCGGCAGAAGAGTGAACGAAAGTTCACTCTTATTTATTGCCGGAGGTTTTCCGGCAGCGCTTTCCTTTGAACGAGTAAGTATATACTAGAGAAAGGAAGTTTGTCGTGTCAAGAAGAGAAGAATACGAGCAGAAGACAGAGGAACTCTTAGAGCCGATCGTGAAAGAAAATGGGTTTGAACTGGTGGATGTGGAGTATGTAAAAGAGGCAGGTACTTGGTATTTGCGCGCCTACATCGACAAACCCGGCGGGATTACAGTAGATGACTGTGAAACAGTCAGCAGGAGATTTTCCGATATTTTAGATGAGAAAGATTATATTGAAGATTCATATATCTTTGAGGTAAGTTCACCGGGGCTTGGCAGACCTTTGAAGAAAGAAAAAGATTTTCAGAGAAGTCTGGGAGAAGAAGTGGAGATACGGACATACAAGGCTATTGACAGGCAGAAAGAGTTTGTCGGTATTTTAAAGGAATATGACAAAGAATCTGTGACTATCACCTATGAGGATGCGTCCACACAGACATTTCAGAAAAGTGAGATCGCGCTGATTCGTTTAGCTTTGGATTTTTAAATTTAGGAGGAAATAAAAAATGAATACAGAATTACTGGAAGCATTGACGATTCTTGAGCAGGAAAAAAATATCAGTAAGGAAACAATGATGGATGCCATAGAGAACTCTTTGATCAGCGCCTGCAAAAATCATTTTGGAACAGCAGACAATATCAAAGTGATCATGGACAGAGAAACCTGCGATTATGCTGTATATGCCGAGAAAGAAGTGGTAGAGGAAGTGATGGATCCGGCGTTGGAGATCAGCCTGGAAGAAGCGGAAAAGCTAGATTCTTCTCTGCAGCTGGGAGATGTGGCACAGGTTTCCGTACAGTCGAAGGAATTTGGCCGTATTGCTACACAGAACGCAAAGAATCTGATACTCCAGAAAATAAGAGAAGAAGAACGAAAGGTTGTGTTCGACCAGTATTTTGAAAAAGAGAAAGATATCGTAACAGGTATCGTGCAGCGTTACGTAGGCAAGAATATCAGTATCAATCTGGGCAGGGCAGATGCTATGCTGACGGAGAACGAGCAGGTAAAAGGAGAGACGTTTAAGCCTACAGAGCGGATTAAGTTATACGTGGTAGAAGTAAAGAATACGCCAAAAGGACCGAAGATCTTAGTATCCCGTACTCATCCAGAACTGGTAAAACGTCTCTTTGAGGCGGAGGTAGCAGAAGTCAGAGACGGTACCGTGGAGATCAAGAGCATTGCCCGTGAAGCGGGATCCCGTACGAAAATGGCTGTTTGGTCCAATGATGAGAACGTAGATCCGGTAGGCGCCTGCGTCGGGATGAATGGTGCAAGAGTTAATGCGGTAGTGCAGGAATTGCGAGGCGAAAAAATCGATATTATCAACTGGGATGAAAATCCGGCGCTTTTGATTGAAAATGCGTTAAGTCCGGCGAAAGTTATTTCTGTTATGGCGGATCCGGAGGAGAAGGTGGCAAGCGTGATCGTGCCTGACTATCAGCTTTCATTGGCGATTGGTAAGGAAGGACAGAATGCAAGACTTGCAGCAAGGCTTACAGGCTATAAGATCGACATTAAGAGCGAGACGCAGGCTATCGAATCAGGAGAACTTCCGGAAGACTATATGGAACAGATGGGCTTGATGGGAGAAGAAGGCTACACCGGAGACTACGAGGATTATGAGGAAGAATATGATGAGACTTATGAGGATGCGGCAGAAGATGAAGAATATGAATTCATAGAGACAGATGACGGTGAAGCATAAGATGTAGACAGAGGTGACTTGTTTGGGAAATAAAAAGAAGATTCCTATGCGTAAATGTGTGGGATGTCAAGAGATGAAACCGAAGAAAGAGTTGATACGGGTGCTGCGCGATGAGAACGGAGCGTTTTCCCTGGATACGACAGGAAGAAAAAACGGAAGGGGCGCTTATATGTGTCTGTCACGGCAGTGTTTTGAAAAAGCAGTCAAAACGAAAGGACTGGAACGTTCCTTTGGGCAGGCGATCCCCAAGGAGGTTTATGAAAAGCTGGAAAGGGAGATGGAGGAGATTGAGGCAAGATAAGATATTATCCCTGATCGGACTCGCAACGAAAGCGGGAAAGACGGCGAGCGGAGAATTCTTGACAGAAAGAGAAACAAAGGCAGGAAAGGCCTTTCTGGTCATTGTTGCGGCGGATGCATCTGACAACACAAAGAAAAAATTTCGGGAAATGTGTAAATTTTACAAGGTTCCAATTTATTTTTACGGAGATAAAGATACCTTAGGGCATGCAATGGGAAAAGAATTCCGTGCATCTCTGGCGATATTGGACGAAGGATTTGCAAAGGGAATTCAGAAGGAATTTAAGACGAGAGAGGATATTGCATAAAGGAGGTAGTAATATATGTCGAAAATGAGAGTGCATGAACTGGCAAAAGAGTTGGGGATGGACAATAAAGAACTGATGGATATTCTGGGAAAAAAGAATGTGGAGGTAAAAAGTCACATGAGTTCTCTGGAGGAAAATGTAGTGGAAGAAATTAGAAATGAAGCGGGTAAACCAGAAAAGAAAAAGGAAGAAGATGCAGCTCCGAAAAAAAAGAATCTTGCATTTGTGATCCGTCCGCAGAATTCTAAGAATGTAAGCAGAATACAGGGAAATAGACCAGCGGCTAGAGGACAAAAACCATCGGGAGCGGCTCGTCCGGTGCAAGGTACAGCAGGCAGTCGCCCTGTAAGACCGGCACAGGCAGGCCGTTCGGCGGGAAGTGCTGCACAGACTGCAGGTCGTCCGGCAGACAATACGGCACACGGGACTGCGCGTCCGGCAGGAAACGTGCGTTCAACAGGAAATATGCGTCCTGCAGGTGCGATCTCCCAGGAAAGTACATCACAAAATACGAATCGAATGACAGGAAAGACAACTCAGTCCACGAGTCGGACGACGGGAATGCAGGCACAGGGAAGTTCTGCGCAGACGACAGGAGCGAGGGCGCAGGGAAGTGCACATTCAATGGGAACGTCATCTCAGGGAAGTACCCGTCCGGCCGTAAATACATCTTCAGAGAGCAGGCGCCAGGGAAGCCTAAATACACAGGGACAGAATCGTTCAAAAGGATATGGGCAAGGAATAAACCGCAGCGGCGGTGAAGCACAGCAGGGAAGCCGTCCATCCGGAAATACACCACGCAGAGATACAAGACAGGGGAATTTCGGGTCGGAAGGTGGCCGTCCGTCCAGATCCGGAAGAGATGGAAGAGATGGCAGAAATAACAGCGGAAATCGTCGGTTTGATAGTCAGGGACAGCGTCCGGCGAAAGGCGATTCCAGAAGAGAAGACAGAGAATCTCTTTCTATGCCGATTGTGGAACAACAGCAGAAGAGTCAGCGCAGCAAAGTAAAAGATAAAGAGAAAGACTACAAGAAAAAAGAGTTAAGGGACGAGGCGTTTGAAAGCAAAGGCAAGAAAGGAAAGAAACAAAAAAATGTTGCCGAAGTGAAAAAACCACAGCCGAAACCGGAAGAGAAAAAAGAAGAGCAAATTAAACAGATTGTTATTCCGGAAGTACTTACGATCAAGGAACTGGCCGATAAAATGAAGATCGTACCTTCTGTTATTGTAAAGAAATTATTTTTACAAGGAAAAGTCGTTACAGTAAATCAGGAGATCGACTTTGAGACAGCGGAAGAAATCGCAATGGAATTTGAGGTGCTCTGTGAGAAAGAAGAAGTAGTAGATGTGATTGAAGAATTGCTCAAAGAGGAGGAAGAGGACGAAAGTACAATGGTGAAACGTCCTCCGGTAGTCTGCGTAATGGGGCATGTCGATCACGGGAAAACTTCTTTGCTCGATGCTATCCGTCATACAAATGTGATCGGCCGTGAGGCAGGCGGGATCACACAGCATATCGGCGCCTATGTAGTAGAGGCAAACGGAGAAAAGATCACCTTTTTAGATACGCCGGGACATGAAGCTTTTACTGCGATGCGTATGCGTGGAGCGAATTCTACAGATATTGCTATTCTGGTAGTTGCCGCAGATGATGGAGTGATGCCGCAGACAGTTGAAGCGATCAATCATGCGAAAGCAGCAGGAATAGAGATTATTGTGGCGATCAACAAGATCGATAAGCCAAGCGCAAATATAGAGCGTGTAAAACAGGAATTGACAGAATATGAATTGATCCCTGAAGACTGGGGCGGAAGCACGATTTTTGTTCCTGTATCCGCGCACACGAAAGAAGGAATCCCGGAATTGCTGGAGATGATTCTTTTGACAGCGGAAGTGATGGAGTTAAAGGCAAATCCGGATCGGTTTGCGCGTGGACTGGTGATCGAGGCAGAACTGGATAAAGGAAAAGGTTCTGTAGCCACGGTCCTTGTGCAGAAAGGTACACTCCATGTAGGAGATGCGATCGCGGCAGGAAGCGCGCACGGAAGAGTTCGTGCCATGATGGATGATAAGGGAAGACGGGTCAAAGAGGCCGGGCCGTCACAGCCGGTTGAAATTTTAGGCCTTAACGACGTGCCAAATGCCGGGGAAGTATTTGTAGGCTGCGAGTCTGAGAAAGAAGCGAGAAGTTTTGCAGAGACATTTATCGCGCACAATAAAGTAAAACTGTTGGATGATACGAAATCTAAGATGTCGCTGGATGATCTGTTTACTCAGATACAGGAAGGAAACTTAAAAGAACTGAACATTGTGGTGAAAGCAGATGTGCAGGGCTCTGTGGAGGCAATCAAGCAGAGTCTCCTGAAACTTTCCAATGATGAGGTTGTCATTAAGATCATCCATGGCGGCGTCGGCGCGATCAACGAATCGGATGTGATCCTGGCATCTGCTTCCAATGCGATCATCATAGGATTTAATGTGCGTCCGGATGCGACGGCAAAAGAGATCGCAGACCGTGAGGGAGTGGATTTAAGACTTTACAGAGTAATCTATAATGCGATCGAGGATGTAGAAGCGGCTATGAAAGGAATGTTGGATCCGGTGTTCGAAGAAAAAACGTTAGGACACGCAGAAGTACGGCAGACATTCAAAGCATCCGGTGTAGGTACGATCGCAGGCGCTTATGTGAAAGATGGTATATTTGAAAGAAATTGTTCTGTGCGTCTGATCCGAGATGGCATCGTGGTATTCGACGGTCCGCTTGCGTCTCTTAAACGATTCAAAGACGATGTAAAAGAGGTGAAAGCAGGATACGAGTGTGGCTTTGTATTTGAGAATTATAATGATATTAAAGAAGGCGATGAAGTAGAAGCCTATAAGATGGTAGAGACAGAAAGAAAGTAAAGCCGGGAAAAAGTCCCGGAGGTGAAAAGGGGAGCTTAGTATGAGGAAAAATAGTATCAAAAATACAAGAGTGAATGCGGAGGTCCAAAGAGAACTAAGTAATATCATCCGCGGCGGGATCAAAGATCCTAGAGTGGCTCCAATGACTTCCGTTGTGGCAGTAGAGGTGGCACCGGACCTAAAAACCTGCAAAGCGTACATCAGTGTATTAGGAGACGAAAAAGCGCAGGAGGATACAATAAAGGGTCTGCAGAGCGCGGAAGGATATATCCGGCGGGAACTTGCCAGGACCATCAATATGAGAAATACGCCAGAAATCAAATTTATTGTGGATCAGTCTATCGAATATGGTGTGAATATCAGTCATAAGATAGATGAGGTGACAAAGAATATAAAAGATGAGGCTTAGGTGGGATGAATATGGTATTAGCCGATTTGCTAAAGGGAAAGAAACGAGTAGCGCTGGGCGGGCATGTCCGTCCAGATGGAGATTGTGTGGGATCTACGATGGGATTGTATCTGTATTTGAAAGAGCAGTATCCAGAGCTTGAGACAGATGTATATCTAGAAGAAGTGCCGCAGGCATTTCAGATCCTCTGCGGTACAGAAGAAGCAAAGACAGAAATATATCCGTGTGAGCCCTATGATCTCTTTATCTGTCTGGATTGTGGTGATATAAAACGTCTTGGTTTCGCAAGTGAGCTCTTTGAACAGGCAAAAGAAACAGCGTGCATAGACCATCACATCAGTAATGAGGCGTTTGCAGACAGCAACTATATCGTACCGGATGCAAGTTCTACAGCAGAGCTTGTTTTCACCTTGCTTGACAAGGAAAAAATCAGTAAGGTATGTGCAGAGGCACTTTACATGGGAATCGCTCATGATACAGGGATATTTCAGTATTCCAGCACATCTCCGGAGACAATGGAAGCTGCTGCGGAATTACTGCGCAAAGGTATCGACGGAAATGCGATCATAGATAAGACATATTATGAAAAAACATATGTACAGAATCAGATATTGGGAAAGGCTCTGCTGGAGAGTATGCTGATTTTGGATAAACGCTGTATCGTGTCAGTTGTCACAAGAAAAGATATGGAGTTTTTTAGGGCGGTTCCCTCTGATCTGGAAGGAATCGTAAGCCAGCTTCGTCAGACAAAGGGATGTGAAGTGGCGATATTCCTGCATGAAACAGAACTGCATACTTTTAAAGTAAGTCTGCGCTCAAAGGAGTGGGTGGATGTAAGCAGGATCGCCCGATATTTCGGAGGCGGCGGTCATGTCCGCGCAGCGGGCTGCACCTTAAAAGGAACGGCACATGATGTGATCAATAATATCAGCAGGCAGATTCTGCATCAGTTGGGACAGAGGAAAGTGCAGGATGAAAAAGCATGATAAACGGAATCTTGAATGTATATAAGGAAAAAGGATATACTTCCCATGATGTAGTGGCAAAGTTAAGAGGAATCACAAAGCAGAAAAAGATTGGGCATACGGGAACATTGGATCCGGATGCGCAGGGAGTTCTGCCGGTTTGTCTTGGGAGAGCGACTAAACTGTGCGGTCTGCTTACAGAGAAAGACAAGATATATGAGTGTACCTTGCTCCTTGGAAAGGAGACAGACACGCAGGATATTTCCGGGACGGTTCTCAAGGAAAAAGAAACAGCACATTTGACAGAAGAAAACGTGAAAAATTGTATACATGGATACATTGGCGCATATGAGCAGGTTCCACCAATGTATTCTGCCCTTAAGGTAAATGGAAAGAAATTATATGAACTTGCTAGGGAAGGAAAGGAAGTGACGCGGACACCGCGTCAGGTACAGATTTATCAGATCGATATTCTTGCGATGAAACTTCCCAGAGTCAGGATGCGTATCCATTGTTCAAAGGGGACCTACATACGCACGCTATGTCATGATATAGGGGTACAGCTCGGTACAGGAGGCTGTATGGAAGAATTGTTGCGCGCAAAGGCAGGTTGTTTTGCGGTAGAAGACAGTCTGCGGTTAGAAGAAATAGAAATGTATATGAAAAAAGGTGAGTTTGATAAAATCCTCATTCCGACAGATCGTATGTTTTCAGGTTTAAGAATGGTTACGGTAGGAGAGAAAGAGGCAAGACTTGCGTATAATGGGAATACGTTTCCGGCGCCAAAACAAGCGGATGCTGTGTGCCATCATGCAGACGAGGAAGTAAGAGTCTATGATGAAGAACAGCAGTTTATCGGGATTTTTTATTACGATGAGAAAAAGAAAAGTTTTAAGGTAAGAAAAATGTTTTTGAGCCAGGAGGAAGTGAAAGGATAAAAGACATGCAATACATTACAGACATCCAATCCTATCAAGGGAAGAAGCGGACAGCTGTAACTTTGGGAAAGTTTGACGGCATGCACAGAGGACATCAGAAATTGCTTGCTAAAATAAAAGAACATGCAGATGAAAACTGTGAAAGTGTTGTGTTTACGTTTGATATGGGCCGAGAGTGCCTGATGACAAATGCAGAACGTAAGGCAAGGCTCTCAGGAGAGGTGGACTGGCTGATCACCTGTCCATTTACGGAAGAATTGCGAACTATGAAAGCAGAGACATTTATCCGAGAAATTCTCGCAGAAAAACTTCACGCAGAGTATATCGCTGTCGGTGCAGATTTCCATTTTGGATATGGAAAAAAGGGTGATGTGAGGATGCTGGCAGAGTTTGCTTCAGAATATGGATATAAACTGGATGTGATCGAGAAGGAAAAATATAAAGGAAAGGTGATCAGCAGTACGTATATCAAAGAAGCACTTTCGCAGGGGGCGGTGGAACTTGCCAATACCCTTTTGGGATACCGTTACGGTATGACAGGCGTCGTAGAACATGGCAAACAGCTTGGACGAACTTTAGGGTTTCCGACGATGAATGTGGCGCCGGAGAAGGGAAAAATACTGCCCCGATTCGGGGTATATGCTTGTCGGATAAAAGTAGATGAGATCTGGTATGAAGGAATTGGGAATGTAGGCGTAAAGCCTACTGTGTCCGATGAACAGAAACGACTGACAGAAGTATTCGCTTTTGCATATAATGCGGATGCATATGAGAAACAGACGGAGATTGAATTCCATAGTTTTGAACGGCCGGAGACAACATTTTCTTCTTTGGAAGAACTAAAAAAACATGTGGAACAGGATATTTCTTATGGAAAGGCGTATTTCAGAGATCTTTCGTTTGATTGATCTGTCTTATTGCTTGACGAAAGCAGTCAGGTGAAGCACTAAGAAGAGAAAGCGAATATTGTCATTACGTATATAGAGGAGAAAAAAGCTTTACATAAGATATTTCCTGTGGTATACTTAGCAAGTATGAAATCAGCCGATGTTCGGTAACAGGATAACTCCAACCGTTACTTAATATCTGGCGGTTAAATAAAGAGTATAAGGAGGAGCAACAATGATTGCAAAAGAAAAGAAACAGGCGATTATCGCAGAATATGGCAGAAGTGAAGGAGATACAGGTTCTCCGGAAGTACAGATTGCGATTCTGACAGCAAGAATCAATGAACTGACTGAGCACTTTAAGGCAAATCCAAAGGATCATCATTCAAGAAGAGGTCTTTTGAAAATGGTAGGACAGAGACGTGGGCTGCTTGCATATTTGAAAAAGGTAGATATTGAGAGATATCGTAGCTTGATCGAAAGACTTGGATTAAGAAAATAGTGTATACTACAAAAAAGGAAGCTGTTGCAGCTTCCTTTTTGATTGCTTAACTATATAGAATGTGATATAATATAAAAGATTATGGACTAAAAGCATAAAGCCGAGACCACTGAAAAGGATATTGATGATGTACAATATGTTTTTCAGTAGTTTCGGGGCTTTGGTCTGAAAATGTTTGAATATAAAAAGGAGAAAAACATGTACAAGAAATTTGAAATGGAACTTGCCGGCAGAACTCTTCGTGTAGACGTTGACAGAGTAGCGAAACAGGCGAATGGAGCAGTTCTCATGCATTATGGAGATACGACTGTTCTTTGTACGGCAACGGCATCAGAAAAGCCAAGAGATGGGATCGATTTCTTCCCTTTGAGCGTAGAGTATAATGAAAGACAGTATGCGGTAGGAAAGATTCCGGGAGGATTTAATAAAAGAGAAGGAAAGGCATCTGAAAATGCGATTTTGACATGTCGTGTGATCGATCGCCCTATGCGTCCGCTTTTTCCAAAGGATTACAGAAATGATGTTACACTAGAAAATCTGGTCATGTCAGTGGATCAGGACTGCAGCCCGGAACTGACAGCAATGCTTGGTGCGGCGATCGCAACAAGTATTTCTGATATTCCGTTTGACGGACCGATTTCTACTACACAGGTAGGGCTGGTAGATGGAGAATTCGTATTTAACCCGACAGCCGCGCAGAAAGAAGCATCCGATTTTGCTCTTACAGTAGCTTCTACAAAAGAGAAGGTGATCATGATCGAGGCGGGGGCAAATGAAGTACCTGAAGCGAAGATGATCGAGGCGATTTTTGCTGCGCATGAAGTGAATCAAAAAGTCATTGCTTTTATTGATACGATCGTTGCAGAATGTGGAAAACCAAAACACACATATACAAGCTGTGCAGTGCCGGAAGAACTGTTTGCCGCTATCAAAGAAATCGTTCCTCCGACAGAAATGGAAGAAGCCGTATTTACAGATGATAAACAGACAAGAGAAGAAAATATCCGTCTGATCACACAGAAGCTGGAAGAAGCATTTGCAGAAAATGAAGAATGGCTGGAAGTTCTGGGAGAAGCAATCTACCAGTATCAGAAAAAAACAGTCAGAAAGATGATCTTAAAAGATCATAAACGTCCGGATGGACGTGCGATCGACCAGATACGTCCGCTTGCCGCAGAAGTAGATCTGATACCAAGAGTACATGGTTCTGCTATGTTTACAAGAGGGCAGACACAGATATGTACAGTGACAACATTGGCACCATTGTCTGACGCACAGCGAATCGACGGTTTGGATGAGGCAGAAACATCCAAGAGATATATGCATCACTATAATTTCCCGTCATACTCTGTAGGAGAGACGAAACCATCCAGAGGTCCGGGACGTCGCGAAATCGGACATGGGGCATTGGCAGAAAGAGCACTGCTTCCGGTACTGCCGGATGAGTCTGAATTCCCATATGCAATCCGGACCGTGTCGGAGACATTTGAATCAAATGGTTCTACATCTCAGGCAAGTGTATGTGCATCTAGTATGTCACTGATGACAGCAGGTGTGCCGATCAAGGCTGCTGTAGCCGGGATTTCAGCCGGTCTGGTAACAGGCGAGACAGATGACGATTATTTGGTGCTGACGGATATACAAGGATTGGAAGACTTTTTTGGAGATATGGATTTTAAGGTTGCAGGAACACATAAGGGAATTACTGCAATCCAGATGGATATCAAGATTCATGGTCTGACAAGACCGATTATTGAGGAAGCGATAGCTGCGACAAAGAAGGCAAGAACATATATCTTGGATGAGATCATGGATAAAGCAATTAGCGAGCCTCGACCGGAAGTTGGACCATATGCGCCTAAGATCATACAGATGCAGATTGATCCGCAGAAGATTGGAGATGTGGTTGGTCAAAGAGGAAAGACGATCAATGCGATCATTGATGAGACAGGTGTGAAGATCGATATTACAGACGACGGAGCTGTATCCATCTGCGGGACAGAAAAAGAAGGTATGGACAAGGCTGCCAAACTGATCACCACGATTGTGACAGACTTTGAAGCAGGACAAGTATTTGAAGGAAAAGTTGTCAGCATCAAAGAGTTTGGCGCATTCTTGGAATTTGCACCAGGAAAAGAAGGCATGGTTCACATTTCTAAAATTTCTAAGGAAAGAGTCAATAAAGTAGAAGATGTTCTTTCTTTAGGCGATGTGGTAAAAGTCGTATGTCTTGGCAAAGACAAGATGGGAAGATTCAGTTTCAGTATGAGAGACGTGGCAGAATGATTAATTAAGGGCAAGGCCACGTATCGTGTTAGGGAAAAAATTCCCGTATCGTCCACGACCCAGCCTAAACCCGAAAAAGTGAGACTCAGTACAGAGGTTTTCCTCTGTGTTGGGTCTCTTTTTGATGAAAGAAATTCCGAGATAAGCCACGTCAAGCCCTTGATTTATAAGACCTTCCATGGCTTTCCCAGATTCCTTCCAAAATCAGACTCAGCAAAATGAACTGCAGAAAGAATGTTGCTGTCGAGGAAAATCGGGGGACGAACCGGATAATCCAAAATTGCCCCAAACGGGCAAAACCACGATAATCCATGTTGCCCCGCGACATAGTATTTTTGGGAAGTTTTTGGGAAAGGAAAGGAGTGTATATAGTTTATTTTTCTCTGAAACCCGCATGGTTGACACGTTTGCGGGCATTTTGTATTTCCCCAAAAATTCTATGATTTTCCCAAAAACTGCAATTTTTGGGAACTTTTTTGATTTTTGGGGCGTTTTTGGGAAGTTTTTGGGGCGTTTTTGGGAAACTTTTGGGAACTTTTAAACGGAGCAATCTTCTTGCTGCAGTGTACCCTTACAATTTCATACAGACTATGGAGGATAACTATGAACAGAATGGATTACAAAGGGAGACAGCAGAAACGGAGTCTGCCTAAATTTGAATGTGTGTGTATCACCTATGATGAAATCATGTTTGCCTATGCTACTCAGCTTTCGGAGAATGCAGATATTCTAGCTGTCCGGTGCAACGTGCCTATTAAGGACCCCATTGAAGAAAAAAGATACTGTACGGACTTTGTCTTTGAGACCATGAATCATGAAAAAATAGTGCGTGAATGCGTTTACCGGAAACAACTTACAAAACCTATGACTGCAAAGCTGCTAGAAGCGTCCCGGAATTATTGGAAAGCACTAGGCATTACGGATTGGGGGATTGTTGTAGATGCAGAATAAAGTCATACAATCAAAAAAAACTGTTTATCGTATTTTGGAAGAAAATGAGACGATGGCATTGGTTATTGACTGCACTCATGAAACAATGCCATGCTGGATGCTTAAAACGGAACTGGAAGATATGAAACCGGCAGAGCTGCCTCTGGAAGAAAGAATCTTGAGCCGAAAAGAAAAACAAGTCATGCATCAAAGATTTTCTATGATATGTCCAATATTGCCACATATCGGAAAGAAAAAGGAACGCAGTGCCCGGATTCGGGAAGCAGCAGAAAAATACAATGTATCCGTACAGACTATCCGGAAATATCTGATACAGTATCTAGTAGCTCTGGACATCGAAGCACTTGCACCGAAGGAACGGATATATACGGAGAGGGCGCTGACAAAGGACGAGAAAAATATCCGATGGGCGTTGAACCGGTATTTCTATAATATGAACAAGAACAGCCTGAAAACAGCTTACCGAATTATGTTGAAGGAAAGATATTGTAATGCATCCGGCGTATTGACGGAATCCTATCCGTCTTTTTATCAGTTCCGTTATTATTATCGGAAAACGAAAAATATGCAAAACTTCTATATTTCCAGAAATGGAAAAAGTAATTACCAAAGGAATGACCGTCCCTGTATCGGGGAAGGGATTCAGGAGTTCGCTCCTTATATCGGTGTCGGGATGCTGGATGCTACGGTTTGCGATATCTATCTTATCAATGACAGCGGCGAACTGATTGGACGTCCTATTTTGACAGTCTGCGTGGATGCTCATTCCAGTTTATGCTGCGGTTATATGTTGTCCTGGGAAGGGGGCGTATATAGTCTTACAGGCCTTTTATTGAATGTACTGAAAGATAAAAAAGAACATTGCAAATCATTTGGAATCCTGATAGATGAGGCTGATTGGCCATGCTATGAACTTCCTGCGGAATTTATTACGGATATGGGCGCTGAATATACTTCCGGGACTTTTGAACAGGTAACGGAACTTGGGGTGACGCTTACGAATCTCCCGCCATACCGTCCAGAATTAAAGGGACCGGTAGAAAAGTTTTTCGATATCGTGCAGAACTATTACAAACCATATCTGAAAGGGAAAGGAGTTGTAGAAAAAGATTTTCAGGAACGCGGTGTACACGATTATCGAAAAGATGCCTGTTTAACTCTGTTTGAATTTGAGCGAATTCTTATAAAATGCATCCTTTTTTATAATAAGGAACGGGTATGCAAGACATATCCATACAGCAATGAAATGATAGACGAAGCTATACAGCCGACAGCGAATGCTATTTGGAACTGGAAAAAAGAGCATGACAGCTGGAATTTGATTCCAGTATCTGATACTGAACTGGTCAAATGCCTGTTGCCGCGGACAGAAGGCGTATTTAAACGCACAGGACTTCATGTCAACGGCATCCGGTATGCTCATCCAGACTATACAGAGCAGTATTTGAAGGGCGGCAGGGTGATTGTTGCTTATAATCCGGATGATATCAGTACGGTATGGTTACTTGATAATCTGAAATTCATACCATTTTCTTTGGTTGAATCCGGCTTAATAGATTCCACACTGGAAGAAGCCAGACAGTTAAAGAAAGAAAGGCGGTCACTGGTCACTGCGAAACAGGAGGAAGAATTACAGGCAGAAATCAGATTGATGCAGTTTATTCAAAGCGTAACTGAAAATCGGACGGTTCAGTCTGGAACTGTTCGAAAACATACCCGTAATGTCCGGAAAAAGGCTCAAAAACACAGCCATAATGATTTAGTGCTGGAGGTGGGAATCCATGAATAATATAGTTAGCTTTCTTCCGGACATGCTTTCTGGAAAAGAAATAATGAAAGCAATGACCGTTCTTCCTAATTACAACAATAATATTAGGCGAGCAGATGCGGCAAAACGTCTCCTAGCGCTATCCGATTTATACCATATATATATTCCTTCAGTAATGTCCATGGAAATTTACAGCAAGGTATATCTTGCTTTGCATCAGTCTTTTTTGAAAAAGGAAAACCGGCTGCAGGTCATTCGTCAGGGGCTTGTCAATGCAGATATAAGAAATGGTGGAAATATTGGAAATGGAGTCATAGGTGGAAGTGACAGTTTTACTATCATCGGACCTTCTGGAATCGGGAAGAGCAGTGCGCTTTCTCAATCTATCGGACTATTGGAAGGTGAAAAAGCATTTTGCACAGAGATGCCTTATCAGAAAATGATACCGATTCTGAATTGCCAGTGTCCATTTGACTGCTCTGTGAAAGGGTTTTTGTATGAAGTGCTGCGCCTTATAGACTGCAGGCTGGACTCGGACTATTATACGCCTCGGCTATCTCGCTATGCATCTACAGATGCCCTTATTGGGATTGTAAGCCAGGTATTGATGAACCACGTGGGATTGCTGATTGTGGATGAAATACAAAATGTGTGTGTGCATAAAAATGGGAACAGTTTAGTCCGGGTCTTTACCCAGCTTATCAATAACAGTGGCATTAGTATCTGTATGGTAGGCACTCCAGAGTCGGAATTGTTCTTTGAACAGAAAATGCAGCTTGCCCGACGTTCGATTGGCCTGCGATACGAAGCACTCCCGTATGACGAATTTTTCCAGAATTTCTGTAGGAAGGTGTATGCCTATCAATATGTCCGCTATAAATCGGAAATAACGGAGGGAATCATGATATGGCTGTATGAACACAGCGCTGGACTCCCCTCTACGGTAATTTCTTTATTACATGATGCACAGGAAATCGCCATTATAAAAGGTCAGGAACGGTTAAACCTGGAAGTCCTAAATCAAACTTATCAAGAACGGATGAAATTGATGCAGCAGCATATTATCCAAAAGAAAAAGACGATTACCAAAAGGCAGTCAAAGGTAGGAAAGGTCCAGCAATCAGCTGTGACCACAGAAACGGATGAGATAAATTTATATCAGATTTTAATGGAAGGAAAACGAAAGGGAGAGGATGCCTGCAAATTATTAAAAGACTATATTACAATAGAAGAGGTGACGCTGTGATTGCGTATTTTCCGGTTCCATATCCGGATGAACTACTTTTTAGCGTACTCTGCCGGGGAACAGAACATAGCGGAATGTATGCAAAACAATCCTATCTCAGCCAGTTACTGCAGGAGACGAAATCCATCCATTTGAATATGAAATACTATAACCGGTTCTCGGAAGAGGCCATTACATTCTTAGGAGGTGACGCAGCCGTCCGAAATCTGATTATGCGTCATACACTTTATCCTTATGACATGCGCTTTGCGTCCTATGATATACGGAAGAGTTTCTACGACAGCCTTCCCGAAGAATGCAGCTGTTATGGTAAAAGCATGCTGCGTCAGAAAAAGCAGCCTTTATTAAGATACTGTCCGATTTGTGCAGAATATGACCGGCATACATACGGAGAGACTTACTGGCATCGGAGTCATCAATTGGAAACAGTAGATGTCTGTCCGGAACATGGAGTAAAACTAATAGAAACCAATATCGGATTGTCTGGGAAAGCCTGTATTTCAAATCATTGTATTCCAGCAGAATCTTATGTGACTGACCTCATGGAAAACTCCGGGACACAAGAGCAACAGAAGTATGCTCGGTATCAGTGCGGAATTATGAATGGAGGCTATTTTTTACAAGAAGAGAACTTCAGTACCTATCTTGCAAACTTTTTAAAATCAACGAAATATGTAGCAAGAAATGGAGAAGTTAGGTTATTAAAGGAGTTGGACCGAGACTGTAAACGATTCTATCAAGATGCACAAATACCTTATTTGGGAACACCTGAACGCATAAATGCTATTTTTAAACAGAATCATAAGAATCCGGTTATCATTACACAGATAGCCTATTTCTTGGAAATTCCTATGGAAACAATTTTATATCCATGCATGGGACCGGTATCAATTACTTATAATCAGAAACGGGATGACATCTTAGCCTATGTAGAGGCAGGGAACAGTTATCGAAGGACTGCCGATGTTTTCCATGAGAATTTATCTAAAGTAATAGGATACTGCAAAGAAGCCGGTATTGAAAGTAGCTTTAAAAAAGAAAAGCAAACATCTCATTTACAGGAGCGCATACGGAATGAGCGTAAGGAATGGATGCGGTTAATCAAGAAATACCCCGGAAAGAACGTACATCAAATCAGCGCTATATCTAATGAAAACAGGACACATATGCGGTGGCTTAGAGAGCATGACAAGGAGTGGACGGAAGAACACATGCCAAGAGAATATATTCCTGCTAAGTGGAAAGAAATGGACCTATATTATCTGCCGTTGGTGAAACAGGCTGTTAAAGACCTCTTATATCAAAATCGCAAAAAGCCAACGTATGTAAGTTTCCACAAAATTGCACAAATGGTGGGTTGTAAAGAGAGTATACTACGCTTAAAATTACCAAAATGCAGAGAAGAAATCGAACAGAATAAAATGGATTCCAATACATTTTTGTTATGGAAGTTACAGTATGCAATCCATGCCCTGCAGAAACAGCAGTCTAATATAACATTTGCCGCAATCAGTAGAAATGGAGGACCCTGCAAAAACAGTATTTTGAAAAGAATGGACGTAATTGATGAATATGCGGATGAAGACATAAAGACAATCATCACAGAGCTTCTGCACAGGACGGGGTATAGTTGAAATACTCCGTCCAAATTGTTATTTGCAGTAAACATATTTAACATACTACAAATAGAAATCAAAAAATGAAAGGATTAAGATTATGGGAAAGAAAGGAATAATTAAAATAAGATATGACAAAGACATGGCCAAAAAACTTCACGAGGAGCGTCAGTCAGCCGTTGTCAGAAACAAAGAAAATTATGTGTCTGCAAAGATTGTTTCCAGTATTACAAAATGATGGGGATGGAAAAATATGGAGCGAAACGAGGTACATACTCTTCTGATGGAAAAGATACAGACCTGCTTTAGTCCTACAGCAGAAGAGATTAAAATTATTGAAGACAGGTTTTCGATGTATGATGATACACAGCTGATGCATCTGGAACGAAATTTTGAAGTATTTGGTGTAAATGCGGTCGTGGAATGTCTGTATGGATTGAAATTTAATGAAGTGTGAGGTATACACATGACAAGGAAGGAAATTACGAAATTCCTACAACATCTACTGATACAAGACCGGCTGTCCGGACAGGGAAAGTACTATGCCAGTGAGGTATCATTAGACTATGGTACAGCAAAGGTTCGCCGTGTGGATTTCATGCAATTTGTGCCGGTAAACTGCGTCTATGTAGATGGATTAGAGAAGGGATATTTTATTTCGTATGAGCTGAAAAGCTGTAAATCAGACTATCATAGCGGATATGGAAAAAATTTCATAACAGAAAAAAATTATTTTGTAATGCCTATTTCCGTATATAAAGAATTGACTGAAGAACTAAAAAAGGAATATGGTATAGGAATCATGTGTCCGGTTCCAAAATATCGGGATACAAGAGATGAATTCAAAAATCCAACTCCGTTGGATAAAACAGACATTGAATGGGAAATGAAAATCCTGAAGCCTGCAAAAACAAAATGGTGTGCTACCCGTCAAGAGAACAATGAAAAATAATAAATTTTTCTCCGTCAGCCTATTAACCGGCTGGCGGTATTTTTATGCTGCTTTCAACGTAAATTCATGAAAGGCCATTGGTGTCATTATATGTAACTTACGCTGTAGTCGTCGGTTGTTATAGTATTCAATATAGTCTTGGATGCTTTGGATTAATTCTTCGTTTGATGTAAAGCGTTTCCCATAATACATTTCCCGTTTTAAGATTCCCCAAAATCCTTCCATTGGTCCATTGTCAATACAGTGTGCAACTCTGGACATGCTTTGTTTCATATGATGTTTCTTCAGCCGACTATAAAATGCCTGACTGGTATATTGGAATCCCCGGTCCGAATGAAAAAGCGGATGCGCATCAGGCTCTGCTTTTACCGCCTGATCAAATGTATCCATAACAAGGGCATTATCATTATGCGTGCTGATTTCATACGAGACAATCCTGCGGTCGCACAGATCAAGAATCGCACTTAAATATATTTTGTGTACTTCTACCCCTATATAATATTTGAACTCTGTTACATCTGTCAGCCATTTCTTATTCGGTTTATCTGCGTGAAACTCCCGGTGAAGAAAGTTTTTCGCAATGTGGGAGGGATTCCTGTCTGGTTTCGTACAGCTCTTCGGCTTCCATTTGATAGATGACTGTATTCCGATTTTCCGGCAGATTCTCAGAATCCTCTTATCATTTGCAGGAATCCCATAATTTACAGCTAGTTCATCACGGATACGCCGATACCCCATATCTGGATGCAGCCGATGTATTTTCCTGATAATATCGGCAATCTGTTCATTCCTGATCTCATTGTCACTTTTTGGATGTTTCAGCCATCGGTAATAAGAAGAACGAGTAATTCCAAGGTATCTGCACATTTGTCTGACCGGATATCCTTTTGATTTGGACAGTTCCCTGATTGCCTGATATTCACATAATTTATGTATTAAAGAAAGCGATCCCTCCTTTCTAATTCCCTTACTTTTTTTAACAGGTCATTCTCCATCTGTAAGTCTTTATTTTTTCGTTCCAGCTCTGCGATACGGTCCCGTAATTCTTCTTCTGGAGTGCGGCTTGGCTTAGAGCCGATCCGCCTGCCTCTCCTATCCTCCAAACCGGCACTTCCCATTTTTTCATACCGGTCCACCCAATTTCGGACCTGCTGATAGGAGCAATCATACTTCAAGGCCATTGCCCCATAATTCCGGTCATGGTCAAGACAGTCTTTTACAATGCAGATCCGTTCCGCCAGTGTTGTTTTTCTTGCTTTCTTCATAGCGCTACCTCCGGTAAATTCTTTTAATTCCTTACCTTCATTATACGCCTTGATCCAACTTGAAAGTTGAGAATGCTGTCGAATTCCGAATTTTACACATATTTCATCTAACGATCCCTCTCCGGAAAGGTACGCATGAACTGCCTGCAATTTCAATTCTTTTGAGTAGCGTTTATTTGTCTTAGGGGACAGTAAACTTTCTGGTCCGTCTGTTTTATAGATCCTGATCCAATCCTGAACACTCCGCTTATTTACACCGCACATTTTTGCAGCGCCTTTTTGGCTAAGTTCTCCGTTCAGGTACTGTTCTACGATTTCTACCTTTTTTACTGCATCAATTTTACTTTTTCTGGACATAAAATACCCCCAAGTAGGTTTTTATATTTTTGTGTCCTACTTGAGGGTATCATATCATTGGTCAGGGCGGTTACTTTTTTGATTGATTTATGTATGCAATCAGAATCGTTACGACAATACTAAGTATCATCAGTACGATGGAGAGCATCTCGAAATTGCTCATAAGTTTGCCCTCCTTTCCCAGATTTCCTGTAAGCAGGATTTCTATGTAATCAGAGGGCTCAGTCCCTCTGCTGAAGGACTAACCGCCTACCGTTCTCATGTAGTGCCTTAATTTATTTTATCAAAACGCTCTTCTTTTGACAAGTTTTCCTCTGCCTCAATTCTAAATACTCCGTCCGAAAGTTGTACAGAAAGAAAAATCTTTGTCATACAATACATATTTAAAATCCTCCTTTGTATGTGTTCTACTTATAAAGACGAAATCAAATCTATTTTGGTTTTATAAATATCTAAAAATTTTAATATGTATTATTTTTCATGGAAAAACCATATCCTGCCAAATTCAACAAGAACTCATTCTGAAACCATCCAAAATATACGCTGAATTTACTTGGCGGAGTGTAGAAATAGCAGGTTAAAAATGCTACCGCCGTCCTTGCGGGATTAGAAAACCTGCGAGGATACAAATCATTCTTTATAACAAAAAGATAAGAGAGGACAAGAAATAATGCAGACACAGCAAATACAGAGAATCTCGGCATTTCGTATCCGAGGGTGACTACAACGGCGATTTGTTCATTTACAGGAGTAGGCGGATCGATTCTTGCAGTAACGCTTTTGACAGTAATAATGGTCGCTATTGAGGAGCAGATAAGCTTGTGATTTCCTTTTCACAAGAGTAAAATAAAAATGAACAGGTTGTTTGGTTTAAGAACAGAGGGATGTATAGATGGAACAGATGACATTATTTGGAAATCGTCCGGCTATAGTACCGCTCGCCAGCAGGATACGGCCGGATTCTCTTGAAAAATTCGCAGGTCAGGAGCATCTCCTTGGCCCGGGAAAGGTGCTGCGGCAGCTTATTGAGCGGGATCAGATATCCTCCATGATATTCTGGGGACCTCCCGGAGTAGGAAAGACAACGCTTGCCAGTATCATAGCAGGAAAGACAAAGGCAGAGTTTATTAATTTCAGCGCAGTGACAAGTGGCATCAAGGAAATCAAGGAGGTTATGAACAGGGCGGAGCAGAGCCGCAGAATGGGCATGCGGACAGTCTTATTTGTAGACGAGATCCATAGGTTTAATAAGGCGCAGCAGGACGCGTTTTTGCCTTTTGTGGAAAAGGGAAGTATCATACTAATAGGAGCAACAACAGAAAATCCATCTTTTGAGATCAATGCGGCGCTTCTATCCAGATGCCGTGTGTTTGTACTAAAAGCGCTGGAAGAAAAAGATGTGATAAAGCTTTTAAAGAATGCTCTTTCAAATCCGGCAGGGTTTGGCGGGCAGAACGTGCAGATCACAGAGGATGATCTGAAGGCGATCGCAGCCTTTGCTAACGGGGATGCCCGCACAGCTTTAAATACGCTGGAGATGGCAGTGTTAAACGGAGAGATCAGTGCGCAGGGAATTCTAGTTACAGAGGAAGGACTGGCGCAGTGTATTAGCCATCGCTCTCTTTTGTATGATAAAACAGGAGAGGAGCATTATAATCTAATATCCGCGCTTCACAAATCCATGCGAAACAGTGATGTAGATGCGGCAATCTATTGGATGTGCCGTATGTTGGATGGCGGAGAGGATCCTCTGTACATCGCCAGGCGTCTGGTACGGTTCGCCAGTGAGGATATTGGAATGGCAGACAGCAACGCATTACAGGTAGCGGTGGCGGCATATCAGGCATGCCATTTTCTGGGAATGCCGGAATGTGATGTGCATCTGACTCATGCGGTTACTTATCTGGCAGCAGCGCCCAAGTCAAATGCATTATATAGGGCATGTGAGAAATGTAAACAGGATATAAAAAATATGCCGGCACAACCGGTCCCCCTACATCTGCGCAATGCGCCTACCAGACTTATGAAAGAGCTGGAATATGGAAAAGGCTATATCTATGCACATGATACAGAAGAAAAAATGGCACATATGCAGTGCATGCCGGACGCCTTAAGAGACAGGCGGTACTATATGCCTACAGAAGAAGGCGCTGAAAGAAGGGTGAAAAGCCGGCTGGAAAAAATTGCGGAATTTCAGGCAGGAAAGAACAGATGAATACTTAAGACCCCGTCGTGATATACAGCATCGATCGTCCCATGCATTTGTTCTGTGAGGGCTTTTGCGATAGAAAGCCCAAGTCCTGTTGACTTGGAGGCTGTTTCGACCGTATAAAAACGGTCGAACAGCCTTTTTGCCTGAATTTCATCCATGTTGGCAGCGTGATTGGAAAAAATAATTTCTCCGGTATTTTCCAGCGTGATATGCAGGTCTCCGTCGCTGTATTTGAGCACATTGCTCAAGATATTTGCGAAAATGCGCAGAAGCATATCAAAGTCCAGGGTACGCTGTATCTTTTCTCCGGACAGGGAGATCACGGGACAGATCTTTTTTTGCTTTAATGCTGCATAGTATGCCGATATGCTGTATTCAAGCGCCTTGTTTAAAATGACAGGCGTGTAGTTTACTTCTTTTGACAAGGAAGAAAATACAGAATAACGAAATAATTCTTCCGTCAATTGCCGCAAAACGACGGCGCGTTCCCGGACGATATGAAGGTAACGTTCTGCAGTTTCTGTTGTTTCTTCCTTTTCTAACAAATCAAGATAGCCAAAGATGGCGGTGAGCGGAGTTCGCAGATCATGAGATATATTCGTTACCGCTTCTTTGAGTTCCAGATCTCCCTGTAAAAAACGATGGCGCTGTACACGGAGTTCTTTTAGCTGTATGTTGATTTGAGCAGCTAATTTCTGCATAGATGGATCTCGGCCGGATATACTGATCAGGATATTCGTATCTTCCTGTAATCTTGCGGTAAACTGTGTCTCTATTTCTCTGGCAGATTTTTTTAGAAGCCAGATCTTTATAGAAAGCCAGAGCAAGAGGATACTGAGAATAAAGAGGATGCACGTAAGGTAAAATGTCATATATGTGGAAGGTCCTTTCCATAATTTTACGGCTGCTGCCATGTTATTGGATATCTTTTTTGCGAAATGCCACCATTCCGGCTCCGGAGGCGAGTACACAGACGGCGGCTGAAGAAAGGCCGGATACTAAGGGATTGTCAGGGAGCATCTGTGTGAACTGGATAGATTGCCCGGTGGGAAGCGCATCAAAGCAAAATTGGTATATGCTTCTTTTTCTTCCGGAGAGGTAATTGGGATTTTTTTCTTCGCCTTCTTCTTCGATCACGCCGGAATCTGTGGCATATATATAAGCGTCATAGGTTTCGGGCTCCTGGAGACGCGCATTGATATATGCCGCGAGAAATAAAAGCAGAAAGACACCCAGTATATTGATGACAGATGCTATGGCCCGGCTTTGCTTCAGCATGGAGATCAAAGTGAAAAGTGAGACAAAAGCAAACATCATGGCAATGCTCAAAAAGAAAATGAGCAGGATAAAGCGCAAGTCTGCGGAGAAAAAACCAAAAAGTACAATCCCGATCGCCAGTGTAGGAAGGATAAAACAAAGGCACATGACCAGTCCGGCAAAACAGCAGGCGAGCAGATTTGCCAGATAAATGGCACAGCGGGAATGTCCGACGACAATTTTATTACGGATCGTACCGTCGCTGTATTCCGTCCCGATAAAAAGGCTGACAAAAGCGGACAGCAGGATGCCAATAAAGGTACAATAAGTGAAAAATAGTGTTTCCAAGGTGATAGTAAAATCATGTAGGATCATATTTCTGTAATAGGTGATCTCCAGAAAAACAGAGAGAACGATCATAAAGACGTTACAGATCCAGAAGGTTTTATCTTTTTTTAAACGGGAAAAATTGGCAGCAAGCAGCTTATACATTGTGGGCACCTCCGATCAGATTAACATAATAGCTTTCCAGTGTTTCTTCCCGTTCGGTGACAGAGAGGATATCGCAGTCCCGTTCAAGAAGGGAAAGAGCAAGTTGGGAAATATTGACTTTTGAAAAGATATCTGCCAGGGTGTCTGATAAAATATGATAATCGATCCCCATCGTGTCCAATGTCAGAGCGAGCGCTTTCATATCAGAAACCTGTATACGGATACACTTACGGCATGCGGCTTCCAGCTCTTTTGCCCCGATCTCTTTTATCATACGGCCATTGTCTATGAAACCGTAACAAGTGGCAAGACGGGACAATTCATCCAGAATATGACTGGATATCAATACCGTGATCTGTTTTTCCCGGTTCAGTTTGAGTATCAGTTCCCGCATTTCAATGATCCCTTGCGGATCCAATCCATTGATCGGTTCATCCAGAACAAGAAAATCCGGACTGCCTGCAAGTGCGACGGCAATACCAAGCCGCTGCCGCATACCAAGAGAAAAATTTTTGGCCTTCTTTTTTCCTGTATCTGCTAGTCCTACAAGGCAGAGCAGTTCCGGGATATCATCAAAAGAAGGCAGACCTAAGATCCGGTATTGTTCCCGCAGATTTTCTTCGGCCGTCATATCCAGATAAATAGAAGGGGTCTCGACGACAGCTCCTATCCTGCGGCGGCATTGCTGTATCTCCTTTTTTGTGTGTTTAGTCCCATACAATGTATAGGTTCCCTGGGTCGGCTTCTGCAGTCCGCAGATCAGACGGATAAGCGTGGTTTTTCCGGCGCCGTTTTTGCCGACGAAACCATAGATCGCTCCTTTTGGAATATGCATACAAAGCATATCCAATGCTTTAAAATTCCCATAGTGTTTGGAAAGGGAATCTGTTGTCAGAATATACTCCATAAATATGAATCCTCCTTGTTGTTGATAGGAGTATTTTACTGTATACGAGTTAAGAAACCAGTAAAGGAAAACGTAAAGAAATGGTTAAGGATTTTCTCTTATCTTAAATCCGATTCCCCATACAGATTCAATATGATCTTTGCCGTCGGCTTCCTTTAATTTTCGGCGCAGGTTACTGATATGCACTTTTAGAGAACTTTCTACGCAGTCAGGAGTATCGGCACTTATCTCATCCAGCATGACAGATTTTGTGATGACCTGGGACGGATTTTTTAACAAAAGCTTGAGAATCGCATATTCTGTTTTTGTCAGCTTTACAGAAATACCGTTTACAGTGACACGGCGGGAGGACAGGTCCATCTGTATAGGTTCAAAGCACAGAAGAGAAGAAGCAGACAATGTCCGATTCCGTAAATGTACTTCTATGCGTGCAAGTAACTCTGCTGTGTTAAAAGGTTTGGTCATATAGTCTACAGCGCCTCCCCTGAGCAATGCTACTTTACCGCACACATCTGTTTTGGCGCTGACAACAATGACAGGCAAGTCTTTGATATAAGGAAGCAGTTCCTCTCCGTTTAATCCCGGCAGCATCAGATCCAGCAGGATCAGATCGGGCGTGTGGTCTTTCAGATATAAAAGGACTTCTGTCCCGGAATAGGCGCGGGCAGCAGCATATCCCTCGCGTATAAGGAGTTCTTCTAGCATATTTCCTATGGATACATCATCGTCTACAATCAAAATCGTTTTCAAATTCACGGCCTCCAGTCTATAGTATGAAAAATAATCGTATCTCTGTGTGATTTCTAGAGATATTATATCCATATGAAAGAGCGTTTACAAGAAAAATTTGGGGAGGAGGCAGAGCGGAACAGGGATGGACGGATACACTTTTATAGTTATTGATTGAAATATTGACAAATTTTTGTAAGCGTTTTATAATAAACACATCAAAAATATTTGATATAAGGAGTGGCGGCAGTGACAGATTTTTCAAAAGATGTGAAAATTTTCAGGGCTCTCTGTGATACAAAAAGATTAATGATTTTAGATTACTTAAAAAGTGGTGAGAAATGTGCGTGTGTTCTGATTGAAAATATGAATATAGGACAATCGTCTTTATCTTATCACATGAAGATACTTTGCGACTCCGGTATTGTGAGTGCAAGACAAGAGGGAAAATGGACGCATTACAGCCTTAACAAAAAAGGGAGTGAATATGCGTCAAAACGCTTGTTGGAATTAACGGCGCCAAATAGCGAAAATTAAGCAAATTGTTGCAAATAAAGGTCATCGAAAGATGGCTTTTATAAAACTTTATCAAATCAAAAAAAGTTGATATGATATATAAAGGAGGAATTGTTTTGGAAGCAGTAAATGTAATATGGTTATTTTTTCAAGACCAAATATTAGGTATGAAATGGTTGAATGGCTTAATAGGCAAGGGACTATCACTACTTAGTGTAGATATCGACAGCCGTTTAGGCGGAAGTGTTCAATTCTTTCTATATGATGTAATCAAGATCACAATTTTATTATGTTTATTAATTTTTTTAATTTCGTATATTCAAAGTTATTTTCCACCGGAACGGAGCAGACAGATTTTAGGACAGTTTCATGGAATCGGAGCAAATATTATCTCCGCACTATTAGGAACAGTTACGCCATTTTGTTCCTGTTCTTCTATCCCTCTATTTATAGGTTTTACAAGTGCAGGATTACCACTGGGCGTAACGTTTTCTTTTTTGATTTCTTCTCCTATGGTTGATTTAGGAAGTCTTGTATTGTTAATGAGCATTTTCGGAGCTAAAGTTGCCTTTGCTTATGTGATCGTCGGTTTGATTATTGCTGTGATCGGCGGTACTTTGATTGAAAAATTATATATGGAAAAATATGTAGAAGATTTCGTCAAAAATGCAAGTAATGTGGATATTAGTTCTCCTGCTTTAACCAAAAAGGACAGAGTTCGATATGCAAAGGAACAAGTTGTAGGAACATTGAAAAAAGTATTCCCATACATTTTAATTGGTGTGGGTATCGGAGCAATCATCCATAATTGGATACCTAAAAGATGGATTGAAAACATTTTAGGAAGTAATAACCCGTTTGGTGTTATTTTAGCTACTCTTATCGGAGTTCCTATGTATGCGGATATTTTTGGGACAATTCCAGTCGCGGAGGCATTACTTGCGAAGGGAGCACAGTTAGGTACGATTTTATCGTTTATGATGGCGGTAACAACATTAAGTTTGCCGTCTTTGATCATGTTGAAAAAGGCAGTAAAGCCTAAATTATTGACACTGTTTATTACCATTTGCACAGTTGGTATTATCATTGTAGGTTATCTCTTTAATATTTTTAGTACGATATTTATTTAAAAGGAGCGAATAAGAAATGAAATTATTTGGAAAGAAAAAAGCAACTAGAACTGCATTATCTGAACTGCAATTAGATTATGATATTGAACATATTACAGATTTTTCAGAAATCGCCGGTTATGGAGTAATGTCTACGCCTGCGCTTGTGTTTAATGGCAAAGTTATATCCTATGGCAAAGTATTGACCGTAGAAGAAGTAAAAGCACTATTGATCAAGTAATAAATTTATATTTTCAGTCATATTTTATTTCTTTTCTCAATATATATTGTTTTAAGAGGTGGACAAGATGGAAGCAGAGAAAAGAAAAGCGCAGATCCTACAAGTTCTGGCAAGAACAGTGCGTAAGATCTTGGAGGAGGAAAAGATGGAATTTACATATTTACAGGAGATACGGCTCAGAATAGGACAGCCTTTACGTGTGATCTATGATAATGAGGAAAAAACACTCCCGATAAGAGAAAAACAGAAATACATTGTTACTAAGGAGGTAATTAGAGAGACGATGGAGTATATCAGTCATTATTCTCTGTATGCCTATGAACATGAACTAAAACAAGGATTTTTGACAATAGAAGGAGGACACCGGACAGGTGTGACAGGTAAAGTGATCGTAGAACAAGGCAAGGTAAAAAACATACAGTATATTTCATCTATTAATATTAGGATGTCTCATGAGATCCTGGGATGTGCAGAGGGACTTCTTCCTTTTATAACAAAAAATAGACAGGTATGTCATACATTGATCATTTCTCCGCCTCGTTGTGGAAAGACCACTTTGATACGGGATTTAGTCCGGCAGATCTCGGATGGAAATGAATATGTGAAAGGCTGTACAGTGGGAGTCGTGGATGAGCGTTCAGAGTTGGGAGGATGTTATCTGGGAGTAGCACAGAATCATTTGGGGAGCAGAACGGATATTCTGGATTGCTGTCCGAAAGCAGAAGGGATGATCATGCTCATTCGTTCTATGGCGCCCCAGGTGATCGCTGTAGATGAAATCGGCACGCAGGAAGAGATCCATGCGGTTGAATATGCGATGCAGTGCGGGTGCAAAATGCTTGCGAGTGTACATGGCGCTTCTTTGGAAGAAGCCAGAAATAAACCTGTTCTGGGAGAATTGATACGAAGAAAACGATTTGAACGCTACGTTGTACTGAAAAATGAGAGAAAACCAGGAGAAATTCAGGCAATCTATGATGAGCGGGGGAGTTCGTTATGCAACGAGTGTTAGGAAGTTTTCTGATCATTACAGCAACGACATGTGGAGGACTTCTTTACGCGGCAGAATTAAAAAACTATTTGGAAAAATTACTCTATATCCGCCATGTCCTTTATCTGATACAAGGAGAGATGGAGTATACAAATGCGCCATTAAGTGAAGTGTTCGGGAAAATATGCATGCGGGTAAAGGAGCCTTACCGTGCATGGCTAAAAGCAATGGAACATGAGGTGGAGTCGAGAAGAGAACAAGGGTTTGCAAAGATATGGAATCGTTCTATAGATAAATACCTGTGTGATCTGCGTCTAAAGAGCGTACATTCTATCCAACTGAAAGAACTGGGAACATTTTTGGGACAGCTTGACAGAGAGAGTTTTCAGCATACTATGCAGATCTATTTAAATCAAATGGAACTCGAGATAGAAAAAGTGCGGGAAGGGATGGCTTCTAAAAGACGGATAAGCAGTTGGCTGGGAGTGATGGGAGGAATTTTTCTGGTTGTGATATTACTCTGAACATTAGAGATAGTTCTGCGCCTTTCTGTTCGGAAAAATATGGGAAGCAGGCAAACAAAGAGAAAACAGGAGGGAGACATGACGATAAATCTGATATTTAAAATTGCGGCAGTGGGGATACTGGTCTCTATTTTGAGCCAGGTATTAAAACACAGCGGGAGAGAAGAACAGGCTTTTCTGACCAGTTTTGCAGGACTGATCTTAGTCCTGTCGTGGGTTCTGCCGTATATTTATGATTTGTTTCTGTCTATCAAACAACTGTTTTCCATGTAGTTTTCAAGAGAAGGGGAGAAAGCATGAGCGTATTGCAGATAGGGATCATTGGTGTGATAGGCGCTTTGCTGGCGATCCAGTTTAAAAGCGGGAAAAGTGAATATGGGATCTATATGGGTGTAGGGGCTAGCATACTTTTATTTTCCTGTATTGTCGACCGACTGGAGATATTCATTCGGACAGTAGAACAGATCAGCCATTTTATCAAGGCAGACATGAGTTATATTTCAACGATGATGAAAATGATAGGGATCACATATATCGCAGAATTCTCTTCTAGTATCTGTAAAGATGCGGGATATCAGACAATAGCAGTACAGATCGAGATTTTTAGTAAATTGACGATATTGGCATTGGGAATGCCGGTTTTGCTTGCACTTTTAGAAACAATTCAGGAGTTCTTATTATGAAGCGCTTCTGCAGGCCGTTTTTTTTCTGTTTGTTGTTGCTTTTTCTTTTGCAGTGGACAAAAAGCGTATGCGGCGGCGCAATAACAGTATTTGCAGAAGAAGGAGAAATGACGGAGGAAGAAGAAAAACAGATACAAAACGAAGTAGAGAAAGCTGTGATAGAAGAGTTTGATTTTTCAGAAGTAGATGAAAGCTTAAGGCAGATGTTTCCGTCGGAAAAAGTAAAGTTTAAAGATGTTTTGATGCCGCTTCTGTCTGGAAATATAGAGGAGGCGGGAAAACTATTGCTCACTCTTCTTACAGATCAGCTGTCGTATGAATTTAGATATAACAGACAAAATCTTGTTTATATATTGTTGATTGCGTTGATCGCAGCTGTATTTACAAATTTTTCTAATACGTTCCAAAACAGACAGGCATCGGAGATTAGTTTTTATGTGTTGTATATGCTTTTGATCGTACTGTGTTTACAGTCTTTTTGTGTCGCGATAGAGGGGGTGGAGGAAAAACTGTCGTTTCTTACCACGTTTATGAGGGTGTTATGCCCCAGCTATTTTCTCGCTGTAGCGCTTGCGGCAGGAAGTGTTACGTCATTATTTTTCTATAATGTGATCTTATTTTTAATATATGTTGTGGAAATACTGATCCTTCAGTTTTTACTTCCGCTTATCAATATTTATATCATGGTACAGGTTCTAAGCAATCTGACAGGGGAAGACTTTCTCTCACAGTTTGCAGGACTTTTACAAAAACTCGTGGCATGGATATTAAAGACACTGCTGGCATGTGTGCTGGGGATCAATGTAGTACAAGGGCTTCTCGCCCCGGCGGTCGATTCTTTGAAAAGAGGCGTACTTACAAAAACGGCGGAGGCTTTGCCGGGCATTGGAAATGTAGTTGGAGGAGTGACAGATGTGATACTTGGGACGACCGTATTGATAAAAAATGGGATTGGTATGGCAGGAGCTGTGATCGCTGTAGGAATCTGTGTGATCCCGCTGCTTCAGATGCTTTTGATGGCGTTTCTGTACAAATTTGCCGCTGCCCTAGTACAACCGGTATCCGACAAGAGGATTGTCGGCTGCATAGGGAGTGTTAGTGAGGGTTATGAACTGATCGTAAAAGTAATTTTTTCTACAGGGATCCTTTTCCTGTTGACGATTGCAGTTGTGGCGGTTTCGACGACTTAAAAGACGGACAAAAAGGAGAAAACAGATGTTGACACAGTTATATGACTGGATTATGGATATTACTTCTTATCTGATCGTTGTTTCAGCGGTTTTACAGGTAATACCGGGAAAAGAATACAAAAAATATATTCAATTTTTTTCGGGACTTGTTCTAATACTACTTTTATGTACACCAATTTTGAAACTATCCGGAATGCAGGACACTTTCACAGCTATATATAGCAGCAGAGAATATGAAATGGAAAAACAAGAAATAGAACGCAGAGCACAATATTTTGAAGATCTGGATATCCTCAAGTTTGTGCCTGAACAATACAAGGAACGTATGGAAGAAAGCGGGGGACAGATAGAGGTGGAGGAGATTAAGGTTGGAAAATAAATGGAAGGAATGGCTGTCTAAAATTAAGAAGAATGAGAAACTTCCAAAGAAAAACCAGATACTGATTCTTCTTCTGGCAGGGATACTCTTATTGGTCATTGTATTTCCGGTACCTGAAGACGATAAAAAGGAAGAAGAAAAAATACAGGCACAGTTTCAGGAGCAGACAGAAGATCAAAGCATGTCTGCGTATCAGGAGTATTTAGAGAGGAGAACAGCAGAAGCTTTAGAAGAAGTAGAAGGGGTGGGGAAAGTATCGGTCATGCTTACATTGAGATCGTCTGCGCAAAAGGTGATAGAAAAAGATCAGCAGACATCCAGCCAATCGACAGAGGAGGCAGACAGTGAAGGAGGGACTCGCAGTACGACAGACAATTCTTCTGATAAGACGAGTGTATATGAACAAGGCGCGGACGGAAGTCAGTCTCCCTATGTCAGTAAGGAATTGACTCCGGAGGTAGAAGGGGTAGTTGTAGTGGCAGACGGAGGAGACAACGCAGTGACAGTACAAAATATAAGCGAGGCAGTTCAGGCATTATTCGGGGTGGAAGCGCATAAGATTAAAATAATGAAACGTCACAGTACATCATAAAGGAGGATTCCATGAAACGTTTATTTAAGAAGAATCAAATCATTATCACTACACTTGCAGTGATGATTGCGATTGCCGGGTATCTCAACTATTCGGGCAAGCTGTTCGGAGAAAAAGAGAAAAATACGACAGAAGCAAATGCAGAGTTGGCAAATCAGGAACTTCTGGATATTTCTCAAGAAGACATTGAAACAGGCTCCGAAGATATTGAAAGTAATGATTCTGAGGTGGAGGGAACGCCGGGAGAAGCTGTTCTGACAAGCGGAAGCGCGGATACCACTGTAGCGCAGGCAAAGATCTCCAGAGAACAGGTGCGCGCGCAGAATAAAGAAACTTTGCAGGCGATCATCGATAATACAGATTTAAGCGACGCAGAAAAACAGGACGCAGTGGCACAGATGGTACAGCTTACGGAAATATCGGAACAAGAAGTAGCTATAGAGACATTGATGGCTTCTAAAGGATTTTCAGAGGCAGTCGTAAGCTTAACAGCAGATTCGGCGGATGTTGTAGTAAATGCAGAAGAACTGACAGATGCAAATCGTGCGCAGATCGAAGACATCGTGACACGCAAGACAGAAATCGCCCCTGAAAATATCGTGATCACACCGATACACGAGTAAGTTGGGGATTGCAGTCTTTTATTACATATGCTAAACTAAATTCGTATGTCCAGAAGGAGAACAGTGCCGGACTCACATGCCTGTTTTTGTCTGTTTCATTTTGTTAAAACAGACATGCAGACCAGACCGGCACTGCAGAATTTTATAAATAGGAGAATCAGAAGCTATGTCCGAAATTACGAATGAGATCAAAAAAAGAAGAACATTTGCGATTATTTCTCACCCGGATGCGGGAAAAACGACACTTACAGAAAAATTCCTTTTATATGGAGGTGCGATCAATCTGGCAGGATCTGTAAAGGGAAAAGCGACTGCCAGACATGCTGTATCGGATTGGATGGAGATTGAAAAGGAAAGAGGAATTTCGGTGACATCTTCTGTGCTGCAGTTTAATTACGGCGGATTTTGTATTAATATCCTGGATACGCCGGGACACCAGGATTTTTCCGAGGATACGTACCGTACGTTGATGGCCGCGGATTCTGCCGTGATGGTCATTGATGCGTCAAAAGGTGTGGAGGCTCAGACGAGAAAGCTGTTTAAAGTCTGTGTCATGCGTCATATTCCAATCTTTACATTTATCAATAAGATGGATAGGGAAGCAAAAGATACATTTGATCTGCTGGATGATATAGAAAAAGAATTGGGAATTGCTACATGTCCGGTCAACTGGCCGATCGGTTCGGGAAAGGAATTCAAAGGGGTTTATGACAGACAAAAGAAAGAAGTAGAATTGTTTTCTGAGACGCATAAAGGGACGACAACGGGGGAAGTTAAGACAGTAGATGCAAATAATCCGGAATTGGACTGGCTGATAGGCACAGAGGCAAAAACAAATCTGTTGGAAGAAATCGAGTTATTGGACGGCGCTGCTGCGGAGTTTGATCAGGAAATGGTGGACAAAGGCGAGTTGTCGCCTGTCTTTTTCGGTTCGGCGCTTACAAATTTTGGTGTGGAGACTTTCTTAAAGCATTTTTTGAAAATGACGACTGCTCCTCTTCCAAGGATGTCGGATCAGGGAGAGATAGATCCAATGACAGAACCGGATTTTTCGGCGTTTGTATTTAAGATACAGGCAAATATGAATAAAGCACATAGAGACAGGATCGCCTTTATGCGTATCTGCTCGGGAGAATTTCAGGCAGGTATGTCTGCGTACCATGTACAGGGAAAGAAGGAAGTGCGCCTTTCTCAGCCACAGCAGATGATGGCGAGCGAGAGAAAGATGATAGACAAAGCATGTGGCGGGGATATCATCGGTATATTTGACCCGGGCATTTTTTCGATCGGCGATACATTGACAACATCTAAAAAGAAATTTGCATATGAAGGGATCCCTACTTTTGCGCCGGAACATTTTGCACGGGTGCGGCAGGAAGATACGATGAAGAGAAAACAGTTTGTCAAAGGGATCAACCAGATTGCGCAAGAAGGGGCAATCCAGATCTTTCAGGAGTTTAATACCGGAATGGAAGAGATCATTGTCGGTGTAGTCGGGGTTCTGCAGTTTGACGTGCTCAAATATCGTCTGAAAAATGAGTATAATGTGGAGATACGCCTTGAAACTCTGCCATATGAGTATATCCGCTGGGTAGAAAATGAAGAGATAGATATGAGCAAACTAACTGGTACATCTGATATGAAGAAGATCAAAGATCTGAAGGGCAGACCGCTTCTTTTATTCGTACATGAATGGAGCATCCGTATGACACAGGAGAGAAACGAAGGACTGATCTTATCCGAGTTTGGCCGCTCCTGATGATTCCCCTTTGCAAACAGAGGGATATTTGTTATAATGATAAAAGAGAAAAAGCAAAACGAGTGGAAATAAAACAGGAGGTTTTTAAGATGGCAAGAGACGAAAGAAATACGTATACAATACAGAATGATGCAAATATGGGAGAAGTAAAGATCGCAGACGAAGTGGTTGCGATCATTGCCGCGCTGGCAGCCACAGAAGTGGATGGCGTTGCATCTATGGCAGGAAATATCACGAATGAGCTAATCAGCAGGCTGGGCATGAAAAATCTGTCAAAAGGCGTAAAAGTGGATGTGTTGGAAGGTGTTGTGACAGTTTCTCTTGCTCTGAATTTAAAATATAATTATAGTATTATGGATGTTTCCGGCAAGGTACAGGAAAAAGTAAAAAATGCAGTAGAAACTATGACAGGATTAGAAGTTGCAGATGTAAATATCAAAGTCGCGGGAGTAGAAATGAGTTCTCAGGAGTAAGCTTTTATTGCCAAAGCGTATATCTATGTAGTATAATAAGGGATGTCGTAAGACATCCTTTTTCATTTTAAAGGAAACCTTTAGGAGGAACCAGATATGGTAAGAACAGAACTTCGGGAGCATATTTTTAAAATGTTGTTCCAGATTGAATTTAATAAACAAGAGGATATGCCGGAACATATAAGGTTGTATTTTGACAGTATTCCGCACGCAAAAGAAAAGGATCGAGAATATATACAGAAAAAGTATGATGCAGTCGTGGAAAAAGTGCCGCAGATTGACAGGCTCTTAAATGAAAAGGCAAAAGGATGGAAGACTGCCCGTATGAATAAAGTGGATCTGACGATCCTGCGACTTGCTTCTTATGAGATTTTGTGGGATGATGATATTCCTACTTCTGTCGCTATTAACGAGGCGGTAGAACTGGCAAAGCGTTTCAGCGGTGAGGACGGTCCGGCTTTTGTGAACGGAGTCCTGGCTAAAATGGCGGAGTAAACAGGAGGCATTTTTATGCGCAGTGTCTATACGGTCAAGCAGGTCAATGCGTACATCAAAAATATGTTTGCGCAGGACTTTATGCTGAATCGCATATATATAAAGGGAGAGGTATCTAACTGTAAATATCATACCTCGGGGCACATTTATTTTTCCTTGAAAGACGAGTCCGGCTTGATAGCCTGTGTCATGTTCGCAGGCTCACGGTCAGGGCTTTCTTTTCGTATGCGGGACGGGCAGCAGGTCATAGCAGGAGGAAGTATAGGCGTCTACGAGCGGGATGGAAAGTATCAGCTTTACGCAAAGGAAATCCTATTAGACGGAGCAGGGCTCTTGCATGAAAAATTTGAAGCACTGAAGAAGGAACTGGCGGAAATGGGAATGTTCGCTCCGGAATATAAGCAGCCGATCCCGAAATTTGTACAGACAGTCGGGATTGTGACGGCTTCTACCGGTGCAGCTGTAAGAGATATCATCAACATCGCTTCCCGCAGAAATCCGTTTGTCCAGTTATTGCTTTATCCTGCACAGGTACAAGGAGAAGGAGCGGCAGCTAGTATTATCCGTGGTATTCATGTGCTAGAGAGAAAAAACGTAGATGTGATAATCGTCGGCAGAGGCGGCGGAAGCATAGAAGATCTGTGGGCGTTTAATGAAGAAGCTGTGGCGCGTGCGGTATTTGAGTGCCGGGTTCCGATCATTTCTGCGGTGGGGCATGAGACAGACACGACGATCATAGATTTTGTGGCAGATATGCGGGCACCTACCCCCTCGGCAGCAGCAGAACTTGCTGTTTATGATTATCGGGATGTAAAACAGGTATTGGGCGAGAAGAGGGAAAGAATCAAAAGACAGATGCTCAGCAAAATCGAGAAGGAACGTGCAAGGGCAGCGCAGGCAGCTCTGAAGCTGAAATTATCTCATCCCAGGCAGAAGTTGTTTAACAACAGACAGTATGCGGCTGATCTGGAAAATAAAATACGTACGCTTTTGGAGGAAAAATTAAGAACGAGCAGGCATAGGCTTGCTATATATGCGGAAAGGATGAAAGGATTATCCCCGCTTAGCAAGTTGAGTCAGGGATATTCTTATATTGAAAACAGCAGGAAGGAAAATATAAAATCTGTTTTGCAGGTTGAAAAAGGAGAAATACTGCAAGTATATATGACAGATGGAGTTGTGCAGGCGAAAGTCTGCGAGGTAGAGAAGCAGCAGGGAATTTGTGAGTCAAAAGAAGGAGTATAAAAAGATGGCAGAAAGAGAAAAACGCGAAGGTCTGGAGGGATTATTTGAAAAGCTTGAGACAGTTATGTTGGCTTTAGAAGCAGAGGACGTGACACTGGAAGAATCTTTCCGTCTCTATAACGAGGGAATGCATCTTTTGAAAAAATGTAATGAAACAATGGATGAAGTAGAGAAGAAAGTCCTGATCTTGGACGAGGATGGAGAAGCTCATGAATTTTAAAGAAGAATATCAGAAAAAGGTCATACAGATCGAACAAATCTTAAAGCAGTATCTTCCTGAAAAAGAGGGAAAGCAGGCGCTTATTATGGAGGCGATGGAATATAGTCTTATGGCAGGAGGAAAACGTCTGCGGCCTATGCTCATGTGGGAGACGTATCAGCTGTTTGGAGGTGAGGGAAAATGTATTGCGCCCTTTATGGCAGCTATGGAAATGATCCATACTTACTCTCTTGTGCATGACGACCTGCCGGCAATGGATAATGACGCATACCGCAGAGGACGCAAGACGACACATATTGTCTACGGAGAGGACATGGGGATCCTAGCGGGAGACGCTCTTTTGAACTATGCCTTTGAAACAGCAGGCAAGGCATTTGACTTAGAACCAGAAAACAGCCTGAAAATCGGAAAAGCAATACAGATCCTAGCGAAAAAGGCCGGTATTTATGGAATGATCGGCGGTCAGGTGGTGGATGTAAAAGAATCCGGACATGCAGTATCTGCAGAAACCTTAGATTTTATCTATCGCTTAAAGACCGCGGCACTCATCGAGTCGTCCATGATGATCGGAGCAGTACTGGCCGGCGCAGATAAAGAAAACGTGCAGAAGGCAGAACAGATCGCTGGAAAGATAGGAATCGCTTTTCAGATCCAGGATGATGTCCTGGATGTGACCGGGACGATGGAAGAACTTGGAAAACCGCTCCATAGCGATGAGAAAAATGAAAAGACGACATATGTGACCTTAAAAGGGCTTCAGGAAGCAAAAGAAATCGTAGGTGAACTGACCGGTCAGGCAATTGCAATACTGGAAGGGATCGAGACGAAAGGATCCTGTGAATTCTTAGAGCAGTTATTACGATCTCTGATCTATAGAAAAAAATAAGGAGGATCTTCCCTTATGCTGTTGGAAAAAATTCAGAAAGAAAATGATATAAAGAAATTAAAGCCGGAAGAATTAAAGCTTCTGGCTGATGAAATACGAAAATTTTTAATCGAAAAGATCAGCAGGACAGGAGGGCATTTGGCCTCAAATCTGGGAGTTATAGAACTGACGATCGCGCTGCATCTGTTTTTGGATTTTCCCCACGATAAGCTGATTTGGGACGTGGGACATCAATCCTATACTCACAAGCTTTTGACGGGAAGACAGGCAGGGTTTGATGAACTGCGTAAATATGGAGGAATGAGCGGCTTCCCGAAGAGAAAGGAAAGTGCGTGCGACGCTTTTGATACAGGGCACAGTTCTACTTCTATTTCTGCAGGGCTTGGCTATGTGGCAGCGAGAGAGCTGCAGGAGGAAAAGTACAAGGTCGTTTCTGTCATCGGAGACGGGGCAATGACCGGGGGAATGGCGTATGAGGCATTGAATAATGCTTCCCGCATAAAGAGTAATTTTATTATCGTACTTAACGATAACAATATGTCGATTTCCGAAAATGTGGGTGGTATGTCCAGCTATCTGGATGGGATCCGCACTGCCCAGGCCTACACAGAATTAAAAAAAGGCGTGGAGGATACTTTGCGGAAGATTCCAGGTACAGGCGAAAAGATCATACAGCAGGTAAAGAAGACGAAAAGTGGGATCAAGCAGCTCTTTGTACCGGGAATGTTTTTTGAAGACATGGGAATCACATATTTAGGTCCAGTAGACGGACATGACATCCGCAAGCTCTATAGGACTTTCTGTGAGGCAAAACGGGTGGATCATGCGGTGCTTGTACATGTACTGACAAAAAAAGGAAAAGGCTATACGCCTGCGGAAGAGGATCCCGCCCGTTTCCATGGAACAGGGCCTTTTGAGATTGAGACGGGCAAGGCAAAAGAAGGCAAAGGAAAAGATACATATACAGAAGTGTTTTCAAAAGTTTTTTTGGATATTGCGCGGCACAATGAGAAAGTGGTCGGGATTACGGCTGCAATGGCAGACGGGACAGGACTTGTCAGATTTGCCAAGAAATATCCTCAGAGATATTTTGATGTGGGAATTGCAGAAGGGCATGCGGTGACTTTTGCCGCGGGCTTAGCAGCAGGAGGGATGAAGCCAGTGTTTGCTGTATATTCTTCTTTTCTGCAAAGAGGATATGATCAATTGATCCATGATGCCTGTCTGCAAAATCTACCGATTGTATTTGCCATAGACCGGGCGGGCTTGGTAGGAAGTGACGGAGAGACACACCAAGGTTTGTTTGACTTGTCATATTTGTCCATGATCCCAAATCTGATTGTCATGTCACCCAAGAATCGCTGGGAGATGGCGGATATGCTCCGTTTTGCCGTGGAACTGGATGCCCCAGTGGCGCTGCGTTATCCGCGCGGTGAGGCATACGAGGGGCTGGAGAAATTCCGTGCTCCGATCGTACTTGGAAAAAGTGAGATCTTGTACGAGGAAGAGAGCATCGCGCTGATCTTTGCGGGGCATATGGCGTCTGTAGCGGAAAAAGTACGCCGGAAGCTTAAAGAGATCGGATATAGCTGCAGTCTTGTCAATGCCAGATTTGTAAAACCTGTAGATACACAGATGCTGGAGTATCTGGCACAAGATCATTCTTTATTTGTCACGCTGGAAGAAAATGTGCTTTCCGGCGGTTTTGGAGAACAAGTACTTGCATATGTGACAAAGGCAAAATTAAATGTAAAGGTACGTACGATCGGGATTCCAGATGAGTATGTGGAGCATGGAAATGTAGAAGTTCTGCGCAGGGAAGTAGGATTGACTCCGGAAGTGATTGTAAAACAGATCATAACAGACTATGCGGCTATAGTTGAAGGTGAATGGAAAAAAACAGTGTAGCAGAGGAAAAGAAGATGAAAGAACGTTTAGATATACTGCTTGTAAAGAGGAATCTTGCGCCGTCCAGAGAAAAAGCGAAAGCGATCATCATGTCGGGAAATGTATTTGTAGACGGTCAGCGGGAAGATAAAGCAGGAACTACCTTTTCAGAAAAGGTGCACATAGAGATCAAAGGACATACATTAAAATATGTAAGCAGAGGCGGATTAAAGCTAGAAAAGGCACTTACACATTTTCAAACAGATGTAAAGGGAAAGGTCTGTACAGATGTGGGAGCTTCCACAGGAGGGTTCACAGACTGCATGCTGCAAAACGGTGCCAGTAAGGTATATGCGATAGATGTAGGATATGGGCAGCTGGATTGGAAACTGCGTCAGGATGAACGGGTCGTTTGTATGGAGAAGACAAATATTCGTTACGTGACACCGGAAGATATAGGAGAACCGGTTGATTTTTCATCCATCGATGTTTCTTTTATCTCTCTGACCAAAGTGTTGCTGCCTATCCGGAATTATTTAAAAGAGAATGGGGAGATTGTGGCATTGATCAAGCCGCAGTTCGAAGCAGGCAGAGAAAAAGTTGGAAAAAAAGGAGTTGTGCGTGAAAAGAGTACTCACATTGAAGTGATCGAGAAAGTAACAGAGTATGCGCAGGAGAACGGTTTTGCTGTTCTTGCCCTGGAGTTTTCTCCGATCAAAGGACCGGAGGGCAATATTGAATATCTGGTGCATCTCAAGAAATGTCCGCAGAAAACAGAAAAGAAAAATCTGACCGACATTATAAAAACTGTAGACAGTGCATTTGAAACACTGTCAAAATAAGAGGAAAGCTATGAAGCGATTTTATATTATCACAAATACATTAAAGGATAAGGACTACAAGATCACACAGGAAATACAAACGTATATCGAACAAAATGGCGGGGAATGTATTTTGTCTGAAAAAGATGGAGACGGTCATATTCTTCCGGAAAGTATCCCAAAAGATGTAGACTGTGCCCTAGTGTTGGGGGGAGACGGGACCATGATCCGGGCGGCAAGAGAGTTGGGTGAACATTCAATCCCTCTTTTGGGCATCAATCTTGGAACGTTGGGATATTTGGCAGAGGTAGAGGTCAAAGATTTAAAGGATGCTCTTACATTTCTTCTGCAGGGAAAACCGGATATAGAAGAACGGATGATGATCGAGGGAACGGTGGAACATGTTGTCAAAGATGTGGCGATCAATGATATTGTTCTGACCAGACAAGGGGGACTTAGAATCGTACAATTTGCTGTCTATGTAAACGGGATCCTTTTAAATACGTATCTGGCAGATGGTTTGATCATTTCTACACCTACTGGTTCAACAGGGTATAATCTTTCAGCAGGCGGGCCAGTGGTAGAACCGACAGCAAGTATATTCGTGCTTACTCCGATCTGTTCTCATGCCTTAAATACGAGCAGTATTGTACTTTCTGCCAAAGACAAGATCGAAATAGAAGTGTGCAGAGGAAGGTATGGCAGAGAAGAACATGTTCTTCTGAATTTTGACGGAACTGACGGAATACCGCTTGTAACAGGGAACAGGGTCTGTATACAGAAGGCAAAGGCAACAACGAAACTGGTAAAGCTAAGTAAAGAGAGTTTTATGAAAACTATGCGCAAAAAAATGAAAGGAAACTAAAAAAATGAAAGTCAGCCGACATGCAAAAATTATTGAATTGATCAGCCAGTATGATATCGAGACGCAGGAAGAACTTGCCGAACGCCTCTTAAGTGCCGGCTTTAAAGTGACGCAGGCAACAGTATCGAGAGATATTCGCGATTTAAAACTGACGAAGGTTTCAGTGGATGGAGGAAAGCAGAAATATGTGATCCATAGACAGGCAGAAGAAGGGATGAGTGAAAAATATGTACGTGTCCTGAAAGACGGGTATGTATCTATGGATATGGCACAGAATATACTTGTCATTAAAACAGTATCTGGTATGGCAATGGCAGTGGCAGTAGCGGTAGATGCTATGAAGTGGAATGAAGTAGTCGGCTGTATCGCGGGAGATGATACGATCATGTGTGCGATCCGCAGCGTAGAAGAGACCGTGACAGTGATGGAAAAAATACGGAAGATTGTGTTAAAACCTGCGGGCGAGTCTTGAAAGGTAGGCAAATATGTTACAAAATCTGTATGTTAAAAATCTGGCTTTGATCGATGAAGCAGAAGTTACATTCCAGCCCGGATTGAATATATTGACAGGAGAGACAGGCGCGGGAAAATCGATCCTGCTCGGTTCGGTCAATCTTGCCCTGGGCGGACGATATTCGGGTGATATTTTGAGGAACGGCGCCAAAGCAGGTGTTGTAGAACTGACTTTTTCGGTGGAAGATGAAAATCTACAGGAACAACTAGAGGCATATGATGTTTTCCCAGAAGAAGGAATGCTTACGCTAAGCCGAAAACTGATGGAAGGGCGCAGTGTCAGCCGGGTTAATGGAGAAACAGTCAGCAAGAATGTCCTGAAAAACGTAGCCAGTCTTTTGATCGACATTCATGGGCAGCATGAGCACCAGACACTGCTCAATAAAAAGAATCATCTTGTGCTTCTGGATATGTATGCAAAGGAAGAAACGGATGGTCTGAAGAAAAAAGCAGAGCAGGCGTTCCGAGATTATAAAATATGCAGGAAGAAATTAGAAGAATCGTCTCTGAATGAAGAAGAACGCAGGAAGGAAATGTCGCTTGCTCAATTCGAAGTGTCTGAGATTGAAGAAGCCTCTCTCAGGGAAGGAGAGGACGAAGAACTGGAAACGTTGTACCGTCGCATGGTGAAAAGCAGAAAGCTAAAAGAAGGTATCACAGAGGCATATCAATACACAAGCGCAGATGAGGTAAATAACGCAAGTACGCTGTTAAGTCGTGCTATACGTGCGCTGTCTGAGGCGGCAGATTGTGACGAAAAAGGCGGACAGCTCTATGAACAGATTTTAGAAATCGACAGTCTCCTCAATGATTTTAACCGGGAATTGTCAGATTATGCGAAAAGTTTTGATTTTTCTGAAGAAGAATTTTATGAGACAGAGACTCGTCTAAATCTTCTGAATCATTTAAAGTCAAAATATGGAAGCACAATACAAGAAATCTTGACATATTATGACGGCAAAGTACAAAGACTAAAAGAACTGGAGGATTATGACGCTTATATTCTGAAACTAGAACAGCAGGCAGAAGAAAGTGAGATAAAGTTAAAAAAAATCTGTGAATGCCTGCATACTGTAAGAGAAAAGGCGGCAAAAGGATTTGCGCAGGAGATTAAAAAGCAGCTTGCGGATTTGAATTTTATGGACAATCAGTTTGAGATTCGCATTTCTGATCTTGGACATTATACGGAAAGTGGGCGGGATGACGCGGAAATTTACATCGCGGTTAATCCGGGAGAAGCTTTGCGTCCTCTTTCTCTGGTCGCTTCCGGCGGAGAACTTTCTAGGATCATGCTGGCAGTTAAGACGGTTCTTGCCGATGAAGAAGATACGCCGACGCTGATATTCGATGAGATCGATACAGGGATTTCCGGGATCACAGCCGGAAAAGTAGCGGAAAAGATGCAGGTCATAGGCAAAAATAGACAGGTAATCTGCATTACCCATCTTCCCCAGATCGCCGCGGCGGCAGACAGTCATTTCCTTATAGAAAAAACAGCAGAGTCCGGCAAGACCAGGACGCAGATACGCGCTCTTGACAAAGAGGAATCTATAAGAGAGCTGGCGCGCATTTTAGGCGGAGCGAATGTGACAGACAGTATTTTGGATAGTGCGAAAGAGTTAAAAGAATTAGCGGCCAGTGAGAGGAAATACCAGTGTGAAAAATAAAAAAAGCTCATATACTAAAAGCGGATACACATACGTATCCGCTTTATTCTATACAGAAGAAAGGATGTGGGCTTACAATGATAAAGGACAGAAAAGTGGGAAAAAGATATGTGTTTTCTTTTATCCTGATGGCGCTTCTGATCGTCTGTCTGACCGGCTATCAGGTAAGAAGCAGGGAGAAGGCGAGTTGGCAGGCAGAGGCAAGTACAGATGCCTTTTCTGACAATACTGTACTTCTTGGCGGGATGCCTGTGGGGATATATATGGAAACAGATGGCGTGATGGTCTTAAATACAGAGAAAATAGAAGGTGTGGACGGGGAAGAATATGACCCGGCAGGCAATCTGGTAAAGGCGGGAGACTATATTACTGGCATCAATGACCAGGAAATCCATAATAAGAAAGAGCTTCTGCGAGCATTAGAAGAACTGGATGAGGCAGAAGTGATACTTGCTGTCCGGAGAAACGAGGCACAGTTGGAAGTGAAGATCAATCCGGTGGAATGCGGACCCAATGAATATAAGCTGGGAATCTGGGTGAGGGATAATGTACAGGGTCTGGGAACGATTACTTTTTTGAATGAAAAGAGCAGATTTGGCGCACTGGGGCATGGAATCCATGATACAGATACAAATGTGCTTATGTCTATTGCGGAAGGGAGTCTGTATAAAACAAGTATACAGGCAGTGCAAAAAGGAGAAAACGGAATTCCCGGCAGTATGGAAGGGATCATTGTCTACAACGGGTATAATAAACTAGGTAGTATTGATAAAAATACAGATGCGGGAATATATGGAACGGTAGAAAAAATTGACGAATTATTTGAAGAACAGATCCCAATTGAGACTGCGTCCAAAGAAGAAATCGAGAAAGGACCGGCTACGATACGTTGCTTTGTCGACGGAAAAATACAGGAATATGACATACTGGTGACAGATATCGACACTTCTGAACAGGAGATCAACAAAGGTCTTGTCATCCAGGTGACGGATCAGGCGCTTTTGGACAAGACAGGCGGGATTATCCAGGGAATGAGCGGCAGTCCCATCATACAGAATGGGAAGCTGATCGGGGCGGTAACGCATGTATTTGTACAAGATTCGACAAAAGGTTACGGCATTTTTATAGAAAATATGCTGCAGGAAGCAAAGTAGTGTTTTGTCGAATATGTGTCGAATTACTGCAACAAATTCTCCTTGATTCTGCATAGATGTGTAGATATAATAGGCATTGTGGCGTTTTCAAAAGAAAGGTTTTCTGTCTAAAGGAGAAAAAGGGTTATGGAACATTTGAATGTAGCCATTGCTGATGATAATCAGAGAATCCTGGATCTGATGGAAGAGATTATCAATATGGACAATGAGCTAAATGTAGTAGGGAAGGCAAAAAATGGTGAAGAAATGTGTCAGATCATCAGAAATAAACAGCCGGATGTGGTTTTGTTGGATCTGATCATGCCGAAAATGGATGGGTTGACGGTCATGGAGCAGGTCAGCCAGGACAAAAGGGTAAATAAGCGTCCTTACTTTATCGTTGTAACAGCAGTCGGCCAGGAGAAGATTACAGAAGATGCCTTTAACAAAGGGGCAAATTACTACATTATGAAGCCGTTTAACAACGAAATGCTGTTAAATCGGATTAAATCTGTCAGAAAAATGTTCCGAAATTATGAGAAAAAGAACGAAGATACAACACAAGATATTGTTAGCAGAGAAAAAGAATTGGAAAATCATGTCACAAACATGCTGCATGAAATTGGGATCCCGGCACATATCAAGGGATATCATTATCTGCGTGATGCGATCATTATGGCAGTGGATGATATGGATGTTTTAAATGCGATTACGAAGGTACTTTATCCGACAGTGGCAAAAAAATACCAGACAACATCCAGCAGGGTCGAGCGTGCGATCCGTCATGCGATTGAAGTGGCATGGAACAGAGGCAAGCTGGATACACTGGATGAATTGTTTGGATATACAGTCAGTACAGGAAAAGGGAAGCCTACGAATTCTGAATTCATTGCGTTGATCGCAGATACCATACAACTAGAGTACAAACATAGAAACTAAATGGATATTTTAGGAGATTTTCGAAAGATAAAAATCTTTTCATTATAGAGAAAATGCGTTATAATGGACTACAATAGATATTGTTCTTAAATACCTGAAAGAGAGGGGAAAAGATGAAAAATATTTTATTTGCGTCCTCAGAGTGTGTACCATTTATAAAAACGGGAGGGCTTGCCGATGTGGTAGGGTCGCTGCCTAAATATTTCAATAAAAAGAAATATGATACCCGTGTGGTATTGCCCAAATATGCCTGTATGAAGCAGGAGTGGAAAGACAAACTGGAATATGTGGATCATTTTTATATGGATATTGCAGGGCAGAATCAGTATGTAGGGATCCTGCGATATGTACATAATAAGATTACGTTTTATTTTATTGACAATGAATATTATTTCAGTGGATTTGCTCCATACGATGGAGATCCAAAGTGGAATATTGAGAAGTTTGCATTTTTCTCAAAAGCAGTTCTGAGCATTTTGCCTGTTATTGGCTTCCGCCCGGATCTGATCCACTGCAATGACTGGCAGACGGGACTGATACCGGTATATTTGGATAATTTTCGGTATATGGGAGAATATTACAGAGGAATCAAAACAGTGATTACGATACATAACCTGAAATTCCAAGGCGTGTGGGATACAAAATCGGTACGGGAGATCACCGGACTGCCGGAATATTATTTCGTGCCGGATAAGATGGAGGCATATAAGGATGCAAATCTCTTAAAAGGCGGAATCGTTTATGCGGATAAAGTGACGACGGTGAGCCGGACATATGCCGAAGAAATCAAGACGTCATTTTTCGGAGAAGGGTTAGAAGGGCTGATGAGCGCAAGATCCAATGACTTGTGCGGGATCATCAATGGATTGGACTATGAGGAATATGCTCCATTTTCAGATAACAAAATTGTTAAAAAGTTTACAGTAGATACCTTTCGGAAGAATAAGACAGTCAATAAGCTGGCGCTGCAGGAGGAATTAGGACTAAATAAGGATTCCCATGTGATGATGATTGGGATCGTATCCCGACTGACAGACCAGAAAGGTTTTGACTTGATTGATTATGTGATGGATGAACTGTGTCAGGACGCCGTACAGATTGTGGCTCTTGGGACAGGAGAAGTAAAATATGAAAATATGTTCCGCCATTTTGCGTGGAAGTATTCGGGGAAAGTTTCCGCAAATATCTATTATTCTGATGAACTTTCTCACAAAATCTATGCATCCTGTGACGCGTTTCTTATGCCATCTTTATTTGAACCATGTGGTCTAAGCCAGCTGATGAGTTTGAGATATGGAACGCTTCCGATCGTCAGAGAGACAGGCGGACTTAAAGATACAGTAGAACCATACAATGAGTATGAAAAGACGGGCACAGGTTTTAGCTTTGCAAATTATAATGCACATGAGATGTTAAATACTATTCGTTATGCGGAACACATCTTTTATGACAAAAAGAGAGAGTGGAATAAGATCGCGGAGCGCGCGATGCAGAAGAATTTTTCCTGGAAGAATTCAGCCAGACAGTATGAAGAACTTTATAAGAGCCTGCTTGGCGAATAGCGACAAAAGTAAGATAGACAAGAACAGGAGTTTACATGAAGATCATAGACCGACTAAGAGAAGAGAAGATCCATATTTCTTTTGAGGTGTTTCCGCCCAAAAATCAAGATGGATTTGAAAAAGTACTGACAGCAACAAACAAAATCGCAGAACTTCATCCGGCGTTTATCAGTGTGACGTACGGCGCAGGAGGAGGGACAAGTAAAAATACAGCAAAGATAGCCTCTCATATTAAAAGAGATCTGGGTGTGGAGAGTATTGCGCATTTGACATGCGTTTCTTCTACAAAGGAAGAAGTAAGAGAGGTGATCGCAAATTTAAAAAAGCTTGACATAGAGAATATCCTCGCGCTGCGCGGGGATATTCCTGCGGGAATGCAGTTCCCGTCGGGAGAACGGTTTCACTATGCCTATGAGCTTATAGAGGAGATTAAAAAACAGGGAGACTTTTGTGTCGGTGCGGCCTGTTATCCGGAAGGACATGTGGAAAATGAACATAAAGTAGACGATATCAAATATCTGAAACATAAAGTAGACTGTGGTGTTGATTTCTTAACTACCCAGATGTTTTTTGACAACGATATCCACTATAACTTTTTGTATCGGATACGGGAAGCGGGAATTACGGTTCCAGTTCTTCCGGGGATTATGCCGATCACAAGTGCGGCGCAGATGAAACGGAGCCAGGAACTTTCAGGAACCGTATTTCCACGCAGATTTTTGGCGATTTTAGATCGATTTGGCAGTTCTCCGGAAGCAATGAGGCAGGCGGGGGTTGCTTATGCGACAGATCAGATTATCGATCTGCTTGCCAATGGTGTAAGGAACATACATATTTATTCTATGAATAAGCCAGAAATTGCATGTGCTATTATGCGAAATTTATCTGAGATCGTGAAATGTCAGGGGTGACGTGCGAATGGATAAGAAGGTCAGAGAGGCCATACGTTATCTGGGTTTTGGCAGAAATGCGGTAGATGATCAGACTCTTGCGATGATTTCAGATTCCTTCCGGGAACTGAAACAGGCGGCAGACCCTAAATCCATCTATCGTATTTTTGATTTTAAGCAATACAGTGACACTAAGATTATGGCAGGAAATTTAAAAATAGAAAGTAGGAATTTGGGGAAGAATTTAAAAGGCTGTGAACAGGTTATATTTTTTGGTGCAACTTTGGGGACGGGAGTGGACACGCTGCTTCGCAGATATACCATTGCGGATATGGCGAAAACAGTTGTCCTGCAGGCCTGTGCGGCTGCTATGCTGGAAGAATACTGTGATATGTGTCAGGAAAAGATCGGGGAGGCATTGCGAAAAGAAAACAAATATCTGCGTCCACGTTTTAGTCCGGGATACGGAGATTTTGGCATGGAATACCAAGAAGCTCTGATCCGAATGTTGGATTGTGCAAAGCGGATCGGGCTTACTATGACAGGAGGAGCTATGATGGTACCTACAAAATCTGTTACAGCTGTTATAGGGGTCAGTCCCACAGAAGAAAAGTGCCATATAAAGGGCTGCGAGTCCTGCGAGAAAAAAGATTGCATCTACAGAAGGGATACAGAATGATAAAAGAACGTTTAGGAAGAGAACTGTTATTTTTTGATGGAGGAATGGGAACGCTTCTGCAAGAAGAAGGCCTGTTCCCGGGAGAATTGCCGGAGACTTGGAATCTGACGCATCCTGAAGTGATCCGGAAGATACATAGAAAGTATATCGAGGCAGGCAGCGATATCATACTGACAAATACATTTGGCGCGAATGCTCTAAAATTTCATGATGAGACATTTTCTTTGAAAGAAATCGTAGAGAGTGCAGTTTCTCATGTACAAGCAGCGGCAGAATCTGTCGGGAGGAAGATCTATACAGCATTAGATATAGGACCTACGGGAAAACTCTTAAAGCCCATGGGGGACTTGAGTTTTGAAGAAGCATATGCAGCTTTTAGGGAAGTAGTTCTGTATGGAAGAGAAGCCGGTGTGGATGTGATCCATATTGAGACGATGAGTGATACATATGAGATGAAAGCGGCAGTACTTGCGGCGAAAGAAAATACATCGCTCCCCGTCTTCGTGACAACGATTTTTGATGAAAGAGGAAAGTTGCTGACCGGTGCGGATGTCCCTTCCGTTGTCGCATTGCTGGAAGGACTTAGAGTGGATGCGCTGGGGATTAATTGCGGCATGGGGCCGAGACAGATGAAGCCGATCCTGGATACGATACTGCGGTATACATCTCTTCCGGTGATCGTGAAGCCAAATGCGGGTCTTCCAAGACAGAAGGATGGAAATACATATTATGATGTGAGTCCGCAGGAATTTGCCGACGTTATGGTTAAGATTGTTGAAAAAGGTGCTGCGGCGGTAGGGGGATGCTGCGGTACGACTCCGGAACATATCCGAGCGATGACAGATGCTTTAAGGGGAAAAAGCTTAAGACCGGTGGAAAAGAAAAATTTTACAGTAGTTTCCTCCTACGGACAGGCTGTTTTTTTAGATAAAGGATCCAAGATTATCGGGGAGCGTATCAATCCGACCGGGAAGAAAAAGTTTAAACAGGCTTTAAAAGATCATGATCTGGATTATATTTTGAAAGAAGGCATCATGCAGCAGGAGAAAGGAGCGCATATCCTGGATGTAAATGTGGGATTGCCGGATATTGATGAGCCGGCGATGATGAGAGAGGTCGTAGAAAGTCTGCAAAGTATCACAAGTCTCCCTCTCCAGATAGATACAGTCGATATAGAAGCGCTTGAGACAGCACTTCGTATCTATAATGGAAAGGCCATGGTCAATTCCGTCAGCGGCAAACAAGAGTCTATGGACAAAGTGTTTCCGCTGCTTGCCAAATATGGCGGCGTAGTCATTGGACTTACATTGGATGAAAAGGGGATTCCGACAGACGCACAGGGAAGAGTGGAGATTGCTGAGCGGATCATAAAAGAGGCGGCAAAATACGGGATTGAGAAAAAGGATATTGTTATCGATGCGCTTGCTATGACGATCAGTTCTGAGCCGCAGGGAGCGAAAGTAACGCTTGAGACATTGAAAAGGCTTCGGGAAGAACTGCAGGTACACACAGTGCTGGGAGTATCGAATATCTCTTTTGGACTTCCGAACCGTCCGATCATCAATGCGGCGTTTTATACCATGGCAATGCTAAATGGACTCAGCGCCGGCATTATAAATCCGGCATCTGAAGACATGATGAAATCTTGGTATGCCTATCATGCACTGCAGGATCTGGATGTGAACTGTGAAAGATATATTGAAAAATATGCAGATATGCCAAAAACATCTGCTGTGCCTGTTTTGGCCGCAGATAATATGACTTTACAGACAGCCATTGAAAAAGGTTTAAAGGAAGAAGCACATACCATCGCGGAATATCTGGCGGAGAAGGAGGATCCACTGTCTGTCATCAACACATATATGATCCCAGCTCTGGATAATGTGGGGCAGGGGTTTGAAAAAGGAAGCGTATTTCTGCCGCAGCTGTTAATGAGCGCGGAAGCGGCAAAGAGTGCTTTTGCGGTAGTAAAGGAAAAAATAGCCGAAAAGGGCGGCGCTGGTGAAAAAAAGGAAAAGATCGTCCTTGCCACTGTGAAAGGAGACATCCACGATATTGGAAAGAATATTGTGAAAGTATTATTGGAAAACTACAGTTTTGAAGTAATAGATCTTGGCAAGGATGTATCGCCGGAGAAGATCGTGGAGACGGTATGTGAAAAGAATATCCGTCTGGTAGGTTTAAGCGCGCTTATGACAACGACAGTCGTGAGCATGGAAGATACGATACAACAGTTAAGAGAAAGGGCTCCGGGCTGCAAGGTAATGGTAGGGGGCGCTGTTTTAAACAAGGAGTATGCAGACATGATCGGAGCAGATTTCTATGGAAAAGATGCTATGCAGTCTGTCTATTATGCGCAGGAAGTATTTGCAAGAACACGATAGAAAAAAGTTGTACCGTCTTTTGTACAAATAAGCGTGTTGACAATGCTTTAAGAGGGCGTTATATTTGTTAAGGGAAAAGAGAGGAAAGAAACACGCCTGCTTTGGCAGGAAGAGAGAATCAGAAGGAGGAAACTATGATGAGAGGATTGCAGACACCGGTGAGAGCGATTCGAAGACGGGTGTTTACAGAAGTTGCGAAATTGGGGTTCAAGGCGGACGCGAAGACCTTATTGGATGATATGGAATCTATACCCTATGAAATCGTAAATGACGATACAGAGAAATACAGAGAAAGTACGTATCGTTCCAGAGCGATCGTAAGAGAAAGACTGAGACTGGCAATGGGGCTCTCCCTGCGCCCGGAGAACAAGCCTGTGCACCTGACCGCAGGGGTGGAGGCGAGCAATATTTCTGAGAAATATTATGAACCGCCGCTTATGCAGGTCATTCCCTCTGCGTGTGAAAGCTGTGAGGAAAATAAATATGAGGTGAGTAATGTCTGCAAGGGGTGTCTGGCACATCCCTGTCAGGAGGTCTGCCCGCGAGATGCTATTTCTATGGTGAACGGACGCTCCTATATTGATCAGGAGAAATGTATCAAGTGCGGAAGATGTAAATCTGTCTGTCCATATGATGCGATTGCAAAGAAAGAACGGCCATGCCAGAAGGCATGTGGAGTAGGCGCGATCGTGTCAGATCAATATGGACGTGCTTTGATCGATAATGACAAATGTGTATCTTGCGGAATGTGTATGGTAAGCTGCCCGTTTGGAGCAATCTCTGATAAATCACAGATCTTCCAGCTTGCGAGAGCGCTTTCAGAAGGAGAAAAGGTTGTCGCGGAGATTGCGCCGGCATTTGTGGGGCAGTTTGGCAAGAATATCACACCGAGAAACATTAAAGCAGCTTTGCGTGAACTAGGCTTTACAGAAGTGTATGAAGTGGCTTTGGGAGCAGATATTGGTGCGATTGCCGAAGCACATCATTATGTGGATAAAGTTGTGACAGGAGAATTGCCGTTTCTTCTGACTTCCTGCTGTCCATCCTGGGCAGTGATGGCAAAGAAGTTTTTCCCGGATGTGATCGATCAGATTTCTCAGGAGCTTACTCCTATGGTCGCGACGGCGAGAACGATCAAACAGGAGCATCCGGATGCGAAGGTTGTATTTATCGGACCATGTGCGGCAAAGAAACTGGAAGCTTCCAGAAGAAGTGTGCGCAGTGATGTAGACTTTGTCGTTACGTTTGAGGAAATGCAGGCGATGTTTGATGCGAAGGGAATCGATCTGACACAGTATGAAGCGGAGTCATCCTTCCATGACGCTACCGGAGCAGGCCGCGGTTATGCCTGTGCGGGCGGCGTGGCAGAAGCAATTGAAAAATGTATCAATGAATATTATCCGGATGTGCAGGTGAATATAGAGCATGCAGAAGGGCTTGCAGAGTGTAAAAAGATCCTGACTCTGGCAAAAGCAGGCCGTATGAACGGCTGCCTGATAGAAGGAATGGGCTGCCCAGGGGGATGTATCGCGGGGGCAGGAACGAATATTCCTGTACCGGCAGCGAAAAAAGATCTTGCGGCATATGTAAAGAATTCCAGCAAGGCAATTCCGCCGAAAGAGTTGGAAGAGATCGAACTGAAATAAAATAGAAAACAAAAGAACCAGGAGGAGAAAGAATGCAGCCTTATGGAGTAAACCAGTTAAGAAAAATGTTTTTAGAGTTTTTTGAGAGCAAAGGGCACCTTGCTCTTAAGAGTTTCTCTCTAGTGCCACACAATGATAAGAGTCTTCTGCTTATTAACTCAGGAATGGCACCTTTGAAGCCTTATTTTACAGGACAGGAGATCCCGCCAAAGAAGCGGGTCACGACCTGTCAGAAGTGCATCCGTACAGGAGATATCGAAAATGTTGGGAAGACAGCGCGGCATGGTACTTTTTTTGAAATGCTGGGGAATTTCTCTTTTGGGGATTATTTTAAGAGGGAGGCGATCCACTGGTCCTGGGAATTTTTGACAGACGTGGTAGGATTGGATCCGCAGCGTTTGTATCCGTCAGTATATCTGGAAGATGATGAAGCGTTTGAAATCTGGAATAAAGAGATGGGAATCCCGGCAGAGAGGATTTTTAAATTTGGAAAAGAAGATAATTTCTGGGAACATGGTTCTGGTCCCTGCGGTCCTTGTTCGGAAATTTACTATGACAGGGGAGAAAAGTATGGGTGCGGCAGCCCGGATTGTACGGTAGGCTGTGAATGTGACCGGTACATGGAAATCTGGAATAATGTATTTACACAGTTTGATAATGATGGAAATGGACATTATTCTGAACTGGAACAGAAAAATATTGATACAGGCATGGGATTAGAACGTCTGGCTTCTGTTGTGCAAGATGTGGATTCTATCTTCGATGTAGACACGATCAAAGCCTTAAGAGATCATGTGTGTGCCCTTGCAGAGGAAGAATACGGAAAAGAGAATAAAAAGGATATATCCATTCGTGTTATCACAGACCATATCCGGTCAGTAACATTTATGATCTCCGATGGGATCATGCCTTCAAATGAAGGGCGAGGCTACGTGCTGCGCCGTCTGCTAAGGCGTGCCTGCCGCCATGGAAGGCTTTTGGATATAAAAAATGGTTTTCTGCCAGAACTGGCACAGACAGTCATCGAGGGCTCAAAAGACGGTTATCCGGAATTGGAAGAAAAGAAAGAGTTTATCTTGAAAGTAATCGCAAAGGAAGAAGAACAGTTCAATAAGACTATTGATCAAGGCCTGGGCATTCTATCTGATATGATCACGCAGATGGAGAAAGAAAAAACCGAGATCCTAAAGGGGGACGAGGCGTTTAAATTGTATGACACCCATGGGTTTCCGTTGGATCTGACAAAAGAAATTCTGGAAGAAAAGAATTTGAAAGTAGATGAAGAAGGCTTTCACACAGCAATGGAAGTACAAAGAAAGACAGCCAGAGAAACCAGAGAAGTGACTAATTATATGGGAGCGGACGTGACGGTTTATGAATCTATCGATCCGAGTATCACGAGCACATTTGTAGGATATGATCATCTTAGCTGGGAATCAGAAGTGACAGTATTGACAACGGAAGAAGAAGTGACAGAAGCTCTTTCTGACGGAGAACGAGGAACAGTTTTTGTACAGGAGACACCGTTTTATGCAGCCAGCGGAGGTCAAGAGGCAGATACGGGAACCATATGTACGGAAACAGGAGAATTTCGGGTAGAAGATACCATCAAGCTGTTAGGCGGCAAGATCGGTCATGTAGGAATTGTTACAAAGGGAATGATAAAGACCTCTGATAAAGTAACCTTAAAAGTAGACGCGCGTAAGCGTGCCCTTTCCGCACGCAATCACAGTGCGACGCATCTGTTGCAGAAAGCGCTCCGTACAGTGCTCGGTACCCATGTAGAGCAGGCGGGATCTAGTGTAAATGAGGATAGACTTCGGTTTGACTTTACCCATTTTTCAGCGGTGAAACCGGAAGAACTGAAAAAGGTAGAGCAGATTGTAAATGAGCAGATTGAAAATGCGCTGCCGGTCATCGTAAAAAATATGCCTATTGAAGAAGCAAGAAAGACAGGAGCGCAGGCTCTGTTTGGAGAAAAATACGGCGATATCGTGCGTGTGGTGGATATGGGGGGATTTTCTATTGAATTTTGCGGAGGAACCCATGTAAAAAATACCAGCGAGATCATGTCTTTCAAGATTATTTCAGAAACCGGCGTAGCGGCGGGTGTAAGAAGGATAGAGGCGCTCACGTCAAACGGGCTGATGGAGTATTATGACAGACTGGAGAAAAAGCTGAAAGAAGCAGCGCTTCTGATAAAGGCAACGCCGGAAAATCTTGCCGAAAAGATCACGCATATGATTTCGGAAAATAAGGCGCTCCATGCTGAAGTGGAAGGTTTAAAGAGCAAGATTGCGCAGAGTGCTGCCGGCGATATTCTGGATAAAGTGACAGAGATAGGCGGGGTAAAACTTCTTGCCGCTAAGATAGACGGCGTGGATATGAATGGCTTAAGAGAGTTGGGAGACCAGTTGAAAGAAAAACTGGGTGAAGGAGTGGTTGTACTTGCATCCGGCGCGGAGAATAAGGTCAGCTTGATGGCAACAGCTACAGAAGGCGCAATGAAGCAAGGCGCCCATGCCGGCAATCTGGTGAAGGCGATCGCAGGTCTTGTCGGTGGAGGCGGAGGCGGTCGTCCGAATATGGCGCAGGCAGGCGGCAAAAATCCTGCTGGGATTGAGGAAGCCCTTTCAAAAGCAACAGAAGTACTAAAAAGTCAGGTTTCTTAAGTTTTTTGAAGGAAAACAGTTGACGGAACTGAAAAATATGATATAATCTTGTGTAGTGCAATAAATATACCCGAACAGTCGTATGATGCACAATACAAGGCTGGAGGGGAGGTTAGGTGTGAGACTATGTCGAATGTAATCGTGAAAGAAAACGAGACGTTAGATAGTGCTTTACGCAGATTCAAAAGAAACTGTGCAAAGGCAGGCATTCAGCAGGAGATTCGTAAAAGAGAACATTACGAAAAACCAAGCGTTAGACGTAAGAAAAAATCTGAAGCCGCTAGAAAACGTAAATATAATTAATGATGTGCAGATAAATAGAGTGTTGTGATCCAACACTCTATTTTTGTATCATGATAGGCCCTTAAGAGCGGCTTTACCTGCTCTAAGGGAGAAGGAAGGAATATTATGTGGAATGGGGTCATTTTTGGAAGGGATGTTTATCATATCGTTATGTGGTTCCTTACATACAGTGTACTCGGATGGATCGTAGAATCTATCTATATGTCGATCTGCAACAGGAAATGGACGAACCGGGGCTTTTCAAGAGGTCCTTTTTGCCCCATATATGGGGTGGGGGCTTTAACGGTTTATTTTGTGTTGTATCCTTACAGTCATAATAAACTGCTGCTTTTCGTGTTGGGAGCAGCGCTTGCGACTTTTATCGAGTGGGTGACGGCGAAGATCATGCAGAAAATCTTTGGAGAGATCTGGTGGGATTACAAAGATAAACCTTTTAATTATAAAGGGATCTTGTGCCTGGAAAGCACCATTGCATGGGGTGTTTATACATTGGTCTTGTTTGGGATCCTGCACAGTATGGTAGAACGGATCGTAGATGGAATACCGCGCAGTATAGGAGAAAAGGCAGGTCTTCTTATTTTGTTCGTATATTTCATAGATTTTTTGACGATCGCTTATAAGGAAAGAAGAAAAATTGTATAAAAATAAAAACAAAAATGAATAAATGAAATTCAATTCCTGCAAAAATAATTTGTAAGAGGAATGAGTTCTGAGTTTTGCATAAGGCGATTTTCTATGAAAAATAATAGAAAATCACAAAAAAATCATATATATTTTATCTGAATGAAGTGATAAAGTTATAAAATAAATGAAATTTATTGTTGACAAAATTGCATTTACCTTATAGAATAGACGAGTAGATGATTCTGTCACAGATAGCAGGCAGCATTGTCTGCCGGCTATTTTGTATATTTAGGAGGTAAATAGGGATGTCATATGTAGATGAAGTAATTGATTTAGTTGTAAAAAAGAATCCGGCAGAGCCGGAATTTCATCAAGCGGTAAAAGAAGTTTTAGAATCGTTGCGTGTCGTTGTAGAGGCAAATGAAGAACAATTCCGTAGAGATGCTCTCTTAGAGAGAATGACAGAGCCTGAAAGGCAGTTGAAATTCCGTGTGCCGTGGGTAGATGACAATGGACAAGTACAGGTAAATACTGGGTACCGTGTACAGTTCAACAGCGCGATCGGACCATACAAAGGAGGACTTCGTCTGCATCCATCCGTGAACCTTGGTATTATAAAATTCTTGGGATTTGAGCAGATTTTCAAGAACTCTCTGACAGGACTTCCGATCGGTGGAGGAAAAGGAGGGTCAGATTTTGATCCAAAAGGAAAATCAGATCGGGAAGTAATGGCATTTTGCCAGAGTTTTATGACAGAATTATGTAAATATATTGGAGCAGATACAGATGTACCGGCAGGAGATATCGGAACAGGAGCCAGAGAGATCGGTTACATGTATGGGCAATATAAACGTATACGCGGGCTTTCTGAAGGAGTTCTTACAGGCAAAGGATTGAGTTACGGAGGCTCACTGGCACGTACAGAGGCGACAGGATACGGACTTTTATATCTGACAGAAGAAATGTTAAAATTAAATGGACAGGATATCAAGGGCAAGAGGATTGCCGTATCCGGCTCCGGAAACGTTGCCATTTATGCTACCCAAAAGGCACAGCAGATGGGTGCGAAGGTTGTGACAGTAAGCGATTCAAACGGCTGGGTGTATGATCCGGAAGGGATTGATGTAGAGGCATTAAAAGAGATTAAAGAAATTAAGAGAGAAAGACTGACAGAATATAAAAACTACCGTCCGAATGCACAATATCATGAAGGAAGAGGCGTGTGGTCAGTGAAAGTGGATATCGCTCTTCCATGTGCAACGCAGAATGAACTGCTGCTTGAAGATGCAAAGATGCTTGTGGCAAATGGATGTATCGCAGTAGCGGAGGGAGCAAATATGCCGACTACGCTGGAAGCGACAGAGTATCTGCAGGAGAACGGCGTTCTGTTTGCACCGGGGAAAGCTGCAAATGCAGGAGGTGTGGCAACTTCTGCTTTAGAAATGTCACAGAATAGTGAAAGATTAAGCTGGTCATTTGAGGAAGTAGACAACAGACTGCAGCGGATCATGGTGGACATCTGCCACAATATAGCAGAGGCGGCTGAGAGATATGGTTTCAAAGGAAACTATGTGATCGGTGCGAATATTGCTGGTTTTGAAAAAGTAGTAGATGCTATGAATGCACAGGGGATCGTGTAGAATACGGTTTAAATTTTTGATATGAGGAAATACTGATCATATAAATTAAGATAGGTTCCACTGTCTGAGATTATGAAAATATTGTAAACAGAATTGACAGAAGATAAAAAATGCATTATAGTATCTTTTGTAAAAGGGAGTAACTGGCGTTTATAAAAACGTTTGCGATGTCGTCAATACGATGAGTATTCATCCGTATCGTGATTAAACAGTGAGACTTTTATTGCGTTTAAGTATGCAATGAAAGTCTCATTTTTTATATGCCATAGCAAATAACACGCTGTGTTGAGTCATAAAAGTATTGCTTCCCATACTTTTTTCAGAAGAAAAGGAGGTTTCATGATGAAAAAATATTATCAGTTGTCGGGAGAGGAAACTCTACAAGACATAAACGGGCAGACAGAGCCGCTTAGCGACAGTCAGGTAAAAGAACATCAGGAAAAATACGGACCAAATGAATTGGTAGAGGGGAAAAAGAAGACGACGCTTCAGATTTTTTTAGAGCAGTATAAAGATTTTCTTGTCATCATATTGATCATAGCTGCGATCGTATCCGGATTTCTGGGAGATATAGAGAGTACAGCGGTTATTTTGATCGTTATCACAATGAATGCTGTTTTGGGAACGGTACAGACTGTAAAGGCAGAGCAGTCTCTTGCGAGTTTGAAAAAGCTTTCCGGACCAGAAGCAAAAGTATTAAGAGATGGGAATGTCATTCAGATCCCGTCTGCGGAGGTGACGGTAGGAGATAGAGTCATGCTCGACGCAGGAGACTATATTCCGGCTGATGGACGTCTGTTAGAATCAGCCAGTCTGAAGGTGGATGAAAGTGCACTGACAGGAGAAAGCCTTGGCGTTGACAAAACGATCGAACCTATACAAGGAGAAGTGCCGCTTGGAGACAGAACAAACATGGTATATTCTGGAAGTTTTGTCACATATGGAAGAGCCTCCTTTGTAGTAACAGATATAGGCATGCAGACAGAGGTAGGAAAGATTGCAAGCCTATTAAAGACGACATCAGAGAAGAGAACGCCGTTACAGATCAATCTGGATCAATTCGGGCAGAAACTTTCTATATTGATATTAGTCTTCTGTGGAATCTTGTTTGGCATCAGTGTATTTAGAGGAGACAATATCGGGGATGCTTTCTTATTCGCGGTAGCTCTCGCAGTAGCGGCGATTCCAGAGGCATTAAGCTCAATCGTCACGATCGTCCTTTCTTTTGGCACACAGAAAATGGCAAAGGAACATGCGATCATACGAAAACTGCAGGCAGTGGAAGGTCTGGGCAGTGTGTCTATCATCTGTTCTGACAAGACTGGAACTTTGACACAGAATAAAATGACAGTGGAGGATTATTATGTAGATGAGACTTGTGTGGCGGCGGATGAGATCAATACACAGAATCTTTCACATAGCAGGCTGCTTCTGGCTAGTATCCTCTGTAATGATTCTACTAATATAGATGGCGTGGAAATCGGTGATCCAACGGAGACTGCGCTGATCAATCTTGGCACTCGTCTGGGAGTCTGTCCGGAAGATGTAAGAGAAAAATATCCTCGTGAAAGTGAGAACCCATTTGACAGTGACAGAAAACTGATGTCCACCAAGCATACGATGGAAGGAAAACCGACGATGCTTGTGAAAGGGGCCGTAGATGTATTGATGGGACGCATGGAGCAGATCCAGATCGGCGCTGAAATACGTCCTATCACCGAAGAGGACAAAAAAAAGATCGAGGAGCAGAACCAGGCTTTTTCCAGATCCGGATTAAGAGTATTGGGATTTGCCTATAAAATAGTTTCAGATGAATTGGAATTATCACTGGAAGATGAATATGGATTGACATTTTTAGGCCTTGTCGCTATGATGGATCCGCCGAGAGAGGAGTCAAAGGCTGCGGTAGCTGAATGTAAGAGCGCAGGTATCCGTCCTATTATGATAACAGGCGATCATAAAGTAACGGCTGCGGCAATCGCGAAGAGAATCGGGATCCTGGAACAGGAATCGGAAGCCTGTGAAGGCGCAGAGATTGATTCTCTTTCAGATGAAGAACTGAAAGATTTTGTGGAAGGTATCTCTGTATATGCACGTGTATCACCGGAACATAAAATACGAATCGTCAGAGCATGGCAGGATAAAGGGAATATCGTCTCTATGACAGGCGACGGTGTCAATGACGCCCCGGCGCTTAAGCAGGCAGACATAGGTGTAGCGATGGGTATCACAGGAAGTGAAGTTTCCAAGGACGCTGCGGCAATGGTGCTGACAGATGACAATTTTGCTACGATCGTAAAAGCAGTGGAAAATGGAAGAAATCTTTACCGTAATATCAAAAGCGCTATCCAGTTTTTGCTGTCAGGGAATTTTGGCGCTATTCTGGCCGTACTGTATGCCTCTATTGCGGCGCTGCCGGTACCGTTCGCGCCTGTACATTTATTGTTCATCAATCTCCTGACAGACAGTCTTCCGGCGATCGCATTGGGACTGGAGCCTCATACAAAAGATGTGATGAAAGAAAAACCAAGACCGCTGAATGAATCTATTTTGACAAAAGAATTTCTGTTAAAAGTAGGAATCGAAGGGTTATCGATCGGTGTAACTACAATGATTGCCTTTATGATCGGTTATAATCAGGGCGGAAACGCATTACTTGCAAGTACGATGGCATTTGCAACATTATGCTGCGCAAGACTGTTCCACGGATTTAACTGTAAATCAGATAAACCGGTTGTCTTTACAAAAGCGGTAGGAAACAATATTTATTTGATCGGTGCATTTGTCCTTGGTATTGCGCTGATTACCAGTGTTGTCATGATCCCGGGACTGCACAGTATCTTTAAGGTGCAGACATTGACTATGACCCAGCTGTTCACAGTATATGGACTTGCAGCTTTGAACATTCCGATCGTTCAAATTTTGAAAGCAGTGAGGGCAGCGCTTTTCAAGTAAATTGCAGATAAGAGAAAAAGGAGGAAATAAAATGCAGCAAGTAAAGAAGCCAAAGAGGCCCTTATATATATATTATTTGATCGCTCTGGCTGTCCTGATCCTTTTAAACGCCCTTATTTTTCCTAAATTTATGGGACAGTCAGTGGAGACGGTAGATTATGGTACTTTTTTAAAGATGGTGGAAAATCAAAAAGTATCCAAAGTACAGATTGAAAATGAAAACATTTATTTTACAGATAAAAGTAAAGAGCCAAAATACTATGAAACAACGACATTTGACGATCCTGAATTAGTGGACCGCCTGTATGATTCAGGCTGTTCTTTTGGCAGAGTTGTGAAGGAAGAGATGAATCCGATTTTGAGTTTTATCCTTACCTGGATCGTTCCACTTCTGATATTCTGGGGATTAGGGCAGCTGCTTGCACGCCAGATGATGAAAAAAATGGGCGGAGGCGGTGCAGGCAATCCGTTCATGCAGTTTGGAAAGAGTAACGCAAAGGTATATGTGGCATCTACAACTGGCATAAAATTTGATGATGTGGCGGGAGAGGATGAGGCTAAGGAGTTGCTGACGGAGATTGTGGATTTCCTGCATAATCCGCAGAAATATCAGGAAATTGGGGCAACCTGTCCCAAAGGAGCCCTTCTCGTAGGACCTCCGGGAACAGGAAAAACACTTCTGGCAAAAGCGGTGGCCGGAGAAGCAAACGTTCCGTTTTTCTCCATATCCGGTTCTGAATTTGTAGAGATGTTTGTAGGAATGGGTGCTTCCAAGGTGCGGGATCTGTTCAAACAGGCGAATGAAAAGGCTCCCTGTATTGTCTTTATTGATGAGATCGATACAATTGGGAAGAAACGCGATAACCAGGGATTTGGCGGAAATGATGAACGAGAACAGACTTTGAATCAACTGCTGACAGAGATGGATGGTTTTGATGCTTCAAAAGGGGTGGTTATCCTTGCGGCTACAAACCGTCCGGATACATTAGATCCGGCATTGTTGCGACCGGGGAGATTTGACCGCCGGATACCTGTAGAACTTCCGGATCTAAAAGGCCGGGAAGAAATACTGAAAGTGCATGCAAAGAAGATCAAGATTGGCGATAATGTAGACTTTAATGCTATTGCGCGTGCCGCTTCCGGTGCTTCCGGCGCAGAACTTGCTAATATGATCAATGAAGCTGCGCTGCGGGCTGTCAGGGAAAATAGAAAATATGTGACCCAGGCAGACCTGGAGGAGAGTATAGAAGTAGTCATTGCAGGATACCAAAAGAAGAATAAAGTGCTTTCTACGAAAGAAAAGCTGATTGTCTCCTATCATGAGATCGGCCATGCTCTTGTGGCTGCCCTGCAGTCTCATTCCGCGCCGGTAACAAAGATTACGATCATTCCCCGTACTTCCGGTGCTTTAGGATATACAATGCAGGTAGAAGAAGGAGAGCGCAATCTGATGTCAAAGGAAGAAATACAAAACCGTATTGCTACGCTGACAGGAGGAAGATGCGCAGAAGATTTGATCTTTCACTCTATCACTACGGGTGCATCAAATGACATTGAGCAGGCAACAAAGCTGGCCAGAGCAATGGTCACAAAATATGGAATGTCGGAATATTTTGGCATGGTGGCACTGGAAACAGATGTCAATCCATATCTGGGCGGGGACAGCAGTTTAAGTTGTGCGCCGGAAACAGCGAAGACGATTGATGAGATGGTGATACAGACGGTCAAAGATGCTTACGACAAGGCAATGCATCTGCTGAAAGAAAATGAAGGAAAACTCCATGAACTTGCGAAATACCTGTATGAGAAAGAAACGATAACAGGAGAGGAATTCATGGAAATATTGGAGAAGAAAGAACAAATATAAGAAATAGACCGCCGTCACGAAGAAGTGACGGCGGTTGCTTTTTACGTATGCCGTTTAATGGTTTCTTTTAAGACATACTTTTTATCACTGTATCTGTCTACGATATATTGATTGGCAGCATGTTCGAGTTCATCCGGCAGAGGAGAAAGTGTTACATCGGGACCGTATTTGCGTTTTAGCGCTCGTTCCAGCAGATAATCGCATACATGCGGGTTTTTAGGGAGTAGAGGACCGTGCAGGTAAGTGGCGATCACATTTTTATAGACAACTCCCTCATAACCGGATTTTCCGGTATTCCCCAGGCCATAGAAGACTTTTCCGAAAGGTGTATGATCTTTGATATATGTGCGGCCTCCGTGATTTTCAAAACCTACTACAGGCGTATCAAACAGAGGACTGTTAAGAACGATATTTCGTATCAGACGTTCAGGCTGCCATTCTGTGGTAATATCCAGAATAGAAAGTCCCTGGATCGTCTTTTTATCTGTTTTGTAATATTTTCCAAGAAGCTGATAGCCGCCGCAGACAGCCAGAACAACGCCGTTATCTTCTACGAATTTCTGGAAGTCATCCCGGATATCTAGTAAATAATTGCAGACGATTTCTTGTTCCCGATCAGAACCTCCGCCTAAGAGGACGATGTCAAGATTTTGAAAGTCGATCGGATCTCCGGACAGAAAAGGGATGACTTCTGCTTCTATGCCGCGCCATTCAAGGCGTTTGCGGAAACATTGGATATTTCCCCGATCACCGTATAGATTCAACAGATCAGGATATAAGTGTCCAATTGTCAGTTTCATGAAAGTGCGCCTCCTTCCGTTTCTTTTTCCAGAGCAGTGAGCAAATGGTTCGTCCGGTAGAGACCGGAATAATTTACGATCACATAGAGATTTTTTGTACCGTTTTCTGCACGGTCTAAAATAGCGGTACGCAGATCCGTAGTAGAGTCACAGGGAATGCCTTCATACTTCAAACGAAGTCCCATATCGTGCCTGCGGGTACCTGCAGTCGTAATAGACTGCGCATGGCTGTTACAAAGATATTGAAAGTCTACGTCCCACAACCAAGAAATATCCTCTCCATCTTGGTAAGTATCGTTTATCTGTATGATGATGTCTTTTGGCTTATCATCTTTTAATACAAGAGATACCTTCTGCTGGAAACCGATTGGATTTTTGGCAAGATGAAGCTGTACCCGGGCTCCTTTGATGGTAAAAATACTCTCACGGTTATTACCATAGTCAAACGCTTCGATCATAGATTTAAAATCTTGATAGCCTGCCCCTAGAGTCTTCAATGCCGTATAGGCAGAGAGGGTATTATATATATTGTAAGGTGTCCGTACAGTGGAATGAATAGAGAGCCCATCCATATCAAAAGAATATATTTCATCATGGAAAACAATATTTTCAGCAGTGTGATCTGGTACGGGACGCTTCCATCCGCAGTTTGCGCAATGATAGATGCCAAGCTGTCCATAGTGGAAAAAATCATAGTGCAGTTTCTTTCCACAGTTACGGCAGAAAATACTTTCTCGTATTTCGGAACGGGAAATATCGTCAAAAATCTGTTCATTGATGCCATATGTGACAAAGGGGTTCCCACTCTTTTCTGCAAGAGAATAGGAGAGGATATCGTCACAGTTGATGATCAGCGTGGTGTCTGGAACACTTGTTACGGCAGTCAACAATTTGTTGTAGGTGATGTCTACTTCACCGAAACGATCCAGCTGGTCTCTGGAGATATTTGTCAGGAGGGCGCAGTCTGGCTTGAGCTTTGGCAAAACGCCCACAGAGGCAATCTCATCTACTTCGATACAGGCATAGTCTGCGTCCAGCAGACCGTGGCGGTCTGTAGAGAGCACAAAGGCAGAAATAATTCCATTTAGCATATTCGCTCCAGTGCGATTGATGATGACCTTTTTATCTTCTGCTTTTAATGCCTGATAAAGGATTGCATTGGTGGTAGTTTTTCCGTTTGTTCCCATTGTGACAATGATTTTTTCACGGATCTGACCGGATAATTCGGTTAAAATATCCGGGTCGATAAGACGGGCAACGTATCCGGGAAGTGTTACGCCGCTTCCTCGATTTAATTTTTTGATCAGAGTGCTCGTCCCTTTTGCACATTTGATAGCTAATTTACTTCTTAATCTCATACTTATAACCCAACTTTTTATCTATACTTGTATTTTATTAAATACCTGTATTATTATAAGGGAAAAGGCCATAGAAAACAAGGAGTTATTGTGTTAGAATAACAAGGAAATAGAAATAAAAACGGCAGAATACTTCGGAAAGAAGGGAAATTATACATGAGCAAAAAACAGAAGATAAAGGAAGAAGAAAAAAAGGACAGAAGGATCCCGACAACCCGTTACTCTCCAGAATATAGAGTGGGACTTACAAGCGCGCAAGTACAGGAACACAGGCTGCACGGCTGGACAAACAAAGCAGTCGATCCGCCGTCTAAAACGACAAAAGAAATCATTCATGAAAATACATTTACCTATTTTAACTTGATTTTTACGATTCTGGCAGTGCTTTTATGTATTGTAGGGTCTTTTAGGGATCTGACCTTTTTGCCGGTCATCATTTCCAACACACTGATCGGTATCATACAGGAGATACGGGCGAAGAAAGTTCTGGATAAGATGACAATGTTAAATGCGCCTCATGCTCTTGTGGTCAGAGATGGGAAAACATGGACGATTGATGCTGAAGAATTGGTACTGGACGATATTGTTATTTTTCGTGCCGGCAATCAGGTGTGTGCGGACGCAGAAGTATGCGCCGGAGAGGTGCAGGTGAATGAGTCGCTTCTGACAGGGGAATCCGATGAGATTACAAAAAGAAGAGGCGATACATTAATGTCCGGCAGTTTTATCGTTTCCGGACAGTGCCATGCCCGCTTGGAAAAAGTAGGGGCAGATTCGTATATTTCAAAGCTGACGATACAGGCAAAAGAGATGCAGGAAGGCGAACAATCTGAGATGATCCGTTCCCTTGATAAGTTGGTAAAATGTGTCGGAATCGCCATTATCCCAATTGGCCTGGTATTGTTTGGACAGGCATTTTTTCTGCAGGGAGAAGGTTTTCGTTCCAGTGTGACTTCTATGATCGCCGCGATCATTGGGATGATTCCGGAAGGATTATACTTACTCGCCAGCGTGGCGCTTGCGGTAAGTTCTATCCGTCTTGCACAGAAAAAAGTGCTCCTGCATGATATGAAATGTATAGAAACGCTTGCAAGAGTCAATGTCCTCTGTGTGGATAAGACGGGTACTATCACAGAAAATACGATGAAGGTACAGGAAATGATACCTGCTGAAGAATATGAAGAAAAAGAAGACGGCGGACTTTCATTGCTGATAGGAGATTTTGCGGCAGCGATGAGCAGCGATAATATCACGATGGAAGCAGTGAAGGCATATTTTCCGGCGGCTTCGGGCAGAGAAGTTGTATCGAAAACGGGCTTTTCTTCTGCTACAAAATATAGCAGTGTGACTTTTCGGGAAGGCGCTTATGTACTTGGCGCTCCGGAATTTGTGTTAAGAGAAAAGTATCCGGAATATGAAGAGAAGATACTAAGTTATGCTTCGAAAGGAGCCAGAGTACTTGTCTTTGGAAGTTATGATGAAGAGATAGACGGGAAAGCGCTCCATCACGGCATCGTACCGCTGGCATATCTTTTGCTCGCTAATCCGATCCGGGAAGCTGCACAGGAGACCTTCCGATATTTTGCGGAGCAGGGAGTAGAGATCAAGGTGATCTCCGGCGACAATCCGGTGACCGTTTCGGAAGTCGCAAAACAGGCAGGGATCGTCGGGGCAGAACAGTTTATAGACGCTTCTTCTCTGAAAACGCCGGAACAGCTGAAAGAGGCTGTCCTGCATAATACGGTATTTGGAAGAGTGACACCGAACCAGAAGCGGCAGTTTGTACAGGTGTTAAAAGAAGCGGGGCGTACTGTTGCAATGACAGGGGATGGAGTAAATGATGTCCTTGCGCTTAAAGATGCAGACTGCAGTATTGCAATGGCATCTGGAAGCGAGGCGGCAGCGCAGGCATCCCAGTTAGTTTTGCTGGAATCTGATTTTTCCTGTATGCCGCAAGTCGTTTTAGAGGGGCGAAGAGTGGTAAATAATATCCAGCGCTCTGCTAGTTTATTCCTGGTAAAGAATATTTTTTCCTTTTTGTTAAGCCTCTTATCGGTTGTATTTATGTTTACCTATCCACTGGAACCATCACAGGTTTCCTTGATCAGTACATTTACGATTGGGATCCCAGCATTTTTCCTGGCGCTGGAACCAAACAAAAATATCATAAAAGGAAAATTTTTGACGAATGTCTTTTTGAAAGCACTGCCGGCGGCGCTTACAGATGCACTTGCGGTGGGTGCGCTGGTCATCTTTGGTGAGACCTTTGGCGTGAATACGACCGATATTTCTACCGCGGCGACCATGCTTCTTGCAATTGTCGGTTTTATGATCCTGTATACGATCAGTGCGCCGATGAACAAACTGCGTGTCGCTATTTTTGCAGGATCTATAGCAGGGCTTTTATTCTGTAGTTTTTATCTCAATGATTTATTTGCGATCACGGGGATGTCGACAAAATGCGTTATGTTGTTTGTCGTATTCGCAATTGCTACGGAGCCGGTTTTACGTTATTTGACAAGATTGATAGAAAAACTTAGGATTTATTATTTAAGACTGCGCAGAAAAGGAGAGGAAGAAGAATGTCTATACAATTAAACCATGAACTGCCGCTGCCGGATACATTAAAAAAAGAATATCCGCTGCCGGAAGAACTGCGAAAAAGAAAGGAAGAAAGAGACAAGGAGATACAGAAGGTCTTCACAGGAGAGTCAGATCGTTTCCTTGTGATCATCGGCCCTTGTTCCGCAGATAATGAAGATTCTGTGTGTGAATATACAGAGCGTTTGAAAAACGTATCGGATAAGGTATCCGACAAATTATTGATCATACCGAGAGTGTATACAAACAAGCCACGGACTACCGGGGAGGGATATAAGGGAATGCTGCATCAGCCTGATCCGGATAAGGCGCCGGATCTGCTTGCCGGCATCATAGCTATCCGAAAACTGCATATCCGCGTGCTTAGAGAAACCGGACTTTCTTCTGCGGATGAAATGCTGTATCCGGAGAACAGAAGCTACTTAGACGATGTACTGTCGTATGAAGCGATTGGAGCACGCTCGGTAGAAAATCAGCAGCACCGGCTTACTGCCAGCGGAATGGATATCCCCGTAGGAATGAAAAATCCTACCAGCGGAGATTTGTCTGTTATGTTGAATTCTGTAATCGCCGCTCAGCATCCGCACCGCTTTATCTACCGGGGCTGTGATGTAAATACATCTGGGAATCCTTTGGCGCATACGATCCTAAGAGGCGGCGTAGATAAATATGGAAAAAATATTCCCAACTACCATTATGAAGATTTAGTGCGGCTGAAAGAAATGTATCTGAAGCAAGAACTGAAAAATCCAGCTGTTATCATCGATACAAATCATTCTAATTCAGGCAAACAGTTCCAAGAGCAGCCAAGAATCATAAGCGAGGTCCTTCATAGCCGCAGCTATAATCCTGAACTGAAGAAATTAGTGAAAGGTGTCATGGTAGAGAGTTATCTCGTAGAAGGAAGACAGGATATTGGCGAGGATCATATCTATGGAAAATCCATCACTGATCCCTGCCTGGGATGGAAAGAGACAGAAGAAATGCTGTACATGATGGCGGAGAAGGTGTAAGGATGGAGTTATAGCAAGAAATTTACTGACCATAGAAGCGAGGTTGAGATATTTACTGATTCAAATGTTTGGAGAGGATTTTATACTTATGGCTTCAAGAGCAGAGTGGATTTACCAGAAAGAGCGTACGGTCATATGATATGCCGCGAATAAGAAGAAACACATAGATGATTAGAGGATTATTTATTTGCCACGGCAGGATAAACGTGTAGGTTGCATATTTCCGCAACATTGGGCGGTATTGGGGCAAATCAAGGCATATAAAAAGGCACGATACTACGGTATTGCTACGAATGAAGTTTTAGAGCCGAAAATATAGAAAATTGTGTGTAATCACTTCGTTTCTGGGTTTCGAGACGGAGTGATTTCTTTTTGTACAGATTGAAAAATTCACTTTTTCGTGATATACTTTACCTACATCTGTTAAGAATTAATGGAGGGATGACATGGCAGTCAGTTACAAAAAATTATTCCATTTACTGATAGAAAAAGATATGACAAATGCACAGTTGCAGCAGGAGGCTGGCTTCTCTGCAAATATCATCACACGGCTGAAACGTAATGGGTATATTTCCCTCGAAAGCGTGGAGAGTATATGTCGAGTTTTAAACTGTGGCGTTGACGATATTCTGGAATTTATACCAGAGGATAACGGAGGAAAAGAGAATGGTTGATACCAAAAAGGAACAGGAACGTGATGAATTGCACCGTGCAATATGGGCGATTGCAGATGAGCTGCGTGGAGCAGTCGATGGTTGGGATTTTAAAAATTATGTTCTTGGCACAATGTTCTATCGCTATATTTCCGAGAACTTGTGTAATTATATAAACAGTGGTGAGGCTGATGCAGGTAACATCAGATTTGATTTTGCAAAAATATCAGATGAGGATGCAGAAGAAGCAAGAGAAGGATTGGTAGAAGAAAAAGGATTCTTCATTCTGCCGAGTGAGTTGTTTTGCAATGTACGTGCGGATGCTGCAAATGATGAAAATTTAAATGAAACATTGGAGCGTGTGTTCCGACATATAGAGGAATCTGCACAAGGAAGCGAGTCGGAAAGCGATTTTGCCGGATTATTCGATGATTATGATGTAAACAGTAATAAATTAGGTGCTACAGTTGCAAAACGTAATGAAAAACTCGTAAAACTTCTGAATGGCGTGGGTGAAATGAATCTGGGAGATGTGAAAGACCATTCCATTGATGCCTTTGGTGATGCATATGAGTACCTTATGACCATGTACGCATCGAACGCTGGAAAATCTGGTGGGGAATTCTTTACTCCGGCAGATGTGTCTGAATTACTCACACGACTTGGTACTGTAGGAAAAACAGAAATCAATAAAGTATATGATCCAGCTTGCGGTTCTGGTTCATTGCTTCTGAAGGCTGAGAAAATTCTTGGCAAGGATGCTATCCGTAATGGATTTTACGGTCAGGAAATCAATATCACAACCTACAACTTGTGTCGTATCAATATGTTTTTGCATGATGTTGGATTCGATAAATTCAATATTGCCTGTGAAGATACATTGCTTGCACCACAGCACTGGGACGATGAACCGTTTGAATTAATAGTATCCAATCCACCATATTCTATAAAATGGGCAGGAACAGATAATCCATTGTTGATTAATGATCCGAGATTTTCTCCTGCCGGAGTGCTTGCACCGAAAAGTAAGGCTGACATGGCATTTATTATGCACAGTTTATCGTGGCTTGCGTCTAATGGAACTGCTGCCATTGTATGCTTTCCGGGAATTATGTATCGTGGTGGTGCAGAGCAGAAAATCCGTAAATATCTTGTGGACAATAACTATGTGGATTGTATTATTCAGTTGCCGAGTAATCTGTTCTTTGGTACTTCGATTGCAACTTGTATTGTGGTGATGAAAAAGAACAAGACAGATAATAAGACTCTGTTTATTGATGCTACAAGCGAATGCGTGAAGGTTACCAACAATAATAAACTGACCCCAGAGAATATCGACCGGATCGTGGATGTGTTTGCAAAGCGTGAAGAAGTGGAGCATTTTGCACATCTGGCTAGTTATGAGGAAGTATCCGGAAATGATTATAATTTGTCTGTGTCTACATATGTTGAAGCCGAAGATACCAGAGAGAAAATTGATATTGTGAAGTTGAATGCGGAAATCAAAGAAATTGTTGCTCGTGAGCAGGTACTTCGTGATGAGATTGATAAAATTATCGCAGAAATTGAGGTGTAATTTATGGGAGAATTTTTTCCGAATCAATATTGGGGAATGGATATGTGGAAACATGGGGAATTGCCGATAATAGAATCACACGATTTTAATTTCTTTAGATGTCTTGAATTTAACGATAGTTATTATGGAAAAACAGTAAGTGAACTTCATAGTGGGAATCTTAGATTAAGTAGAAAAGATAATAGGTATTCAAATCTCTTTCCCGGACAAAAACTGTCATATTGGGCAGACAGTCCACAAACGGCAAGGGCAGAAATAAAAAAGTGGGGATCAAGTAATAATATTTTGACATTTTGGGCATATGATGATGGGAGCAGTTTTATTCCTACAATTTATCCGGCTGAAAATATTCGGATAATTGATGGAGTTCATTTTGGTTTTGATAAAATATTGAAAAAAGTCGGTAACTATGAGGAATTGACTCGTAGCGAAAAAGAATTTATTGATAAAATAGGACGTGAAAAGCCAGATTGTCTCGCATATTATTCAGAAGCCAAAGAGGGAGGCATTTGCTTTTTATTTTTTGAACAAGGATTTAAAAAACTTTCACTTCGTGAGGTAGCATTACGTTTGGGCGATTATAAAGGAAAGAACACAGCAAGGGTGACTTGTGCGGTTACAAGTGATTTTAGTCCGATATTGGAAGGCTATGGCTATTATTTTTCCCCAATTGCAAAGATGAAATATGATGATAAATACACAACAAGTGATGAATATATACTAAGAAAGCAAGTTGAGGACTATTCACATGAACAAATAACGGAGATGATGCGATGAGCAGATTAGATGAATTGATTACTGAGTTTTGCCCTAATGGTGTGGAATATAGAGAATTAAAAGATATATTGACAATTAAAAATGGCAAAGACTATAAGAGCCTTACAGAAGGTAAGTACCCAGTGTATGGTTCTGGTGGAATTATGACGTATGTATCGGACTATCTATACAATAAACCATCTGTATTGATTCCGAGAAAGGGCTCTATTGATAAATTGTACTACGTAGAAGAACCATTTTGGAATGTAGATACGATATTCTATACAGAAATTGATACAAAACAGGTGATCCCAAGATATGTATATTTTTGCTTGCAGAAAGAACATTTGGAACAATATAATACGGCTGGTGGTGTACCAAGTCTAACACAAAGAGTACTTAATAAGGTTAAACTCCCTGTACCTCCTCTGGAGGTACAACGTGAAATAGTCCGCGTGTTGGACTCTTTCACGTTACTTACAGCCGAGCTTACAGCCGAGCTTACAGCCGAGCTTACAGCTCGGAAGAAACAGTATGAATTTTATCGTAATAAACTGTTGACATTTTGCAACAATGTTAAAATTGTTCCGTTAGCTGATATTGCTGATATTGGTACTGGTAGTAGTAACACTAATGAAGGAATTGAAGAAGGTAAATATCCTTTTTATGTCCGCTCACAGGAACCGTTGCGAAAAAATGAATATGAATATGATGAAACTGCGATTATTACTGCTGGCGATGGGGTCGGTGTAGGAAAGGTATTTCATTATGTTGAAGGAAAATATGCTTTGCATCAAAGAGCATACCGAATTCATATAAATACTCCAGATGTATTACCGAGGTATTATTTTCATTATATGAGATCAGCATTTTTACCATATATACAGAAAACTATGTTTCAGGGGTCGGTAGCATCTATTCGGAGACCGATGCTAAATCAATTTCCCGTTCCTATTCCAGCATTGGATGTGCAGAAAAGGATTGTTAATGTACTTGATAATTTTGAATCCATCTGCACTGACCTGAATATTGGTTTGCCAGCCGAAATTGAAACACGCCAGAAGCAATATGAATATTATCGTGATTTGCTCTTGACATTTGCTGAAACAGGCAACATGCTCATGACAGACAGACAGACAGACAGACAGACAGACAGACAGACAGACAGACAGACAGAGCTGAGCGCAATTAAGCTTATTCAGTATGTGTTTGGATATGCAACCGTTAGTCTTGATTATATTGTTGATTTCAGAAATGGGAAAGGACATGAAAAAAATATTGTATCTGATGGAAAATATATTGTTGTAAATTCTAAGTTTATTTCTACTGATGGACAAGTGAAAAAATATGCGGATGAACAGATTTGTCCATTATATGTGAATGATATTCTGATGGTTATGAGTGATTTACCAAATGGTCGTGCGTTGGCGAAATGTTATTTAGTTGATGAAGACGATAAATATACTCTTAATCAGAGAATTGGAGCATTTACAGTTAGCAGACCAGATTTGGTTACTACAAAATATTTGTATTATATATTAAGCCGCAATCCACAGTTGTTAAGATATGATAACGGAGCAGATCAAACAAATTTACGGAAAGCAGATATTTTAAATATTTTAATTGCTATTCCAACGGTCAAGGAGCAGAAAAAAATCACAGAAATTCTCGATCGTTTTGACATTCTTTGCAATGATCTATCCACAGGACTTCCGGCAGAAATCGAAGCACGTCAGAAGCAATATGAATATTACAGGGATAAGCTGTTATCTTTTAAAGAATTACCAAAGTAAGGAGGCGAGGATGTGCCATACTTTAATATTGTAGCGGAGACATCGGAGAACACCGTTGTCACAGAATATGAGCCAGTGAAAAAACGTTCTGACAGTTACCAGAGCGAAGCAGAACTGGAACAGGAATTTATCCGTCTGCTCTGCGAACAGGGATATGAGTATCTGCCTATTCACACGGAGAAAGATCTGATTTCCAATCTCCGTAAAAAATTAGAGGAACTGAATAATTATCAGTTTTCAGACACAGAGTGGGATGCTTTTTTCAAAAATGCTGTTGCGAATCCCAATGAACATATTGTGGAAAAGACTCGTAAGATACAGGAGGATAATGTCCAAGTTCTGACTCGTGATGATGGCTCTTCCAAGAACATTACGTTTATAGATAAAAAGAACATTCATAATAACAGGTTGCAGGTCATCAATCAATATGTGATTGGTACAGCGAACGGTGCAAAGCATGATAACCGCTATGATGTTACAGTATTAGTCAATGGTCTGCCGCTTGTGCATATTGAGCTGAAGCGTAGAGGTGTTGCCATCCGTGAGGCATTCAACCAGATTAACCGTTACCGAAGGGATTCTTTTTGGGCAGGGTGCGGACTGTATGAGTACATCCAGATTTTTGTTATATCAAATGGAACAAATACAAAGTATTATTCCAACAGCACTAGACGGAATGCAGAAAAGGAACATGAAAAGCGGGGAGCAAGTAAGACTAAGACAAGTAATAGTTTTGAGTTTACCTGCTTCTGGGCAGATGCCAATAACCGTGTGATTCCAGATTTGATTGACTTTACAAAGACCTTCTTCGCAAAGCATACAATTCTGAATATTCTTACGAAATATTGTATTTTTACATCGGAAGATATGCTAATGGTTATGCGCCCGTATCAGATTACAGCTACGGAGCGAATTCTCAATCGTATCGAAATTGCCAATAATTATAAGAAGTACGGAAGTGTCGAGGGTGGTGGTTACATCTGGCATACCACAGGTTCTGGAAAGACACTGACTTCATTTAAGACGGCAAGACTGGCATCGAAGCTGCCGTATATTGATAAGGTACTGTTTGTGGTTGACCGTAAAGATCTGGATTACCAGACTATGAAAGAATATGACCGTTTTGAAAAGGGTGCAGCCAACAGCAATACATCGACTACCATATTAAAACGGCAGTTGGAAGACCCAGATGCGCATATAATCATTACCACAATTCAGAAACTGGCTACCTTTATAAAAAAGAATCCGGGACATGAAGTTTATCTGAAACATATCGTTATTATTTTTGACGAATGCCATCGCAGCCAGTTTGGGGATATGCACACTGCTATTGTAAAAAATTTTAAGAAATATCATCTGTTTGGATTTACAGGAACACCAATCTTCTCTGTTAATTCTGGCAGAGCCAAGAATCCAGAATTCTTTACTACAGGTCAGACCTTTGGAGATCAGCTCCACAGTTATACGATTGTGGATGCCATTAACGATAAAAATGTTCTTCCATTCCGGGTTGATTATATTAAAACGATGGATGTGGAAGAAGAAATTACAGACGAGATGGTCTGGGACATCAATCGGGAAAAGGTTATGATGGCTCCTGAGCGCATTCGTATTGTAACGCAGTACATACTGGAACATTTTGATCAGAAGACGTATCGTGGGGATAAAACATACATATATAATGCGCTTACTAATATTGCAGAGGTAGCTTCTGCCAAGCGGGATGAGGTAGAGGAAATCAAGCAGAAACAGCGTATCAGTGGTTTTAATTCTATTTTTGCGGTATCGAGTGTTCCGATGGCAAAATTATATTATCAGGAATTCAAAAAGCAGATGGCAGTAGACCCGACCAAGAAATTGCGTGTCGCAACCATTTTCAGTTATGGTGCAAACGAAGAAGAATCGGATGGTATTCTGGATGAAGAAAATTCTGAAGATACCTCCGCACTTGATCAGCTGTCTAGAGAATTTCTGGAAGAAGCCATTAAGGATTATAATGAAATGTTCCATACCAATTACGATACCTCAAGTGATAAATTCCAGAATTATTATAAAGATGTGTCGCTTCGCATGAAAAATAAGGAACTGGATATCTTGATCGTAGTAAATATGTTCCTTACAGGTTTTGATGCCACAACCATGAATACGCTATGGGTAGATAAAAATCTGAAAATGCACGGACTGATACAGGCATTTTCTCGTACCAACCGTATTCTGAATTCTATTAAGACCTTTGGAAATATTGTGTGTTTCCGAAATCTGCAAAAGCGTGTAGATAGCGCGATTTCACTGTTTGGGGATAAGAATGCCGGAGGTATTGTACTGCTACAGAGTTTTAAAGATTATTATTATGGATATGAGTCTATAGATGGTAAACCGATGCCGGGTTATGTGGATATGATGGAGGACTTGAATCATAAATTTCCGTTATCAGAACCGCAGATTATCGGAGAACAGAATCAAAAGGACTTTATTGCTTTGTTTGGCGCAATTCTCCGTATGAGAAATCTTTTGCTTTCTTTTGATGAGTTCAAGGGCAATGAGCTGATTTCTGAGCGTGATTTACAGGATTATCTTGGGCGTTATCAGGACTTGCGTGATGAGTGGAAACGCAAGCGACAGGAAAGTACGGATATTACAGATGATGTGGTATTTGAAATTGAACTGATCCGGCAGATAGAAATTAACATTGATTATATTCTCATGCTTGTAAAGAAGTATCATGATACACACTGCGAAGACAAGGAAGTGCTGATAACCATCAATAAGGCGATTGATGCGAGTCCAGAGTTACGCAGTAAGAAACAGCTCATTGAAACTTTTATTGCAGGAATCAATGAAGTGGATGATGTCATGAATGAGTGGCACGAATTTGTGGTGGCACAGCGTGATCATGACCTTGATGTTATCATTAAGGAAGAAAAGTTAAAGCCAGAGGATACCCGAAAGTTCATAGAAAATGCGTTTCGGGACGGCGAAATTAGAACAGTCGGAACTGACATAGATAAACTTATGCCGCCGATATCCCGCTTTGGTGGTGGTGGAAGAACCAGAAAAAAACAGGGAGTTATTGAAAAACTGAAAGCCTTCTTTGAAAAGTATTTTGGCATCGGAGGTTCGTCTGCCTTTACAGAGCCGGAGCATAAAACAGTGGTATATGATTTGAATGGTCAGGAAACGCTGTCGATGGTAGCAGAAGAAAAAACTCCATACGGAAAGCAATCATAAATGAATTGAGCCACATGGAAAGTGATCCGCTGTGGCTTTTTTCTATGGGAGGGGGATTGAAATCTCTACAGACTTTCTTCTTGAAGACCGCCGCCCCCTTTCGTGCGAATTTTCGCAGAATTAAACAGGGGGGATACCCATCAAATTTAAATTATATGGAAATATCCGCACAATATCGTTGTATTAGCTGATTTTGTTTTGCCGGATAGTACCGAAATATGCAGAAAAATCGTGTGAAAAACAGCATAAAAAGCACAAATTTTATGCGCACATTTTGGCAGTAATATAAGCAGAAATGTCTTGCTATTCTGCGTCGTCAGAGTGATATATGTACTATCGAAAAAAGAAAGTGGGTACATATTATGAAGAATGAAATCAGATTTACATTGGAATTGAAACAGAGACCGAAGCTGGCACAGGCGATTGGTGATATACTGGGAGTACCACCGCATTATGAATAGGTACCAAGCTGCGCATATAACATTGCAGGATACCGACTGGACAAAGAGGGCGTGTTACATATTCCAGAAGGAACAATGGAAGAAACGGTGGAAGAGTTGATTCAGCAGTTACAGAAACGAGGGTTTCAGGTTGATGCAGAATTAACGAAAACAGTGCCAATGCAACAGGATAAGCTGACTGTAGCAATACCGAGAGAAAGCCTTACCGATACAGCTTTGGAAAATTTGCAGAAAATCATAGCAAATAAGCAGACACTCCTCCAACGGGCATTTCGAACGGACAGCACAGAAATTGAAATCACAGAGGAAAAAATAAATTTTACATGGTTTCCATACACAGCGGATGGAGAAAATCCATTTGGATTTCAGTTGGCGGGTGTGGTAGTCAATGACAGCGTAACCAGAGAAGCTATTGCAAAAGAACAAATGAATAAGTTCTTGAAATTCGTGCATGATGATAATGTGTACTGTAAATATTATGAGGTAATTTATATTCTCTTTCACACAGGAATGCGAATTTCGGAATTCTGCGGATTGACAATTAGCGATATTGATTTGGAAAATAATATCGTAAACATTGACCACCAGTTGCAGAGAACTTCGGATATGAAGTACATTCTAGATACTACCAAAACTGATGCAGGAACAAGGAAACTGCCGATCACACAGGATGTGGCAGATTGTTTTCGGTCAATCCTTGAAGATAGGAAGAAGCCGAGATATGAGAAAATGATAAAGGGGCATACGGGATTTCTGTTTCTTGATAAAAACGGAAATCCAGAAGTAGCAATGCACTGGCAACATCGACTGAATCACATGGTAAAACGCTACAATGATATTTACAGAGTGCAGATGCCGAACATCACACCGCATGTATGTAGACACACCTACTGTTCCAATATGGCGAAGTCGGGTATGAACCCAAAAACTTTGCAATACTTGATGGGACACTCGGATATCAGCGTCACAATGAACACCTATACCCATTGGGGACTGGAAGATGCTGCTGATGAGCTGAAGAAAATGGAAGATGTGGAGAAAGTGCGGAGAGAAATGGAAAAAGGACAGGAGAAACCGATGAACCAGAAAATGTTCCGAGCAATTTAATATGGAAGCGAAAAGTATATGCAGAGGGAGTTGCAACTGGACAGCTCCCTTTTTTACTGCGTAAAAATTATATTCAGAAGTATCTTCATATATGGTATAATAGTGGTAATTTATAAAAAGGCGAGAAAATACCAGTAGTAATCAGGAATGATTTATACTACGTTTTGACTACGATTGACGGCTGTGTTTTGCACGGATTTGCAAAAAATTGTAGAATGTATCACAGATTCTGTGTAGATAAGATTTTGCAGAAAAGTTGGCAAAACCTTGCAAAACTGGGCATTATTTCGCAGTTTGAAAGGAGAAATTATGAGAATTCGAGTGCTTTTCGTGTGCCACGGCAATATCTGCCGCAGCACCATGGCAGAATATGTTATGAAAGATTTGGTACATAGATCCGAACTATCGGATTCGTTTTATATTGATTCCGCGGCCACCAGCCGAGAGGAAATTGGCAATCCCGTTCACCACGGCACTCGTCGTAAGTTAAAAGAGGTAGGGATTCCCTGCGGAGACCACAAGGCACGCCAGATGGAGAAGGCGGACTATAGGAAATTTGACTATCTGATCGGGATGGAGGAGTGGAATCTGCGGAATATGCTGCGGATTTTAGGGGAGGATCCGAAGAAAAAGGTATATCGTCTTCTGGACTTTTCAGATTATCCAAGAGATATTGCAGATCCTTGGTATACAGGTGATTTTGACACAACGTACGAGGATGTAAAAGAGGGCTGTGAAGCCCTCCTCAAAGAATGTCTCCTACGCCTCTAAAGCGTAGGAGAGCAATTTTTTCAAATTGTGGTGAAATTGCCGGTTGCAAGATTTCAGCCGTAGTTTTTCCGCATTAGTTTTATTCTGTTCTACGAAAGCGTCATATCTGGCAAACAGAGTAAGATAATCTATGTTTTGTTTTTGTCCCCAGTGAACCAGAACCCAGTTCATAGCGTCAAGATTCCAGTAATCCATCGGGATTTCAGCATTTTTTAAAATAGCGATATATTGGATCGCCTGCAGAGATAATTGATTCAGCTGGCGAGTACGGAATGTATTTTCTTTTGCATCCTTCCCTATTTTTTTGAACAGCTTTTGGGGAAGGCGTTTTTTCGATGTCTTATGTTCCATCAGATGAATACTTTGTTCAAGCGTTTCATTCAATTTGCAGGCAGCGTTCCAGTAGGTAACAAAAGAAGGGGAAGAAGTTTTTTCTTCTTTTAGATCTGTCATTGTATAAGTACGGAAGACGCGCTGCTGTTTTCCGAATAATTTTTGATTGTATTTTTTTCTTTTTTCCGGATGAGAAAGTATCCGGTAAGCCTCCAGTATTTCCTGCATATATGCAGTTGTATCAATATCGTTTTGCATATTTGCATCTGGATGATAGACTTTTGCCAGCGCATTTTTTGCGCTGGTGATTTCTTCCAATGTTGCATCGCGGGATACGCCAAGGATTTCATAGTATGTACGAGTCCCCATGCCAACCTCCTTATTATTGTTCATTATTTATTCTACCCATGATAAATATACGCCATAAAAAAGGAAAAATCAAGAAAAATGACAGCGAAACCATTTTGCTGTATTGCAGATGAGCAGAGGCATGTTACAATAAAAACAGGAGGAAAGAATATGCAGTATACAGTTTTGCACTATTATAAAGAATTTACGTGCACGGCAGGGAAATGCCCGGATACTTGCTGTGCAGGCTGGAAGATCATGATCGATAAAAACTCTTTGAGAAAATACAAAAAAACAAAAACAGATTTTGGGAACCGTCTGAAAAATGAGATTGACTGGAAGGAAGGTTCCTTTCGGACCTACAGGGGAAGATGTGCATTTTTAAATGAGGAAAATCTATGCGATATTTACCGGGAAGCAGGGAAAGAAATGTTGTGCAGGACATGCAGGCAGTATCCCAGGCATATAGAAGAATATGAAGGACTTAGGGAAATTTCGCTTTGTCTATCTTGTCCTGAAGTAGCTAAAATTGTACTGGGGATGAAAGAGCCGGTAAGGTTTCTGACAGCAGAAACAGACAAAGAGGAAAGAGACTATTCTGAATTTGACTTTTTCTTATTTACCAAGCTGATGGATGCCAGAGATTTGATGATTGCTGTTTTACAAGACAGGAAGCATCCCATTGACGCAAGAATGGCAATGGTCTTATCGATGTCCCATGATCTGCAGGAACGGATCGACAAAAATGCACTGTCAGAAACAGAGAAGCTTTTTGCAAGATATGAGCAGCCGGAGGGGCTTGTGTGGTTTCAAAAAAGAGTAGAAGAGATTCGAAAAAAAGAGGGGTACCTAAAGGAGAAAGAAAGTATTATAAGAGAATGCTTCCGGCTGCTGGATAAGCTGGAAGTATTAAAGAAAGAATGGCCCGCTTATTTATCTGCGCTGCGGCAGAGACACGATCAAAAGAAACGAACGTCTGAGAAACAGGCTGAAAAAAGTGGGGGAAGGCAAATGGAAATCTGGACAGAACAGATCATGGTTTATTTTTTGTTTACCTATTTCTGCGGAGCCGTATATGACAGCGACGCCTACAGCAAATGTAAATTTTCGTTCGTATGTACGATCCTGCTGCGGGAAATGCTATGGGCGATGGATATAGAAAATATGGAAGAAGAAAAAAGCCTGGAAGAGGCGGCGGATTTGGTACATCAGTTTGCGCGGGAAGTGGAACATTCGGATAAAAATAAAAAGATCCTGGAGCAGCTTTTAAGAAAGGAGAATTTATTTTCCTTGGAAAGGCTTCTGGAAACGTTATAAACTTTGTGGTTGAACAGGAGGATAGAAAAAAGAATATGAAAGCAGTCGTATATCATGGAAATGGGAGGATTGGGCTGGAAGAACGTCCGATACCTGAACTTCGGGAAGACACAGATGCGTTGGTGGAAGTAACATTAACGACCATATGTTCCAGCGATATTCATATCAAACACGGGATGGTTCCCAAGGCAAAGGAAGGTGTCATACTGGGGCATGAATTTGTGGGAAAAGTCGTACAGACCGGAAGCGCGGTAAGGAAAATACAGCCTGGCGATCGAGTGGCAGTCAATGTGGAAACATTCTGCGGAGAATGTTATTTTTGCAAAAAAGGGTATGTGAACAACTGCCAGGATAAAAATGGCGGATGGGCGTTAGGATGTAGGATAGATGGCGGACAGGCAGAGTATGTACGTATTCCCTATGCGGATAATGGACTGACGAAGATACCGGCATCTGTCAGCGATGAAGCAGCTCTTTTTACAGGAGATTTACTTTCTACCGGTTACTGGGCGGCAAAAATGGCAGAGATACATCCGGAAGATACGGTGGCTGTGATCGGTGCTGGTCCGGCGGGGATCTGCACAATGCTTTGTGCGGCTCTGTACCATCCGGCAAAACTTATCGCCATAGACATAGATAAGCAGCGGCTGGAAGTGGTGAAACAAAAAGGGATAGCAGATGTAGTACTAGATTCCGGATCAGATCGTATAGAGGAAAGAATACGGGAACTGACAGAAGGCAGAGGTGCAGATTTTGTAATAGAAGCAGCCGGAACTTGTGAGACATTTGAGCTAGCGTGGAAGATCGCGCGTCCCAATGCAGTGGTCGGTATCGTAGCAATGTATGAAAGCCCGCAGCTCCTCCCGCTTCCGGATATGTACGGAAAAAATCTGACATTTAAGACCGGAGGAGTAGATGCGGCAGACTGCAAAAAAATATTGGAGGAAATTGAAAAGGGAAATTTGAATACAGAATGTATGATCACACATCGGACTACATTGGAGCATAGTATAGAAGCATATGATATATTTGAAAATAAGAAAGAGGGTGTCATCAAATACGCGATCAGGATGCGTGGAAAGTAAGTGTTGTATATGGTGTGGCGACACAACGGTCAGGGAAAAGCAAATGAAAAAGGAAGGGATATAAATATATATGAAGAGGGGTCGAAATATAGTGGCGTTTTTACTGTTCTTGGTATCCGTGGTAAGTACTGCCGGATGTGAAAGTGTGATCACAGAAAACGCCTGTCTTTCCGAGGAACACGTGGAAGCACCGGATGTGCCGGCTTCAGAGAAAAAATATGAAAGCAGTAAACAGAACAAAAGTATAGAAGAAATGATGAGGGAGATAGAAAAAAAGCGCTTGCCCTCTTCAGTGGCCTTGGATGTGAAACCAATCTATCAGGAACCGGAACTTCCTACTGGCTGTGAAGCGGTATCCTTGACTATGCTGCTTGCGTACGAAGGGTTTGATCTGGAAAAGATGACCATTGCCGAGGAATATCTGGTCTATAGTAAAAACTGGGATTTGGATGAAGGATACGTAGGAAATCCGACTACATATGAAGGAGCAGGTTGTTTTCCGCCCACGATCGTGCAGACAGCAAAAAAATATCTCACAGCCCAAAAATCTTCTCTAGAGGCTGTGGATCTTACAGGAAAAAGTATGGAAGAATTACTCCATTATGTAGCGGATGGACATCCGGTGGCTGTGTGGACTTCTATGTACATGGAAGCTCCTATTTTGACAGAACAGGAAGAAAGTACGTTTCCGTGGTATGATACGGAACATTGTGTCGTGCTTTCCGGGTATGATTTAGAAGAGGATATTTTGATCGTTCAGGATCCACTTATGGGAACGATCGACAGGAAACAGAAAGAATTTACAGAGATATATGATCTCATTGGACGATATGCTGTCGTACTATTATGACAAGAGGGTTCCTGTTCTATTTTTAGGCTTCCTCTACTATATTGGTAATAGACGATATAGTAGAGGGAGTTATTTTATGAAAGCAGTTTTGGGAGTGCTTTTAAGTGCCTTATTGTGTGTGCAGAGTGTATATGCCATGCCGGTAGGAACAGAGATTTTGTATGAGGAGGAACAGGAGGAAAACACAGTTGAGAATGAGGGAGGAGAAGAACAGGAAAATATCGAACAGACAGGCGGTCTGGAAATCAGTGCGCCGTCCGTGATTTTAATGGAGGCATCTACGGGCAGTGTGATATACGAAAAGGACGCAGACACGAAAAGACCCCCGGCAAGCGTAACTAAGATCATGACGCTTCTTCTGATATTTGATGCAATAGAAGAAGGCAAGATTTCATTGGAGGATAAAGTGACAACCTCGGAATATGCCGCATCCATGGGAGGTTCACAGGTTTTTCTGGAGGTCGGAGAAATGCAGACGGTGGATACGCTGCTCAAGTGCATCTCTGTTGCAAGCGCCAACGATGCCTGTGTGGCAATGGCAGAATATATAGCCGGCAATGAGGAAGAATTTGTTCGCAGGATGAATGAACGGGCAAGAGAACTGGGAATGGAAAGTACAAATTTTGTCAATTGTAATGGATTGGATGCAGAAGGACATGAAACAAGTGCAAGAGATATTGCGTTGATGTCCAGAGAGCTGATCACAAAATATCCTCAGATACACGAATACTGCATGGTATGGATGGAAAACATCACGCATACGACGGGAAAAGGAAGTTCCGAATTTGGGCTAACGAATACAAACAAACTTGTAAGACAGTATGAGTATACGACCGGATTGAAAACCGGCTCTACCGAGGACGCGAAATTTTGTGTTTCTGCGACAGCAGAAAAAAACGGTGTGGAACTGATCGCAGTCGTTATGGCAGCGGAAAATTCAAAACTGAGATTTAAGGATGCTACGACACTGTTAAATTATGGTTTTGGAAAATGCCAGGTCTATCGAGATAAAGAACCAGAAAAGATGAAGCCAATTGCTGTTGAAGGCGGCGTCCACGAGAAGGCTGCCTGCGGATATGCACAGACATTTACATATATGGACACGACCGGGGCAAACTTAAATGAAATTACAAAAAGTGTGGAAATAAAAGAACCGGTAAAAGCGCCTGTGAAAAAAGGAGAACAGATTGGAAAGATTATCTATAAACTGAACGGAAAAGAAATAGGCAGTACAATGATCATAGCAGAAGAAAACGTGAAAAAGGCAGGTATATGGGATCATCTGAAGAGGGTCTTCAAACAAGTATGTATTTGACAGCGCAAAAAGTGTATGCCGTCTGCCTGTGAGAGAAAAAAAGAAAGTCTGTACCAAATATAGACTATGTTTTATAATAGAAAAAGACATGATATGGCATAATGACAAGAAAGTACCAGAAGCATAAGGGGGATGGCAGATTGAAAACATTAGGGGTATTAGGGGGGATGGCAGCGGCAGCGTTGCTTTTATGTATTGGAGAAATGTATAGAGAACAAAAAATATTTCAAGTTACAAAATATGTATTTCAGACGAAAAAAGTATCCCCTTCGTCCGAAAAAATAAAGATCCTCTTTTTAAGTGATCAGCACAATAAAATATATGGAAATACGAATGAAGTGCTATATGAGGCTGTGGGGGAGGAAAAGCCTGATCTTATCTTGATCGGCGGAGACATGCTGATAGGGAAGCGGGGCGTTTCGGCAAAGCCGGCGCTTGATTTTGTAAGCCGGCTGCCCCGGATCTGTCCCGTGTATTATGTAAATGGGAACCACGAGCAGCGAATGAAAGAAGGAGAAGACTATTTTTGCAGTGCATATGAAAACTACAAGAAGATGCTGCAAAAAGCCGGTGTATATTTTTTGGAAAATGAAAGTGTAAATATAGATATACGAGGGACGGCTCTTTGTATCAGCGGCTTGGAACTGCCGCTGCATACATATAAAAAATTTCAGACATTTTCAATCTGCGCGGAAGATATCAAGAAATGTATTGGAGATGCTAGAGAAGAAAGACTGCATATATTGCTGGCCCATAATCCGGCTTTTGCAGAAGCTTATAAAAAATGGGGAGCAGATCTTGTGTTGGCAGGACATCTGCATGGCGGACTTGTCAGATTTCCGGGATGGAGAGGAGTGATCACTCCGCAATTTAAACTATTCCCAAAATATTCCGGAGAAATGCAAAAAGAGAACGGACAGGCGGTGATCGTAAGCCGCGGCCTGGGGATGCACACGATCAAGATCCGCCTGTTTAATAAAGCGGAGATTGTCTCTGTATCTCTCGTTCATCCGGCTGAAAAGATTTCCTTGTGAAAACAGAAAAATTCCCGTATAATGGGTAAAGTTGATATACATATGTGTATAAAACAAGATGGAGGAGATATGGGGATACCGGTAAAACTGGAGGTGTTTGAAGGTCCGCTGGATCTTTTGCTGCACCTGATCGATAAAAATAAAATAGATATTTATGATATTCCGATCGTAGAGATCACCAATCAGTATATGGAGTACATACGAAATATGCCGAGAGAGGATTTAAATATCATGAGTGAGTTCCTTGTGATGGCGGCCACTCTTTTGGATATTAAATGTAAAATGCTTCTTCCAAAAGAGATCAATGACGACGGCGAGGAGGAAGATCCACGAAAGGAGCTTGTAGAACAGCTTCTTCAGTATAAAATGTATACATATATGGCAGAGGAGTTAAAAGACAGGCAGGTAGAGGCGCAGTGTGTATTTTATAAAAAGTCAACTGTACCGCTTCAGGTACAGGAATATGAGGAACCTGTGGATCTGGACATGCTGCTGCAAGATCTGACTTTGCAGAAACTTCACCGTGTGTTTCAGGATGTTTTAAGACGACAGGACGAAAAGATCGATCCGGTCAGAAGTAAGTTTGGAAAAATAGAAAAAGAAGAAGTGACGTTAAATGATAAACTTGCCTATATCAAAGACTATATAGAAAAACATAGAAAATTTTCTTTTCGGCAGCTCTTGGAGAAACAAAGAAGCAGGATGCAGACAGTCGTTACTTTTCTCGCGGTGCTGGAGCTGATGAAAATGGGGACGATCCATGTGGAACAATCGGATATCTGCGGTGAGATTATGATTGAAAGGAATGTATAAACAGATGGAGATTGAAAAATTGCAGGGAATCATTGAAGCTATTCTCTTTACGATGGGTGATTCGGTAGAATTGAATAAGATCGCCGCGGCGATCGAACATGATGAAAATACGACAAGAAAGATCATCCACAACATGATGGACAGCTACGAAGAAGAAAATCGAGGCATACGTATTATCGAATTAGACGATTCGTTTCAGATGTGCACGAAAAAGGAAGACTATGAATATCTGATCCGGATCGCCAAACAGCCTAAGAGATATGTTTTGACGGATGTTTTGTTGGAGACATTGTCTATCGTCGCATATAAACAGCCGGTGACAAAGTTAGAGATTGAGAAAATCCGAGGGGTGAAATCAGATCATGCGGTAAATAAACTGGTAGAATATGGACTTGTGGAAGAAGCAGGCAGGATGGAGGCTCCGGGGAGACCGCTTTTATTTAAAACGACAGAAGAATTTTTACGGCGGTTTGGCGTGCAGTCTTTAGAAGATCTGCCTTCTCTGAACGAAGAACAGATCGAACACTTTAAGGAGGAAGCGGAAGATGAGGCGCAGTTGAAACTGGATATATAGGTGTTCTATTTTATCCGGAGGCAACATAGATAGTAGTAAGAGTATACTGTGGAGGCAGTATGGGAAAACGGATAGTATGCGTGATTCTTTTTTTGACACTTATTTTTATTTCACTGCCGGGAATGTCTTTAAAAGCCTTGGAGGAAGAAAAGACAAAAGAAACAGAACAGAAAATAGAGGAACCCCAAAATTTATACGCCCAGTCAGCAGTTTTGATGGATGCAGACAGCGGGCGTATTTTATTTGCGAAAAACGGACAAGAAGAACGTCCTATGGCAAGTACGACGAAGATCATGACGTGTATACTGGCATTGGAACTGGGAGAACCGGAAGAAAAAGTGACAGTGAGCAAAGAGGCGGCAGTACAGCCGCAGGTAAAATTAGGTATGCGTGAAGGCCAGACGTTTTATTTAAAAGACCTTTTGTATTCTTTGATGTTGGAATCGCATAATGATACGGCTGTTGCGGTAGCAGAACATATTGCGGGAAGCACAGAAAAATTTGCAGAAAAAATGAATGAAAAGGCAGAAGAATTAGGCTGTAGCCATACGTATTTTATCACGCCAAATGGTCTGGATGGAGAAGATGAAACCGGAAACCATCATACGACAGCAGAAGAACTGGCAGTGATCATGAAATATTGTATTACGAGTTCACCAAAAGCAAAAGAGTTTCTTACGGTCACACAGATGAAAGAATATAGCTTTTCAGACTGTGAAGGCACTGCAGAGTATCATTGTGTTAATCACAACGCATTTCTTGCCATGATGGAGGGAGCAATTTCGGGAAAAACGGGTTTTACGGCAGATGCAGGATATTGCTATGTAGGGGCGCTGACTGATGGAGGCAGGACCTTTATCGTGGTTCTTCTTGCCTGCGGATGGCCGAACCATAAAGGATATAAATGGGCAGATACAAGAAAGCTTATGCAGTATGGACTGGATAATTATCAATATAGAGACGTATGGAAAGATCTTCCGGTCCATACGATTTTCGTACAAAATGGCGTATCAAAAACTTTCCTGCCGGGAGAAAAAGCGAAAACAGCGGTATCGGTAACTGGGAAAGAATGTAAACTCCTTTTACGTAAAGATGAGCAGATCACGGTAGAATTTAAAATACCGGAGGAAATAACAGCTCCTGTAAAAAAGGGCAGTGTGATCGGAAAAGCGGTATATTCGGTTGGAGAAGAAAAGCTTGCGGAATATGAAATTTTAGCAGAAGAAAACGTTGAAAAGCGTTCCTTTTTCTGGAGTAGTACATATATTTTTCGAAAATATTTTTTAAATGAGAATGCGTAGGTTAAAATAAATCAATATAAATGATTAATATTGCCACTGGTATATAGGGGATTACTGTGGTAGTATAAGGGAAAATAAAAAAAGACAATGAAATTGATAAAATATAAGGAGAAGAAAAATGAAAAACTGTGCGAAATACGAGAAAACTTATTTTATGCCTCCAGAAGAATGTTATGATTGGGTGAAAAAAGATTACATAGAGAAGCCTCCTGCCTGGTGTAGTGTGGATCTGCGGGATGGAAATCAGGCTCTGATCGAACCGATGAGTCTGGAAGAAAAGCTGGAGTTTTTCCAACTTTTAGTCGATGTAGGCTTTAAGTCGATTGAAGTTGGTTTTCCTGCCGCTTCAGAAACAGAATATCAATTCCTGCGGGCGCTGATCGAACAGAATATGATCCCCGAGGACGTGACAATACAGGTACTTACACAGGCCAGAGAGCATATTATCAGGAAGACATTTGAAGCAGTAAAAGGGGCACCTCATGCTGTTATACATGTATACAATTCTACGTCTGTGGCACAAAGAGAACAGGTGTTTAAAAAAGACAAGGAACAGATAAAGAAGATTGCCGTGGACGGTGCGAAACTTTTAAAGAAACTGGCACAGGAAACAGATGGAAATTTTACATTTGAATATAGTCCGGAGAGTTTTCAGGGGACAGAGGTGGAGTATGCGCTGGAGGTATGTAATGCGGTCTTAAAAGTGTGGAAACCGACGAAGAAGAATAAAGCGATCATCAATCTTCCTACGACAGTTGAGAATGCAATGCCGCATGTATTTGCGAGCCAGGTAGAATTTTTCCATAAGCATCTGCTTTATCGGGAAAATGTTATACTTTCTCTGCACCCACATAATGACAGAGGATCTGGGATCAGTGATGCGGAGTTGGGAATACTGGCAGGGGCAGACAGGATCGAAGGCACACTTTTCGGAAATGGAGAGAGAACCGGAAATGTAGATATTATCACGCTGGCTATGAATATGTTTTCACAGGGGGTGGATCCGGGACTGGACTTTTCGGATATGAGTGATATATGCGAAGTGTATGAGAGAGTTACACGGATGAAGGTCTCACCGCGTCAGCCTTATGCGGGAGAATTAGTATTTACAGCATTTTCCGGTTCCCACCAAGATGCGATCGCAAAGGGAATGGCATGGAGAGAAGAAAAGAACTGCAGTACATGGACGGTTCCTTATCTGCCCATTGATCCGCAGGATGTAGGCAGAAGATATGATTCTGATGTGATCAGGATCAACAGTCAGTCAGGAAAAGGTGGAATCAACTATATTTTAAAACAGAGTTTTGGTATCAGCCTTCCGGAAAAAATGAAGGAGGAAGTCGGATATCTTGTGAAAGATGTATCGGACAAAGCACACAAAGAGCTGACTCCAGATTGGGTATACCATATTTTTGAAGACCATTATATTAATGCAAAGACCACGTTTACAGTCGATGCATGTCATTTTAAACAGGAAGATGGGATCGTAGCAGAGGCGACGATCCATCACAAAGGAAATGATCGTGTGATCATGGGCGTAGGAAATGGGCGTCTGGATGCAGTCAGCAATGCGATCAAGCAGTATTTTGATATTAGTTATGAACTTGCGTTTTATGAAGAACATTCGCTGACAAAAGGGTCTTCCTCCAGAGCGGTTGCTTATGTGGGTGTGATCTGTAATAAAAAGAAATACTGGGGTGTTGGAATTGACGCAGATATTATCAAAGCGTCGGTGGAGGCTTTGGTAGTGGCTGTAAATAAGATAGAAGAAATTGCGAATCTGGATTCCTGCAAGGATGAAAGACTTTTAGAAATCACGAATTATATTTATGCCAATTACAAGGAAGTGACGCTGGATGATCTGTCGGAAAAATTCTTCCTTTCCAAACCGTATCTTTCTAAATATATCAAAGAAAAATCCGGTATGACGTTTGGCGACATTCTGAAAAAAGTAAGAATGAAAAAAGCAAGAGCCATGCTCAGAAGCAGCAATGCTACCGTTGAGAGTATAGCCGAAACTGTAGGGTATCAAAACGTAGAACACTTTAATCGTATATTTAAGAAAATGTATAATATCACACCAGTACAGTTTAGAAACAGAAAGGCTTGATTTAAGAAATGAGAAAATAGAGAAAACAGTTATAGTTGGACGTCCCATTACACAGACACGCCGCTATAGCTGTTTTTCTTCGTGTTTTATAAAAAATAGTTATTTTTTGTAGAAGAGATAATTGCAATTTTTGTTTTGTGATTTTTCATTATGTAGACAAGAAAAGAGGGGGAAGAAGAGGGGAGACAGTCTGTTTTACATTTAATATTTATGAAAGAAAATAGAAAAAATGCATGTAAAAAAGCCTTATCCGTTGTGCGGAAAAACTTTGTCATATGTCTTTGGAAATTTTAAAGAAGACACGACAAATACAGTGATCTTGCAAGTTTTAGAGAGTGGGATTTCATTCTGAAAATAGCGGGATTTCATTATGTGAAAAAAATGTCATTTTGGGTATTTATGAATTGAATTTTTAACGTAGATGTTATATACTTATAATTGGCAGAAATTTTGGTTTATTTAAAACAAATTTATTTATATGGAGGGCTAGAATATGAGCTACAATGCAACAGGAAACTCAGCAAGCAGAAGAATTGCCACTATGCTTGATGAGGGAAGCTTCGTTGAAATCGGCGGTGCTGTTACAGCCAGAAGCACGGATTTCAATCTGCAGGAACAAGAGACTCCTTCTGATGGCGTTATTACAGGATATGGGGTCATCGACGGAAATCTTGTGTATGTATACAGCCAGGACGCAACTGTATTAAAGGGAGCTATTGGCGAAATGCATGCCAAGAAGATTGCCAATATTTATGATATGGCAATGAAAATGGGAGCGCCGGTCATCGGATTGATCGACTGTGCGGGCTTAAGACTGCAGGAGGCGACAGATGCTCTTGAGGCGTTTGGAAGTGTTTATTACAAACAATCTATGGCATCCGGCGTGGTTCCACAGATCACGGCGATCTTCGGCATGTGCGGCGGTGGCCTTGCCGTTGTACCGGGACTTACGGATTTTACTTTTATGGAAAGTAAAGAAGGAAGATTGTTCGTGAATTCTCCGAATGCTCTGGAAGGAAATGAAATTTCTAAATGTGATACATCCAGTGCGCAGTACCAGAGTGCAACAGCAGGTCTGGTAGATGGGATCGGAACAGAAGAAGAAATCTTGGGACAGATACGGTCTCTTATCTGTATGATCCCGGCTAATTATGAAGATGATCTTTCTTACGTAGAGTGCACAGATGATCTGAACCGTGTCTGCGCAGAGATTGCAAACGCGGCAGAAGATACTTCGATCGCGCTTGCTATGCTGGCAGATGATCAGAACTTTTTTGAAACAAAGAAAGAGTACGCTCAAGATATGGTGACAGGTTTTCTGCGTCTGAACGGAATGACGGTAGGCGCCGTTGCAAATCGTTCTAAGGCATATGATGAAGAAGGAAAGGTTTCCGCGGAATTTGGCTGTGGACTTACTGTAGACGGCTGTAAAAAGGCAATTGATTTTGTGAATTTCTGTGATGCGTTTTCTATCCCAGTGTTGACACTTACAAATGTGTCCGGTTTTGCGGCAACAGTGGAATCAGAGAAAAATATGGCCAGAGCCGTTGCAAGAATGACTTATACATTTGCAAACGCAACAGTTCCAAAAGTGAATGTGATCGTAGGAAAGGCATATGGAAGCGCTTATGTGGCTATGAACAGTAAATCTATAGGAGCAGATATGGTGTATGCTTGGCCGTCAGCAGAAATTGGAATGATGGACTCTGCGCTTGCGGCAAAGATCATGTATGCAGATGCAGATGCGGATATGTTAAAGGCGAAAGCGGCAGAATATAAAGAACTGCAGTCGAGCCCAATGTCTGCGGCAAGAAGAGGATATGTAGATGCGATCATCGAGCCTGCAGATACAAGAAAATATGTGATCGGTGCGTTTGAAATGCTGTTCACAAAGAGAGAGGATCGTCCGGACAAAAAGCACGGTACGGTTTAGTGAGGTGAGGCGAAGTGAAGAAAAAAATTAGTTTATTAGGACTTGTCCTCATTCTCGTCCTTAGCTTTACAGGATGTGGCAGCAAGTCCGATGTACAAGAATATGATAAAAGCACCCTGGAAGAACAGGCTAATATGATTCTCTATAATTTCAGCATGATGACAGAGGAGGATTTTGAAACCTTTGAATCTATGTCTGACTTAGAATTGAATCTGACTCTGCTTCAATCAGGGATTAAAATGGAACCGGCTGATTTTCTGACGATGATCGAAGCGTGGAAGGCCGGGCAGGAAGAATGCGGCACCTATCAGAAAAATGACGCGTTTGAAATGGAAACGACAAATGAAGGTGTGAAATTGACAGCTCCGGCAGACTTTGAGGACAGAGACGGGACGATCGAATTTGTCTTTGATGAAGATATGAATATGGAAAGCCTGACTGTCAGTGCAGAGTATTCACTGGGAGAAATTCTTGAAAAAGCAGGATTGAATACAATATTAGGTATGGGAACTGTATTCGTAGTACTGATTTTTATTTCATTTATTATTTCCCTGTTTAAGTTTATTCCTGCAATTGAAAAGAAATTCAAAAAACAGGCTAAGACAGAGGCAGCAGAAACGCCGGCTGTACCGAAAGCAGAGCTAAAGGCAGCTGTGTCAGAGCCTAATCAGGGAGACGAAGAACTGGCTGCAGTTATCGCAGCGGCAGTAGCTGCTTCGGAAGGAACTTCTACAGACGGCTTTATTGTCCGTTCAATTAAGAGAAGAAAATCAAATAAATGGAATTAATCAGGAGGAAACGAAAATGAAAAACTATACAATTACAGTAAATGGAAATGTGTATGATGTAACAGTAGAAGAAAAAGGCGCGGGCGTGGCACCGGCTGCACCAGTACCGGCAGCTGCACCGAAAGCAGCTCCAAAGGCTGCACCAGCACCGGCACCGAAAGCAGCAGGGGCAGGAAGCATTCAGGTGAAAGCCGGAGCAGCGGGAAAGGTATTTAAAATCGAAGCAAATGTAGGACAGAGTGTACAGTCGGGAGATACAGTCATCATTATCGAAGCTATGAAGATGGAAATCCCAGTAGTAGCCCCGGAAGCGGGTACAGTTGCTAGTATCGATGTGGCAGTAGGCGACGCCATTGAAGCAGGAGCAGTACTGGCTACATTAAACTAGTTTACCAGGAGGTTTGACAAATGGAATATATTTCAAATACGCTGGGGAATCTTGTACAGCAGACTGCCTTCATGAATCTTACGGTCGGAAACCTGATCATGATCGGCGTTGCGTGTATCTTTCTCTATTTAGCGATCAGACATGGTTTTGAGCCGCTTTTGCTTGTCCCGATTGCGTTTGGTATGCTGCTTGTTAATATCTATCCGGATATTATGCTGCATGCTGATGAAGCGGCAAATGGAACAGGCGGGCTTCTCTATTATTTTTATGTACTTGATGAATGGTCTATTCTTCCATCTCTGATTTTCCTAGGAGTTGGAGCAATGACAGACTTTGGTCCGTTGATTGCGAATCCGAAGAGCTTTTTGCTCGGTGCGGCGGCACAGTTCGGAATTTTTGCGGCATATCTTGGAGCTATGGCGATGGGATTCTCAGATAAAGCTGCTGCTGCGATCTCGATCATCGGCGGAGCAGACGGTCCGACATCTATCTTCCTGGCAGGAAAACTGCAGCAGACAGCGATCTTGGGACCGATTGCGGTGGCGGCATATTCTTATATGTCATTAGTGCCGATCATTCAGCCGCCGATCATGAAACTTCTGACGACGAAAAAAGAACGTCAGATCAAGATGGAACAGTTAAGACCTGTGTCCAAACTGGAAAGGATCCTGTTCCCGATTATTGTTACGATCGTTGTATGTGTGATCCTGCCTACTACAGCTCCTCTTGTAGGTATGTTGATGCTTGGAAACCTGTTCAGAGAGAGTGGTGTTGTAAGACAGCTTACAGAGACGGCTTCCAATGCTTTGATGTATATCGTCGTCATCCTGCTTGGTACATCTGTAGGCGCTACGACCAGTGCAGAGGCATTTCTGAACTGGGATACGATCAAGATCGTTATCCTTGGTCTGGTTGCGTTCGCGTTTGGTACAGCAGCAGGTGTATTGTTTGGTAAACTGATGTGTTGGGCTACGAAGGGAAAGGTAAATCCGTTGATCGGTTCTGCAGGTGTATCTGCGGTGCCTATGGCAGCCAGAGTTTCCCAGAAAGTCGGAGCAGAGGCAGATCCTACAAACTTCCTGCTGATGCATGCAATGGGGCCAAACGTTGCCGGAGTTATCGGTACTGCTGTTGCAGCCGGAACATTTATGGCGATCTTTGGTGTTAAATAAAAGTGGAGGAAAAATAAATGGCAGAGATTGAAAAGAAACCAGTTAAAATAACAGAGACCATTCTGCGTGACGCGCATCAGTCCTTGATCGCGACCAGAATGACAACAGAACAGATGTTACCGATTGTTGAAAAGATGGATAAGGTAGGCTATCACGCCGTAGAATGTTGGGGCGGGGCAACATTTGACGCTTCCCTTCGTTTCCTGCATGAAGATCCATGGGAAAGACTCCGCAAATTCCGCGATGGTTTCAAAAATACAAAATTGCAGATGCTTTTCCGTGGACAGAATATCCTTGGATACCGTCCATATGCAGATGATGTAGTAGAGTATTTTGTGCAGAAATCTGTAGCAAACGGAATCGATATTATCCGTATTTTTGACTGTTTAAATGATATCCGTAATCTTCAGACAGCTGTAACTGCCGCAAACAAAGAAAAAGCACATGCGCAGGTAGCGATGTCCTACACGCTGGGAGATGCTTATACATTAGAGTACTGGAAAGATCTTGCAAAGAAGATCGAGGATATGGGCGCGAATTCTATTTGCGTAAAAGACATGGCAGGGCTTCTTTGCCCATATCAGGCTACAGAGCTTGTAACAGCATTGAAAGAAGTCGTAGATATCCCGATCGAGATGCACACACATTATACATCCGGTGTTGCATCCATGACATATCTGAAGGCAGTAGAAGCGGGAGCCGACATTATTGATACAGCTATGTCACCGTTCGCACTGGGCACTTCACAGCCAGCTACAGAGGTTATGGTAGAAACATTTAAAGGCACACCATATGATACAGGACTGGATCAGAATCTTCTGGCAGAGATCGCAGATTATTTCAGACCGATCCGTGATGAAGCTCTGGATAGTGGCCTGTTAAATCCAAAGAATATGGGTGTAAACATTAAGACACTTTTATATCAGGTTCCAGGAGGTATGCTTTCTAACTTGACTTCTCAGTTAAAGGAACAGGGAGCAGAAGATAAATTCTACGATGTTCTGGAAGAAGTACCGCGTGTGCGCAAAGATTTGGGAGAGCCGCCTTTGGTTACGCCATCTTCACAGATTGTTGGCACACAGGCTGTATTTAATGTTCTGATGGGCGAACGCTATAAGATGGCTACAAAAGAAACAAAGGACATCCTGTCCGGAAAATACGGCGCGACTGTAAAACCGTTTAATGAAGAGATACAGAAGAAAGTAATCGGTGAGGATGCAGAAGTGATCACATGCCGTCCGGCAGACCTGATCCCTAATGAACTGGATACACTTCGTAAAGAATGCGAACAGTGGATACAGCAGGATGAAGATGTGCTCACATATGCACTTTTCCCACAAGTTGCGGTAGATTTCTTTAAATACAGAGAAGCACAGCAGACGAAAGTGGACGCAAAAGTTGCTGATACAGAGAATGGTTCTTATCCTGTATAAAGGCAGGAAAACTGTATAAAAATGAGAAAAAAGTAAATGGTATTCTTGAGAAAGAGTACTGTTTACTTTTTTTATGGCTGAAATCCATTTGTACTGGAAATGCTTTTCATGGTATAATGTTACAGGTTATAAGGAGGCATATATGAGTATAGCAGAGAGAATCGTCAGATTAAGGATGTATATGAAATCTCATGAGATAGATTTATGTATCATACCGACTGCAGACTATCATCAAAGTGAATATGTAGGAGAATATTTTAAATTAAGAGAATATATGACCGGTTTTACCGGCTCGGCGGGAACAGCAGTTTTTACGAGAGAAAAGGCTGGACTTTGGACAGACGGCCGGTATTTCCTCCAGGCAGAAGAACAGCTGAAAGGGACCGGGATTTCATTGTATCGCACAGGAGAACCAGGTGTGCCTTCTGCCGAGGAATTCATAAAGGAAGAACTGCCTGTGAAGGGCTGCATAGGGGTGGATGGAAGGACGATAGGCGTCAATACCGGAGAGGTGTATGAGAAGTTGGCGGCGGAAAAGAACGGCCGCTTTTTATATGATTTAGATATAGCTTCTTTCGTATGGAAAGAACGTCCCTCTTTGTCTCGCAAACCTGCTTTTTTTCTTCCTTTAAAATATACTGGAGAGAGCACACAGGAGAAACTGGGACGTGTGAGACAGGTTATGAAAAAGAACCGAGCAGACAGTCATATAGTGACAAGTCTGGACGATATAGGATGGCTTCTAAACATACGTGGACGGGATGTTGAATATTTTCCGCTGCTTTTGTCCTATTTGATGATCGGATCGGATACGGCGGAATTGTATGTTGACGAAAATAAGTTTTCAGAAGAAATAAAAGCAGAGCTAAAAAAGAATGGAGTCGTTCTTCTTCCCTACAACAGTATATATGAGCGGATAAAAAAGGCAGAATATAACGCAGTGCTTTTAGACAGAGATAGGGTAAATTATACATTATATAAAAATCTTCCTAAACAGGCGCGAGTCATCTGGAAGGAAAATCCGGAAATTATGATGAAGTGCGTGAAAAATGAAATAGAAGTAGAAAATATCAGGAAAGCGCATTTAAAGGATGGAGTTGCCCATACGAAATTTATGTATTGGCTGAAGAAAAATATAGGTACAAAAAAGATTACGGAATTGGAAGTATCCGACAAGTTAGAAGCCTTTCGAAAGGAACAAGAAGGCTTCTTATGGCCCAGTTTTGATCCAATCTGTGCGTATGGAGAACATGGGGCAATCGTCCATTACAGTGCCTCGCGAGAGACAAATGTCCAAATCAAGGAGGGAGGACTTCTTCTTACAGATACAGGCGGCAATTATTTGGAAGGTTCTACAGATATTACGAGAACGATTGCAATAGGAGAGATACCGCAGGAACAAAAAGAACATTTTACTCTGGTAGCTGCCAGTATGCTTAGGCTGTCCGATGCCCGATTTCTCTATGGATGTACCGGAGAAACTTTAGATTATGCGGCGCGGGAACCCTTCTGGAGAGAAAATCTGGATTTTAATCACGGAACAGGGCATGGAGTAGGATATCTGGGAAATATACATGAGCCTCCCATTGCTTTTCGCTGGAAAAGCGGCAAAAATTCTCTTCCGCCATTGGAAGAAAATATGGTGATCACAGACGAACCTGGGCTTTATATAACAGGGGCATACGGAATACGGCTGGAAAATGAACTCTTGGTACGTGCGGGAGAAAAAAATGCCTATGGGCAGTTTATGTATTTTGAGACACTTACGTTCGTTCCCATTGATCTAGATGCAGTGGAACCGGAAAAATTGGACGAGCGGGAGAAGAAACTTCTGAACAGATATCATGCTGAAGTATATGAAAAGATCGCGCCATTCCTTTCAAAAGAGGAATGCAAATGGCTGCAGGAGTATACAAGACCAATATAAGAAGGATAGGTAGGAACATGGAAATAGGAGAAAACAGTGCAAATGAACTTTTGATCCGCATGGAAGAAAAATATGCGAAGCTGAGTAAAGGACAGAAGCGCCTTGCAGATTATGTACGGGAAAATTATGACAAAGCAGTATTTCTTACAGCATCTAAATTGGGGGAGATTGTGGGAGTCAGTGAATCTACAGTAGTCCGATTTGCCACACAGTTGGGATATAAAGGATACCCTGGATTCCAGAAAGCTTTGGAAGAATTAGTGAGAACGAGACTGAATTCCATACAGAGGATGGAAGTGACATACGGAAGGATCAGTCAGCCTGAGATATTAGCGACTGTCTTGCAGTCTGATATTGAAAAGATCAAACTGACGTTGGCCGGAATCGATCAGAAGGCTTTTGAGCTTGCAATCGATACGATATTACATGTAGAAAAGATTTATGTCATCGGCATCAGAAGCTGTGCTCCGCTTGCCTCTTTCTTAAGTTTTTATCTGAATCTGATCTGTGAGAATGTTGTTCTGGTCAATACAAACAGTTCCAGTGAGATTTTTGAGCAGCTGATCCGTATCAATGAGAAAGATGTGATCATTGGGATCAGCTTTCCGAGGTATTCGATGCGTACGTTGAAGGCATTGGAGTTTGCGAGCAACCGGAAAGCAAAGGTGATTACTTTGACGGACAGTGTGCATTCTCCGATGAATCTGTATTCGTCCTGTAATTTGATCGCCAGAAGTGATATGGCATCTATCGTTGATTCTTTGGTGGCGCCTTTAAGTGTGATCAATGCGCTTGTAGTCGCATTGTGCATGAAAAAGCAGACAGAAGTTGTCAGTACATTGGAAACATTAGAAAAAATCTGGGATGAATACCAGGTATACAGCGGGGATGAGTTGAATCATGTAAGTGATATGAGACTGCAAAAGGAGAAGAAGATAGATGAGTAAGGTACTCATAATCGGAGGCGGAGCCGCAGGGATGATGGCGGCAGTTTTTGCTGCCAGGCAAGGCAGTGAAGTACATATTTTTGAAAAGAATGAGAAACTTGGAAAGAAGCTGTTTATTACGGGAAAAGGGCGCTGTAATTTTACAAATGCCGCAGACGCGGAAGTGTTTTTTGCTTCTGTTGTGAGCAATCCCAAATTTATGTACAGTGGTTTCTACAGCTTTACAAATGAACAGGTGATTCGTTTTTTTGAAGATCTTGGTGTGAAAACAAAGGTGGAGAGGGGAGAGCGGGCGTTCCCGGCATCGGATCATTCCTCTGATATCATACAAGCGCTGAAAAGAGAGATGGAAAGATTAGGTGTACATGTTCACCTGCAGACGGAGGTGGTAGAAGTATGTACAAAAGACGAAAGATTTAGTGCTCTTTGTATGAAAAACGGAGAAAGTATAGAAGGAGATGCCTGCATTGTGGCTACAGGAGGACTTTCTTATCCATCTACAGGTTCTACAGGAGACGGGTATCGTTTTGCCCGTGCATGCGGGCATACAGTGACAGAGCTTTTGCCGGCCCTTGTACCTTTGGAAGTAAAAGAGTGGTATGCAAAGGAACTGCAGGGACTCTCCCTTAAAAATATTTCTATACAAGTGACAGATGGAAAGAAAAAGTTATATGAAGAATTTGGAGAGATGCTGTTTACCCACTATGGTGTGAGCGGTCCGGTCATATTGAGCGCAAGCAGCATGGTGGGAAAGGCACTGAAGAAAAAGGAGCTGACACTTCATATTGATCTGAAGCCTGCGCTTTCTTATGAAAAGCTGGATCAAAGAATACTGCGGGAATTTGAAGCAAATCACAACAGGCAGTTTAAAAATGTAATCTCTGGTCTTTTTCCGGCAAAGCTGCGTCCTGTGATGATCGAACTGTCGGGTATACCTTCAGAGAAGAAAATCCACGAAATCACGAAGGAGGAACGAAAAGGTTTTATCCGTGTGATCAAGGACTTTCAGATGACACTGACAGGTTCGAGAGAATATCGAGAGGCGATCATCACACAGGGAGGAGTAAATGTTAAAGAAATCGATCCCGGAACAATGGAATCAAAATGTACGAAAGGTGTATATTTTGCAGGAGAAGTGTTGGATATAGATGCTCTAACCGGGGGATTTAATCTCCAGGTATGCTGGAGTACGGCATATTTAGCAGCATTTTCTGCGAGTGAGGAGATTTTCCAAGGAAAATAAAATAGAAAAAGACAGTAATAAAGAATACAAGGAGCGTGTATAAAATGGGATATAATGTAGCAGTGGATGGTCCGGCAGGTGCAGGAAAAAGCACGATCGCCAGACTGGTGGCTAAGAAAAAGGGATATATATATGTAGATACAGGAGCTATGTACCGTGCGCTTGCCGTATACTTCCTGGATAATGGAATAAAGGCGGAAAATACGGAAGAAGTGGTAAGAGCCTGTGAGAAAGCAGAAGTGAGTATTGCTTACAGAGACGGTGTTCAGCAGGTTATGTTAAATGGAGAAAACGTGACAGATAGATTAAGAAATGAAGAAGTGGGAAATATGGCGTCAGCTACTTCCGCTGTCCCCCAGGTACGGCAGAAACTGCTTTCACTTCAAAAAAACCTGGCGAGGAAAGAAGATGTTATTATGGATGGACGAGATATAGGAACTAACATTCTTCCAAATGCGGATGTGAAAATTTATCTGACAGCGAGTGTGGATACAAGAGCTTTACGCAGATATAAAGAACTAAAAGAGAAAAAGATCCCATGTGATTTTGAAGAGATCAAACAGGATATTGCAAAACGGGATGAACAAGATATGAATCGGAAAACAGCACCTCTGCGCATGGCCGAGGATGCAATTTTGATCGATAGCTCGGATATGACGATCGAAGAAGTGGTGGAAAAAATTTGTAGTTACTGTAAATGAAAGGCAGGAAAATGAAGATCATAAAAGCAAAGACGGCAGGGTTTTGTTTTGGAGTCAGGCGCGCTGTAGATACGGTATATGAACAGCTTGCAGAAAACAGCGGACAGAAGATATATACCTATGGACCGATCATACACAATGAGGAAGTTATAAAGGACATGGAGAAAAGAGGGGTCACTGTTTTGCGGTCAGAGGAAGAACTAGAAGCGGTGACGGAAGGAATCGTGATCATCCGTTCTCATGGTGTTGAAAAGCGGATCTATGAAAAATTGAACAGCCGCCAGATCACTGTGGTGGATGCGACGTGTCCTTTTGTTAAAAAGATACACACGATCGTAGAGCGAGAAAGTGAGAAGGGAAAACATATCATCATTATAGGAGATCCCGAACATCCGGAGGTAAAGGGGATAAGAGGCTGGGCAGGTAAAGATACAACAGTTATACAGAGTGTTTCGGATATGGAAAAACTTCCTGTCGAAAAAAAGAAAAAAATCTGTATCGTCGCTCAGACGACATTTAATTACAACAAATTTAAAGATTTAGTTGAAATTATTTCGGAAAAGAGTTATGATGTAAGTGTTTTAAATACAATCTGTAATGCTACAAAGGAACGCCAGACTGAGGCACGAAGTATTGCAGAAGCGGTGGATGCTATGATAGTGATTGGCGATAAACATAGTTCCAATACCCAGAAGTTATTTGAAATTTGTAACAGAGCATGTAAAGATACGTACTATATACAGACGCTTGACGATTTGGATTTGAATCAATTAGGGTCAGTGGAAACAGTAGGTATTACAGCGGGGGCATCCACGCCCAACAATATAATTGAGGAGGTTCAAAATAATGTCAGAATTATCTTTTGAACAAATGTTAGATGAGTCATTCAAAACAATTCATAATGGAGAGGTAGTCGAGGGTACTGTGATCGATGTGAAGCCAGAGGAGATCATCCTGAACATCGGTTATAAAGCAGATGGTATCATTACGAAAAATGAGTACTCCAATGACCCGTCTATCGACCTTACGACAGTTGTTTCAGTCGGGGATACGATGAGTGTTAAAGTTTTGAAGGTAAATGATGGAGAAGGTCAGGTACTGCTTACATATAAGCGTCTTGCTGCTGAAAAGGGCAATGAAAGATTAAGAGAAGCGTACGAAAATAAAGAAGTATTAAAAGCAACGGTTACGCAGATTCTGGGTGGAGGCTTATGTGCAACTGTTGAGGAGGCACGTGTATTTATCCCGGCAAGTCTTGTATCAGACTCTTATGAAAAAGATCTCAGTAAATACGAAGGACAGGAGATTGAATTTGTGATCAGTGAATTCAATCCGCGCAGAAACCGTGTTATTGGAGATAGAAGACAGCTGTTAGTAGCAGAACGTGCAGAGAGACAAAAAGAGTTGTTCGCAAAACTGCATATCGGAGATACAGTGGAAGGTACTGTAAAGAATGTTACAGACTTTGGCGCATTTATTGATTTAGGTGGCGTTGATGGTCTTCTGCATATTTCTGAAATGTCTTGGGGCAGAGTAGAGAATCCTAAGAAGGTATTCCAGGTAGGGGATACATTGAAAGTTCTTGTAAAAGATATTCATGATACGAAGATTGCTTTGAGTTTGAAGTTCCCAGAGACGAATCCTTGGGCACATGCATCTGAGAATTTTGCGGTAGGTACTGTGATCAATGGAAAAGTAGCTAGGATGACAGATTTTGGCGCATTTATAGAGTTGGCGCCAGGAGTAGACGCATTGCTCCATGTTTCACAGATTTCAAGAGCACATGTGGAAAAGCCATCAGATGTACTTTCTATAGGACAGGAGATTACGGCTAAGATTGTGGATCTTAATGAGGCAGAAAAGAAGATCAGTCTGAGTATGAAAGTGTTGGAAGCAGAGGCAGTTCCTTCAGATGAAAGTGAGGAATAAGGGATTAGATTCTTTGGTGTTTAGAAAAGAATAAATGTATATTAAGAGGCGGTTGTGTTGACCGCCTCTTATTTTGGCTCTTTGCCAGTATATATTTTTAACAGGTAAGGACACTGTATTAAGAAAAGCAGAAATACCGTAGAAATAAATTTTAAGATGTTAAAAAATCGACAAAATGTACGTATAAATGTGCAATTATTCTATTTCAAATACTAGATTTTGTGTGGAGATTTTAGTACAATAAACATATTGTGAGACAAGCAAGGGAAAGGAAGGGAAAGAAAATGGGACTTTTAACTTTTAAAGGCGGCATCCATCCAAATGATGGAAAAAGTCTTGCAAAAGATCGGTCAATTATGCAGATCCTCCCAAAGGGACAGCTGGTCTATCCGCTTTCACAACATATAGGCGCTCCGGCAAATCCCGTTGTAAAAAAGGGAGATCATGTACTAAAAGGTCAAATGCTGGCAGAAGCAGGCGGGTTTGTTTCTGCTCCGATATATGCTTCTGTATCGGGGACTGTAAAGGGTCTGGAACAACACTTTAATCCAGCAGGAAGCAAGGTAGAGTGTATTGTTGTAGAAAACGACGGAGAATATGAGGAGATAGAATATGAACCGGTTAAGCCGCTTTCTGAGTTATCAAACGATGAAATTTTAACAAAGATAGGCAATGCAGGGATCGTAGGCATGGGAGGTGCCGGCTTTCCGACCAGAGTAAAACTGTCGCCAAAAGAGCCGGAAAAGATAGAATATATCATTGCCAATTGTGCGGAATGTGAACCTTATATAACTGCAGATTACCGACGTATGTTAGAGAACACGCAGGAACTGGTAAGCGGAATGAAAGTGGTTCTTTCTCTTTTCCCTAAAGCAAAGGGGATTTTTGCAGTAGAGGACAATAAAAAGGACTGTATCGAGAAATTAAAAGCAGCTGTTGCAGATGAGCCTAGGATAGAAGTGAAGGTACTGATGACAAAGTATCCACAAGGAGCAGAACGGCAGCTGATTTATGCTGTAACAAAGAGAGCGATCAATTCGACGATGCTTCCGGCGGATGCAGGTTGTATTGTGGATAATGTGGAAACGATGATCGCAATCCATTATGCAGTGATCGAAGGAAAACCGCTGATGGAGAGAATTGTAACGGTAAGTGGAGACGATATTGAACATCCGGGCAATTTTAAAGTATTGCTGGGGACAAGCCATAGAGAATTAGTCGAAGCAGCGGGCGGTTTTAAAGAGGATCCTGAAAAATTGATTTCAGGAGGTCCTATGATGGGCTTTGCGATGGTCACGTTGGATGCACCTGTGACAAAGACATCTTCTTCCATCCTTGCCTTTAAAGAAGACATTGTGGCAAAATCACCTGCTACAGCCTGTATCAACTGTGGCAGATGTGTAGAGGTGTGTCCAAGCCGTATCATTCCTTCCAGATTGGCAGACTATGCCGAGAGGATGGATGAGGCTTCTTTTATCGGCATGAATGGATTGGAATGTGTAGAGTGCGGTTCCTGCAGTTATGTCTGTCCTGCAAAAAGGCCGTTGAAACAGGCGATTGGTTCCATGCGGAAAATTGCACTGGCAAATAAGAGGAAAAAGTAAGAGAGGTGGAAAAAGTGAAGGAAAATTTAAACGTATCATCCTCGCCGCACATTCGAGATAAGGTGACAAGCAGTAATATCATGCTCATGGTAGTGATTGCACTGCTTCCGGCAACTATATTTGGGATTTATAATTTCAGACATGAGGATGCGTGGATTTTAGTGGTTGTCACGACAGCGGCAGCGGTATTGTCTGAATATATTTATGAAAAACTTATGCATAAGCCAATTACGATCAAAGATTTCAGTGCTGTTGTAACCGGGCTTTTGCTGGCCTTGAACCTTCCACCGACACTTCCGTGGTGGATGGGAGTGCTAGGTGCAATATTCGCAATTATCGTAGTAAAACAGCTGTTTGGCGGTTTAGGACAGAATTTTATGAATCCAGCTCTGGGAGCAAGATGTTTTCTGCTGATCTGTTTTACCGGACGAATGACCTATTTTGTCTATGACGGAGTGACAGGCGCGACTCCGCTTGCAGAATTAAAAGCAGGACAGGCTGTGAATACGATGGATATGCTGCTGGGAAATATCCGCGGTACGATCGGGGAGACTTCCGTAATTGCGATCATGATAGGAGCAATGTTCCTTCTTCTAATGGGTGTGATCGATCTTCGGATACCGGGTACATATATTGTGACATTTGTAATTTTTATCACAATTTTTGGAGGACACGGGATAGATGCACAGTACATTACAGCACACTTGTGCGGCGGCGGTTTGATGCTTGGAGCGTGGTTTATGGCTACAGATTATGTGACGTCTCCGATCACAAGCAGCGGTAAGATCGTATACGGTGTCTGTTTGGGAATCCTGACAGGGCTGTTCCGGTTGTTTGGAGGTTCTGCAGAAGGGGTTTCCTATGCGATCATTATCAGTAACCTTTTGGTACCATTGATCGAAAAGGTTACTCTTCCCAAACCATTTGGTAAAGGAGGAGAGAAATAATGCAAAAAATTATAAAAAATACGCTGATATTAACAGCAATCACAGTAGTTGCAGGGCTTTTGCTCGGAATCGTCTATGGAATCACAGAAAAGCCAATTGCGGCTTCACAGGAGAAAGCAAAACAAGAGGCATTTCAGGCAGTCTTAAAGGATGCCGCTTCCTTTGAGACATATAAGGAGTTTGACGCAGACGAGGCATCGTCTTTGTTAAAGGAAAACGGATATGCACAGGATGACATAATGGAAATTGCAGAGGCGAAAAATGCAGGAGGCGAAACAATCGGATACGTTATCAATGTAGCTTCCCATGAAGGTTATGGGGGAGATATAGAGATGTCCGTAGGTATCTTAAATGACGGTACTGTAAAAGGCATAGAAATGCTTTCGATCAGTGAAACAGCAGGACTTGGAATGAAAGCAAATGAAGCAGATTTCAAAGAACAGTTTAAGGATAAGCAAGTAGAAAAATTCTCTTATACAAAAACCGGAGAAGAAGGCGACGATAAAATCGATGCGATCAGCGGAGCTACGATTACAACAAACGCCGTCACGAATGCAGTGGATTCTGCGCTCGTATATTTTCAGAATGAGTTAGGGGGGCGGTGTGAATGAGTAAATGTATAGAGCGAATTTATAATGGTGTGATAAAAGAAAATCCGACTTTTGTTCTTATGCTGGGCATGTGTCCGACACTGGCGGTTACAACATCAGCTGTCAACGGTGTCGGTATGGGACTTTCTACGACTGCAGTGCTCGTTATGTCCAATATGCTTATCTCCATGCTCCGTAAGATCATACCGGATTCCGTGAGAATGCCGGCGTTTATAGTCGTTGTCGCATCTTTTGTGACAATTGTAGATTTCTTGTTGGAAGGTTTTGTTCCCTCCTTGTATGATGCTCTTGGGCTTTATATTCCGCTCATTGTTGTAAACTGTATCATTTTGGGAAGAGCAGAAAGTTATGCTTCGAAGAATCCGGTTTTGCCGTCCATTTTTGACGGAATTGGCATGGGGTTAGGTTTTACGATCGGACTTACCTGTATCGGGATCGTAAGAGAAATACTCGGCGCGGGGAAAGTGTTCAACATGCAGATACTTCCGGATTCCTATGAGCCATTGACGATCTTTATCCTGGCTCCGGGAGCGTTCTTTGTTCTTGCCGGGCTTGTTGCGCTGCAGAATAAAATAAAAAACAAGGCGGCAAAAAGAGGGGAGAAAAGGAATGAAACAGCACTGCATACTGGATGTGGAGAAGGATGCACATCCTGTGCAAATCAGTCAGTATGTAATGGGCATATATTCCCGACAGGTGCTGACAAGGAAGAGAAAGAATAGGAGGAAATGACAGTGAAAGAGTTATTATTGATCGCAGTAGGTTCTGCGCTTGTAAATAATGTAGTCCTTAGCCAATTTCTAGGTATCTGTCCTTTCCTGGGTGTCTCTAAGAATGTGAAGACAGCCGCCGGAATGGGCGGAGCCGTTGTATTTGTTATAACAATCGCATCTTTTGTGACTGGACTGATCTATAAATTCATACTTGGCAATAAAAATATTATGGGCGGAAAACTAGAATATCTTAACACAATCGTATTTATTCTGGTCATTGCCGCACTCGTTCAATTTGTAGAGATGTTTTTGAAAAAAGCAATGCCGCCGCTTTATAATGCGTTGGGTGTATATCTGCCCTTGATCACGACAAATTGTGCGGTTCTTGGTGTTGCGCTGACAAACGTGCAGGATGGATATGGTGTGCTGACAGGAGTGATAAATGGTTTTGCTACGGCAGTTGGTTTCCTTATTGCTATTGTTCTGATGGCTGGTATACGTGAGAAAATCGAATACAATGATATTTCGGAATCCTTTCAGGGAACTCCGATCGTTCTTGTGACGGCCGGATTAATGGCAATTGCATTTTTCGGATTTTCAGGATTGATATAGGAGGGACATAACGTATGAGTATAGGAGCAATAATTTTAGCCGCCGTTGTGGTAGGGGGTACAGGTGTATTCATCGGAGTCTTTCTTGGTATATCTGGAAAGAAATTTGCTGTTGAGGTCGATGAAAGAGAAGAGGCAATCCTTGGTGTTTTGCCAGGAAATAACTGTGGGGGCTGCGGATATGCAGGCTGTTCCGGACTTGCAGCTGCAATCGTTAAAGGAGAAGCGGAAGTGGGAGGCTGTCCGGTGGGCGGTTCTGAAGTTGCAGCAAAAATCGGAGAGATCATGGGACAGGCAGCTGGAGAACAAGAGCGTAAAGTTGCATTTGTAAAATGCGCCGGTACTTGTGAGAAAGCAAAGACAGAATATGAATATTTTGGGATAAAAGACTGCATCATGGCAAGTCAAATGCAAGATGGAGGCGCAAAAGGCTGTTCTTTCGGATGTTTGGGGTATGGAAGCTGTGTAAAAGCCTGTCCATTTGACGCCATCCATATTCAGGATGGTATAGCGGTAGTAGATAAAGAAGCCTGCAAAGCTTGTGGAAAGTGTATTGCTGCCTGCCCGAAACATTTGATAGAGTTGATTCCATATAAACAGAAAACATTCGTACAGTGCAGTTCAAATGATAAAGGAAAAGCACTCATGGATGTATGTGAGGTGGGATGTATCGGCTGTCGCCTGTGTGAAAAAAATTGTGAAGCAGGCGCGATCACAGTGAAAAATTTCCTTGCCCATATAGACGCAGATAAATGTACAAACTGCGGTGTCTGCGCAGAAAAATGCCCAAGGAAGATCATTAGAAGTTTCACTTTACTGCCAGAAGGCAGATTCCGCAATTAGATTTCAGAAGAAAAGACGACTTCACGCTGTTATATATCTCCAATCAGAAGGAAATACATACTTCTGTTTGGAAGTACGCAGCAGCGTGAAGTCGATTTTTTTAACAGAAACATGAACTTAAGCGGAGAAAGTGTATGTGTGAGCGAGGAATTTCGGCAAAACTCTGACGAGCGATGTAATATACAGTTGACGCATAATCATTTTTTCGAATACTTCCGCAGTGTTAACTCAATTCCGCTTATGCTTCTTTTCGTACTGCTTGTTGTTTCGTTAAATGTATATTTAATTACTGTAGTGTAGTTCATAATCGTCTGTTACGAATATGGCTTCTATTCCATCCAGTTTTTGAATGAGTTCCATACCTTTTTCTAAACCTAGGTTATAGCAGGTTGTGCTCAGCGCGTCTCCATCCACGGAATATTCGGAAAGGATTGTTACTTGAACAAGGTTGTTTTCGCAAGGATAACCTGTATCGGGATCAAGGATATGATGATAGATCTTGCCTGCTTTTTCAAAGTATCGCACATAATTGCCGGAAGAAACGACAGAGCGGTCTTTGGTGTCCAGGTAGGTAATAGCAGTACCAGTTTCATCAAAGGGCTTTTGTATACCGATTTTAAAAGGAGTGCCGTCGACATGTCCGCCAAGAGCCAGGATATTTCCTCCCAGATTGATAAGGGCATGTTCGATTTCAGCACTTTCTAAATATTCTTTTAGTTTGTCTGCAATATATCCTTTTGCGATACCGCCAAGATCAATCTGGGCTTTTGGATCTTTTAAGGTAACTGTATTGCCGTTTACTTCTACATTTTGAAAGTTGATATGGGACAAAGCATCTTGAATAGCTTGTGGATCAGGAAGTTCTTTTGTTTCATTATCCTGAAACTTCCAGAGTGTGTTGACAGTTCCGACTGTAATATCAAATTTCCCATTAGAGAGTTCTCCGTAGTCAAGTCCGATCTGTATTAGTTCTGCCGTCTCATCTGCTACTTCTACAGGCATACCGTTAGAAGAATTAATACGAGATACATCACTACTTTCTATCGTACGGCTGAAAAGACTTTCATAGTATTCGCACAGGTCTTCACAATGGGCAAGTATTTCTTCGTCAGCTCCCCAAATAGTAAGTGTTATCACTGTATCAAAGTAAATACCTGTCATCTGCTGTTTTTCATTGAGCGGAGGAGAAGCACAGCCAACGACAGATACCATAATGGAACAAGAAAGCAAGTAAGTAAGTAATCGTTTCATAGGTACCTCACTTATTTTATTGTGTTTTAAATGGCATAAAGCATTGTAGGTAAACAAAAATCATACTTTCCCTATTATACCGGGGATTCAGAAAAAGTACAATCGAACATGTGATTGCATTCTATATAACGGTATGCTATGATAATGCGTAAAGAGGTTGAAAAATGAAAAAAAATGATTGGTTTTTAGTTGGTATGGTATTGCTGACAGCAAGCGGCTTTTTCTTATTTCAATTTTTAAAGCCAGACAATGAAAACAAGCAGGTTGTCATAACGGTAGATAAGGAACTCTATGGAATCTATGACTTGGAAGAGGAGCAAAAGATTGATATAGAGGGAATGAATGTACTTGAAATAAAAGAGGGGCAGGTGAAGATGCAAGAAGCGGATTGTCCGGATTTGTTATGTGTTCATCACAAAGCAATTTCGAAAGAAGGAGAAAGTATCATCTGCCTTCCCAATAAGGTTGTAGTAACGATAAGAGGGGAAGAAGAAAGTAATGTAGATGCAATGACAAATTAGAGGAAGAGTTCCGACATAGGGGGAAATGGGGATAAGAAAGGAGACAGCTTGAAGAACAGAGCGGCATATTTCGGAGTATTTACAGCGCTGGCATTGATCTTTAGTTATGTGGAAACATGTATTCCCATCTCGTTTGGCATACCAGGAGTGAAATTAGGGCTTGCCAATCTTATGATCGTCATCATGCTGTACAAAGGAACTGCCAAAGAGGCCTGTTTGCTTTCTGTTGTGCGGATTTTACTTTCCGGTTTTTTATTTGGCAGTCTTTTTAGCATCTTGTATAGCCTTGCAGGGGGGATATTAAGCCTTGCTGTGATGATCGGATTAAAAAGAAAGAATACATACAGTGTGATCGGAGTCAGTATTGCGGGCGGTGTGTTTCACAATATTGGTCAGCTTATCGTAGCCATGATGGTCGTGGAGACGCTTTCGGTTGGCTATTATGTTCCGGTTTTACTTGTGGCAGGATGTGTGACAGGAGCGCTGATCGGAACAGTATCTGAAGCAGTATTAAAGCGTACGGCCAATATCAGATTAGAATGAGCGAAAGGAAATGCAGATGATTTCATATATCAGAGGAGAACTCGCAGCGATTGAAAAAGAAAAAGTAGTTGTAGATGTAGGCGGGGTGGGTTACGGTATCTATATGCCGGAACAATCTATGGGACTTCTGCCGTCTCCAGGGCATGAGGTAAAAATACATACGTACCTCAATGTGCGGGAGGACGCCATGCAGTTATTTGGCTTCTTGACAAAAGAAGAACTAGAGATTTTCAAAATGCTGATTGGTGTCAGCGGGATTGGACCCAAAGGCGGATTAAATATTTTATCCAGTTTATCTGGAGACGAGCTGCGTTTTGCGGTGCTTTCAGGAGATGTCAAAGCAATCTCAAAGGCACCGGGGATCGGAAAAAAAACGGCGGAGAAATTGATCATCGAACTGAAAGATAAGTTGGATATCGAGGATATACTGCATACAGATAAAGAAGAACCGAGGACGGCGCTGGACTCTGGCACAGGGGAAGTACAGACAGAGGCTGTACAGGCACTGGTTGCCTTGGGATATGGCAGTGCAGAAAGTCTAAGAGCTGTAAAAAAGGCAGGAGAACTTACGACAGTAGAAGCTGTCTTAAAAGAGGCATTAAAATATTTATTCTAATGCATTTACAGAAAAAATAGTATAAAGCAGGTTGGAAATATGGAAAAGCGAATTATCACAACAGAAAATCTGGAAGAGGACAGTAAGATCGAAAGCAGTTTGCGGCCTCAGTCTTTAGACGAGTATATCGGACAGGAGAAGGCAAAGAAAACGCTTTCTATATACATCAAAGCGGCTAAGGCAAGAAAGGAAGCGCTGGATCATGTATTGTTTTATGGACCGCCGGGACTTGGAAAGACGACATTAGCTGGCATTATTGCAAATGAAATGGGAGTCAACTTGAAAGTAACCAGCGGACCTGCTATAGAAAAACCAGGAGAGATGGCGGCAATCTTGAATAATCTACAGGAAAATGACGTTCTTTTTGTAGATGAGATACATAGGTTGAACAGGCAGGTGGAAGAAGTTTTGTATCCTGCTATGGAGGACTATGCGATCGATATAATGATCGGGAAAGGGGCGACCGCACGTTCTATCCGACTGGATCTGCCTAAATTTACACTGGTAGGAGCGACTACCAGAGCTGGTATGCTGACAGCACCGTTAAGAGACCGTTTCGGAGTTATAAACCGTCTGGAATTTTATACAGAGAAGGAACTTGCGACGATCATCATCCGCTCGGCAGCTCTGCTTGATGTTGCAATCGAACCGGATGGGGCGGTGGAACTGGCAAGACGCTCGCGGGGAACCCCCCGTTTGGCAAATCGTCTTTTAAAAAGAGTACGGGATTTTGCACAGGTAAAATATGATGGCATTATTACAGAACAAGTAGCGAATCTTGCGCTAGATCTTTTAGACGTAGATAAATATGGCCTGGATTCTATCGACAGAAATATTTTACAGACTATGATCGAGAAATTCAAAGGCGGTCCGGTAGGACTTGATACTCTGGCGGCCTCAATCTCTGAGGATGCAGGCACATTAGAGGAGGTATATGAACCATATCTGTTAAAAAATGGGTTTATCCAGAGGACACCGCGGGGCAGAGTCGTTACGGAACTTGCCTATGCACATTTAGGAATCCCGTTATAAAGCGAAAATACGTACAAACCGGACAAGACCGTCGGTTGTAGCGATGAAAAGGCTGATTCCAGGATCGGAACAACTATACGGATTCCTGACAGAGAAACGAAAAAAGAGTTGGTTTTTGTCTCTAAATAGTTTATAATAGCAGTTAGGAAATGCAAGGAGGAAGCTATGAGTTCAGCAAAGCACTATACAGAAGTATTGATCGGAGGAAAAGTATATACTTTAAGCGGGTTTGAAGGTGAGGAATATCTTCAGAAAGTGTCCTCCTATCTGAACCATAAGATCACAGAATGCGCAAACAGTGAGGGATACAGAAAGCAAAGCGCGGATACCCGTAATGTCCTTCTTGCTTTGAATATTGCAGATGATTATTTTAAGGCAAAAAAGCAGGGGGATTCCCTAGAGAACGATATAGAATTGAAAGATAAAGAGATGTATGATCTGAAGCATGAATTAATCTCAGCCCAGATCAAATTGGAAAATGCCGAGAAAGAACTTGCGAAGATGAAAGAAGATAACAATGACCTTCAGATGCAGATCGTAAAACTGGAGACAGAGATGAAGAACCGCAGAAGATAAGAATCTGTCATGGAAAGTCGGAGAAACTTCCTTTGTGAAGATAAACATGGGGTGTGTGGCTTTTGCCGGACATCCTTTCTTTATTGCCATGCAAAATAAAAGCAGTATACAGGAGAAAATGATATGTCTAGAATGCATAGGAAAATAGAAATTTTAGCACCGGCGGGAAATTTTGAAAGTTTTATGACTGCCGTGAACGCAGGGGCTGATGCAGTATATGCAGGAGGTCCCCGTTTTGGCGCGCGTGCGTATGCAGATAACTTTACCGTACAGGAATTGACAGAGGCGATCGACTATGCACATCTGCATCAGAAAAAGTTTTATTTGACAGTGAACACACTTTTAAAAAATAGTGAAATATCCGGACTTTACAAATATCTAGAACCTTTATACTGCCAGGGACTGGATGCGGTGATCGTGCAGGATATCGGTGTTTTATCTTTTGTTAGGACCTATTTTCCTGAGATGGAGATACATGCCAGTACACAGATGACGATCACCAATGTAAAGGGGGCACAGTTTTTAAAGGACGCAGGGGTAAAAAGGGTTGTGCCGGCAAGAGAATTGGCTCTTTCGGAAATTCAGGATATACAAAGGCAGACAGGAATGGATGTGGAATGTTTCGTGCATGGAGCACTTTGCTACTGTTATTCAGGACAGTGTCTGTTGAGCAGCTTTATCGGCGGTAGAAGTGGAAACCGAGGACAATGCGCGCAGCCGTGCAGGCTTCCATATTCTGTCGGAAAGAAAAAAGGATATCTCCTTAGTTTAAAGGATATTTGTACTTTAGATATGATCCCAGCATTGGCGGAGGCTGGAATTCATTCTTTTAAGATTGAAGGAAGAATGAAAAGGCCGGAATATGTGGCAGCAGTAACAGCTATGTACCGAAAATATCTGGATAAATATATGGCAGAAGGAAAAGAGAATTTTTCTGTGGAGCCGGAAGATATAGAGCGGTTAAAAGATATTTATAACAGGGGTGGTTTTCATGCAGGGTATTATAAGAAGCACAATGGGAAAGATATGCTGTCCCTTGACAGACCGAATCATGCAGGGGTGCCCGCAGTGAGAGTACTTTCTCAAACTAAACGGGAAGTAAAGGCAGATGCACTTGTCGATATTCATAAAGGGGATATACTGGAACTGACGGAAAAACGAGAAAACTATACATTTGGAAAAGATGTAAAAAAGGGGGAGAAAGTTACATTTCTGGCTCCAAAGCAGCAGTTCTATAAAAAGGGAAAAATCTTAAACCGGATACGAAACAAAACGCTTCTGGATGAGATGGATAAAGCATATGTTTTTGCAAGAAAACAAGAGAAAGTGGATGGAAGTCTGCATATTCTGAAAGGAAGGCAGGCTGTGCTGCGCCTGACAAATGGAATGCATTCTGTTGAAGTATATACAGAAGAATGTGTATCTGGGGCACAGACAAGACCGCTTACGAAAGAAGAAGTAAAAGCACAGCTTACAAAAACAGGAAATACGCAGTTTTATTTTGAAAATTTAGAGATAGAGATGGAAGAAAATATCTTTTTGCCTATGCAGCAGATCAAGCAGATGCGAAGAGATGCTCTGGCAGCATTGGAAAAGGAAATCTGTCGAAGTTATCGAAGGGCTGCTGCAGCTGATGAGAAAAATGTACGGGATGCATTTGAAGTATTACAGGTGAGAAGCGGTAAAGACCGTGCAGATACTCTTCCGTTCGTGTCTGTATCGGTAGAAACAGAAGAACAATTGTACGCAGTGCTTGCATTTTGTGAGAAAATGCAGCAGCAGAAAGTAAAAGTTTCCCGTTTATATTTGGATTTTCAGATCAGCGGAACATTATTCCTATCAAAAAACATATGTACAGTTTGTGAAAGAATCAGAAAATATGGTGTAGAAATTTACTATGCTATGCCGCATATCTTCAGAGAGCAGGCACTTAGAGCCATGACAAAGTCATACGAGACATTCTATATGTTCTGCATGGACGGGGTACTCGTGCGAAATTATGAAGAGATCCAATTTTTAAGAGAGCAGAAATTTGACAAGCCGATAATTCTGGACCATAATCTATATATATTCAATCAATATGGGAAGCGGTTTTTTGAGGAACAGAAGTTTACCTCGTTTACTGCTCCGATGGAGCTGAATGTAAAGGAACTGGAAGAACTGGGGATTGAAAATGCAGAACTGACTGTATATGGGCATATTCCGGTAACGATAAGTGCACAGTGTATTACAAAAACTATGGATGGCTGCACAAAGGAACCAGGTATGTTAATGCTTACCGACCGGTATAAAAATCTGTTTCCAGTTAAAAATTACTGTAGTCTCTGCTATAATGTAATATATAATACTGCTCCGTTATATTTGGCGGATCTGACAGAAGAAATCAGAACGCTTTGTCCGAAAAGTCTGCGCTTTGCCTTTACTGTAGAAACGAAAGAGAGAACTTTGGAAATATTAGAAAAAGCAGGGCAGGATCTTACAGGAGAAACAAAAAATACAGCGTCTCATTTTTCTTATACAAGAGGACATTTCAGACGCGGAATCCTATAGAAGCAGGTGAAATCGTGATTAATATAATTGTGGAATTATCAAAATATATCATTGTCATTTTGATGGCTGCCTATACCTTTTCATGTTTTTCTATTTTTGCACAAAATTATGAAGATGATGAGAAGCGTGTATTAGTCAGACAGAATGTTTTGATGTTTACGTTGCAGCTGGTTGCATATGTTGTTATGTATTTAAAATCAAAAGATGGGAAAATACTATTTATTTATGCCGTGCAGACGGTTGTATTTTTGGCAGTCATCCTTTTGTATAATCTTATCTATCCGAATGTATCCAGGCTGGTCGTTAATAATATGTGTATGCTGATGAATGCAGGAATGATCATGATCACACGTTTGTCTTATGACAATGAAGTGCCGTTTGACAATGCGATAAAGCAAATGATATTTATCGCACTTGGAGTTACTTTTGGTCTGGTGGTGCCAATTCTTATCAAAAAACTGAAATCTCTGGCTGACTGGACGTATCTTTATGCAGGCGCGGGGCTGGCGGCGCTTTTACTTGTAGCAGTTTTCGCAGTGAGCTCCGGAGGAGCTAAATTAGGCTTTACTGTATTTGGTTTTGGGATACAGCCATCGGAGTTTGTTAAAATCTTATTTGTATTTTATGTGGCGGCAAGTCTGAAGAAGTCTACAGAATTTAAAAATATCGTGATTACGACTGCCGTGGCAGCGGCTCATGTTTTGATTTTAGTGTTGTCTACCGATCTGGGAGCGGCACTGATCTTATTTGTCGTTTATCTGATCATGCTCTATGTGGCGACACGCAAGCCTTTATATGCGGTGGCAGGGATTGCGGCGGGCAGTGCGGCAGCTGTAATCGGATATCATCTTTTTGCCCATATCAAAGTACGCGTATCTGTCTGGAAAGATCCGTTCGCTTCGTACAGTAACGGCGGTTATCAGGTGGCACAATCCTTGTTTGCGATCGGGACAGGCAGTTGGTTTGGAATGGGATTGTTTCAGGGGCTTCCCGATAGTATTCCGGTGGCAGAGACGGATTTTATTTTTTCGGCGATCGCGGAAGAACTGGGGCTTATTTTTGCACTGTGCTTGATCTTGATCTGTGTAAGCTGCTATGTGATGTTTTTAAATATTGCCATGGAGATTCGCAATCAGTTTTATAAACTTGTTGCTCTTGGATTAGGTACCTGTTATATTTTCCAAGTGTTTTTGACGATCGGTGGAGTGACTAAGTTCATTCCGTCGACTGGGGTCACACTTCCTCTTGTCAGCTATGGCGGCAGTTCTATGCTGAGTACAATGATCATGTTTGGCATCATACAAGGTCTCTATATCTTGAGAGAAGATGAAGAAGAAAAGATGGAGCGAAGACGAGAAAGTAAGTTAAGAAAAGAGAGAGAGTTGAGAAATGAACCGAGAAGAACGACCAAGAAAAAAACAACAAAAGAAAAGCCGCGTTTCGAAGAAGTCCCGAAACAAAGAGTTCGCTAGAGTCACGTATCTTTTTGTTATTTTATTTCTTGCACTGATGGCATATATTGTCTATTTTAATATTGTGAAGGCAAAAACAATCGTAAACAGTCCTTATAATGAAAGACAGAATGCATTTGCAGATCGCATCGTCAGGGGAAGCATTACAGATCGGAACGGAAATGTTCTTGCTGAGACAGAAGTGGCAGAGGATGGAACAGAGATAAGGACGTATCCATATGGTCCTGCCTTTGCGCACGTCGTAGGCTACAGTAGTGAAACGGCAGGAAAAAGCGGATTGGAATCAGTGGAGAACTTTGAACTTTTGACGTCCAATGCATTTTTTGTTCAAAAAATCACGAATTCTTTCAAAGGAGAGAAGAATATAGGTGACACGGTTGTAACCACGCTGGATGCAGATCTCCAACAAGCCTCCTATGATGCTTTGGGAAGCAATAAAGGAGCTGTCATTGTGATGGAGGCAGATACAGGAAAAATTCTTGCGATGGTTTCCAGTCCGACTTATGATCCCAATACAGTGGACGTTGACTGGGAGTATTTAAACACAGAAGATAACGGGAGTCCGCTTTTGAACCGGGTGACGCAGGGAGCGTATGCGCCGGGATCTACGTTTAAGATCGTGACGACCCTGGAATTTATGCGTGAAGATAAAAATTATGGAGAGTATGGATATGAGTGCAGTGGAGAAATCACAGAGGATGGCACGACGATCCATTGCTTTGACAGTACAGTTCATGGATGGGAAGATCTGCGCAGTTCCTTTGCAAATTCCTGCAACGCCTCTTTTGCAAATATCGGTTTGTCTTTGGATAAGTCTTCTTACCGAAAGACAGCGGAAGATCTATTGTTTAACAAGGCACTTCCAACTGTGCTGGAATATTCTAAAAGTTCTTTTGCTGTAACAGAAAAAACAGACAGTGCGGAAATAATGATGACGGCAATGGGACAGGGCAAAACACTCGTAAGCCCATATCATATGGCTTTGATCACACAGGCAATAGCAAACGGCGGCACATTGATGGAGCCATATCTTGTCGATAAAGTGACGAATTATACCGGCAGTGAGATACGCAAAAATGTACCGAAAAGCTATAAGAGACTGATGACTTCAGCAGAAGCTTCACAGCTAAAGGAATATATGGAGGCAGTCGTGCAGGAGGGAACAGGCTCTTTGCTAAATGGCGATTCCTATACTGTGGCCGGAAAAACCGGAACTGCAGAATACAGTATGACGGACGGAGAAAAAACACATTCCTGGTTTGTAGGTTTTACAAATGTAGATAATCCAGAACTGGTGATCAGCGTGATCATAGAAGGATATGATGGAAATGATGGCGCAAAAGCCGTTCCGATCGCAAAACAGATCCTAGATTCCTATTATTATCAGTAAATGAAGGTGGCACAGAATATGCAGATGAAATTTTACTGTGATTTATATGTCAGTGATTCCTGGATGCATAAAAAAACAAAAATTGTGGAAAAATTACAGAAAAATAAATTGCAGCCACAAGTTTATATTATCGCACTGGCACAGGGAGAACAAAACCAGCTGGAAATTTTTTCAAGCATGCTTATCAAACAACATATCTTTGAACACAGTACTCTTTTTATCGTAGGGATTGTTTCCGGTTATGAAGAAGCGCTCTGTGTGCTGGAAGAGATTTCCAAAAAGGTATATGAAGAGACAAAAGGACTTTGCATCCGCCGTTATATAGTAAAGCGGCAGGAAGAATTTGAAAAGGCAGGGTATTGAGACTGATGATACATATCATTCTGTTTGTGTTAAAAATTTTAGGATGGATCGTTCTTGTAATACTGGGACTTCTTTTGCTTTTGAGCCTGACAGTCTTGTTTGCAGGCTTTCAGTACAGAGGTAAGGCAAAATGTATGGGGGCACTCGATACATTGAGCGTGGGGCTGGAGTTTTCCTGGCTTTTTCATTTGATAAAAGGAAGGTTTTTTTATGAGAATGGTAATATGAAATGGCGGCTGCGTGTGGCATGGAAGACCTTTCCGTCAGACAGGAAAACGAAAGATATGCATAAAACTGTTGCAGAACCAGAATTTGTAAAAACAAAAGAGAAAGAAGAACCGAATCTAAAAGAGAAGGATGTAGAAAAGAAAGATACAGAAGAAAAGGTACATACGGAGTATAAGAAGACAGCAGAAAAGACAGAAAGATATGATGCGTTTAAGGCGAAAAAGCAGAAAAAAGCAAATAAATTAGAATATACATTCCGTAAAATCTGTGATACTATAAAAGCACTGAAAACAAAAAAAGAACATGTCTTGGACTTTATAAGGGAAGAGGTCCATAGAAGTGCTTTCAAAAAAGGAGTAAAAGAGTTAAAGCGTCTGGGAGGCTTTTTAAAGCCGGATGTACTTGAAGCGGATTTGAAGTTCGGCTTTTCTGATCCGGCTGTAACGGGATATACACTTGGCGTGCTCAGTATGATTTATCCTTTTATAGGAGAACATGTACAGTTGGAACCGGATTTTGAAAATAAAATATTAAAAGGACAGGCATTTGTACAAGGCAAGATAAGGGGGATATATCCGGTTATTTTCTTGTGGAATATGCTGTGGAGTAAACAAGTGCGCCAAACGATAGCAGATATAAAAAATTTCCGGTTATAAAATCGAAGAAAAACCATCAATAAGGAGGCGTTTAATAATGGCAGAAGAAACGAATTTTAAGGCAACGGTAGAATCTTTGTTTAAAGGGATGGATGGGGTCATATCATCGAAGACAGTAGTCGGAGACGCGATCCATATTAATGATACGATCATTCTTCCTCTGGTAGATGTATCTTTTGGAATCGGCGCAGGGGCCTTTTCGGGAGACAAGAAGGAAAAAGGAATGGGAGGAATCGGCGGTAAAGTTACACCTAGCGCTGTGATCGTGATCCAAGGGGGAAAGACTAGACTTGTAAATATCAAAAATCAGGATACCATTACAAAAATTTTGGATATGGTGCCGGATGTAGTAGACCGTTTTGCCTCCAGAAAAGAGGATAAGGTCACAGAAGAAGATGTTATGGATATTTTAAGTACAGAAGCAGAGGACGAAAAAAAGGAATAATGGTGCTTTTGCCGTCATAAATATAGAAGTAAGCAATCAGTCGGAAGTGAAAGAGATGAAAAGAGTAATCGGATTTGCATTATTCTGGATGGCTCTGGGAATGTTCTTGATGCTGCTGCTTTCGAATATGGTATGGGGAGTCATTCTTATTCTTGTTTTCCTCATATTGGGATATAAGTTATTTTGCTGTTAAAAAAACTGCCGTCTATAAAAGAAATTATATATTTCCTCTATAGACGGCAATTTTTCATAGCTGTGATATTTTCTGCATTATGCACGTTCTACGCGTCCGGATTTCAGACAAGATGTACATACATACATTCTTTTTGCCCCGCCTTCTGTTTTTACACGAACGGATTTTACATTTGATTTCCACATTTTTGGTGTTTTTCTATGAGAGTGACTTACGTGATTCCCGAAGTGAGCACCCTTTTCACAAATAGCACATTTAGCCATCATTGCACCTCCTAACAATCTGAACTCGTCCATATAGGCTCATAACAATGGTATTTTAACAGAAAGAATACATGATTGCAAGCATTTTTTCTATTTTCTCTTTTGCGGTTCACATAATTCTTTTTTCGTGATAAAATCATAGTAAGAAAATCAAGGTAGAAAGCGGGGATCATTATGAAGAAAAGAATTATCACGATAGGAAGACAATATGGCAGCAATGGACGTTCTATTGCACAGAAACTGTCCGATAAACTCGGAATTCATTATTATGACAAGGAATTGATCTACCTTGCCAGTCAAAAAAATGATATTTCCTATGAAGAACTGTTAAAAGTGGATGAAAAGAGAGCGGATCCCTGGCGTTATCCGGTGGAAGACGATATGCAGATGAACCGCCGTTTCCGCTATGAGCCTATGAATGATGTCTTGTTTGAAACAGAAAAAAAAGTGATTTTGGAATTGGCAGAAAAAGAAGATTGTATTATTGTCGGGAGATGTGCAAACTATGTACTAAGAGAAAAAGAAAATGTCCGCAACATCTTTTTCTATGCGCCGTTAGAAGAAAGGATAAAGACGATCATGGAACGTGCTTCTGTAGATGAAAAAGAAGCGGCATACCTGATCAAGAAAATTGACAAGCAGAGACGGTACTATTATAATTCTTATACGGATCGTCGTTGGGAAGATATGGAACAGTATGATATCTGCATGGATACAGTGAAGATGTCAGTAGATTCTATATTAGATATTTTATGTGCAGTTTATGAATCTATATTGTAAATTTGTGGAAGAGATAGTATAATACCCATATCAGCGTCCTATATTTGGGCGCTGTTTGTGAGCGAAATCCATTTTAGAATTGGAGGGAATATATGATGAAGGGAAGCATGAGTACAGAATTGGGAGTGATCACTGTAAATCCAGATGTCATTGCTAAATATGCCGGTTCCATGGCAGTAGAATGTTTCGGGATCGTGGGCATGGCAGCGGTGAATATGAAAGATGGTCTCGTAAGGCTGCTGAAAAAAGAGAGTCTGACCCATGGAATCCAGGTGGAGATTACAGAGGACAACATTCTGACGCTGGATTTTCATGTTATTGTAGCATACGGGGTGAATATCCTGTCTGTTTCTGATAATCTTATGAATAATGTGAAATATAAGGTGGAGGAGTTCACCGGTATGACAGTAGATAAAATAAACATCTTCGTTGAAGGTGTCAGAGTGATTGATTAAGGAGGATACTTATCGTGGGTATTAAAACGATAGATACAAGCATGCTTCAAAAGATGTTTCTTGCCGGCGCGGCAAATTTAGAAGCAAAAAAGGAATTCATTAATGAATTAAATGTCTTTCCGGTTCCGGACGGAGATACAGGAACGAATATGACACTGACGATCATGTCAGCGGCTAAGGAGGTAAGCGCGCTTGAAAAAGCGGATATGAATTCTGTCTCTAAAGCGATCTCTTCTGGCTCTTTGCGGGGAGCAAGAGGAAATTCGGGTGTGATCTTGTCGCAGCTTTTGAGAGGATTTACAAAAGAAATCAGGGAGTGTCAAGAAATTAATGTTCCTATTTTGGCAAAAGCATGCGAGAGAGCTACAATGACTGCCTACAAGGCGGTTATGAAGCCGAAAGAAGGAACGATACTGACTGTAGCAAAGGGGATTGCGCAGAAGGCAGCCGAACTGGCGGAGACAACAGATGATCTGGAAATCTTTCTTCCAGAAGTACTTTCACATGCGAAGGATGTGCTCGCACAGACGCCGGAACTTCTCCCGGTACTGAAAGAAGCAGGCGTTGTAGATTCCGGGGGACAAGGACTTTTAGAAGTGTTAAATGGCGCTTACGACGCTTTTCTTGGAAAAGAGATTGATTATTCTAAAATAGCTTCTGGCAGCGGCGCTAAGATTGTAAAACCGTCCTCTCAGGCGGAAGCAGACATTAAATTTGGTTACTGTACGGAATTTATTATTCTGACAGAAAAAGCTTTTGTGGAAAAGGATGAGACAGAATTCAAGGGATATTTAGAGTCTATTGGAGATTCCATTGTTTGTGTAGCAGACGATGATATCGTAAAGATCCATGTACACACGAACGATCCCGGACTTGCTATCCAGAAGGCGCTTACGTATGGACAGCTTTCACGCATAAAAATTGACAATATGCGGGAAGAACATCAGGAAAAGCTGATCAGAGACGCGGAAAAAGTCGCGGCACAGCAAAAGAAACAAGAACCACGTAAATCAGTTGGATTTATTGCGGTGTCCATCGGAGACGGCATGAATGATATTTTCCGTGAATTAGGAGTGGATTATATTATCGAAGGCGGACAGACGATGAATCCGAGCACGGAGGATATGCTAACAGCTATCGACAATGTCAATGCAGACCATATTTTTATCCTTCCTAATAATAAAAATATCATTTTAGCGGCGAACCAAGCACAGTCGCTTACAAAAGATAAAGATATCCTTGTGATCCCAACCAAAACGGTTCCGCAGGGCATCACGGCGGTGATAAATTATATGCCGGAGGCAGACGTTGATACAAATATGGAAGTGATGAGCGAGGGGATTGCAAATGTAAAAACAGGACAGATCACTTACGCGGTGAGAGACACGAAGATTGACGATAAAGAGATCCATGAAGGAGATATCATGGGAATCGGAGATGCGGGAATTCTTTCCGTAGGGGAGTCTGTAGAGCAGACTGCAAAAGAAATGCTTGCCCTTTTAGTGGACGATGAATCAGAATTGATCAGTCTGTATTATGGTCAAGACATTTTGGAAGAAGATGCAGTCAGGTTCGCAAAAGAAGTAGAAGAGCTTTATCCGGACGTAGATGTGGATATGCATGCAGGAGGACAGCCGATCTACTATTACGTGCTCTCTGTGGAGTAAGCCGATGGATATAAATTCCAGGATTAGTGCTTTAAAGGGTGTAGGAGAAAAGACAGAGAAATTGTTTGCTAAATTAGGTGTCCATACAATACAGGAACTTCTTTCTTTTTACCCACGTAGTTATGAAGTGTATGAAAAGCCGGTGCCGATCAAAGAGGCAGAAGAAGGAAAGACGGTCACGATATCCGGCGTGATCTTTGGCAGAGTGATGACAGGAGGCAGCCGCTCCCTGCAGATCACAACACTCCACGTCAAAGATTTGACGGGAACGATGAAAGTAGTCTGGTTTCGCATGCCATTTTTGAAAAGTACACTGTCAAAAGGTGGAACAGTTACCCTGCGGGGGCGGGTCGTAAAGCGAAAAGGGCAGATTCTGATGGAACATCCGGAGTTTTTTTATCCGGCTTGTGATTACGAAAAAAAATTAGATACTCTGCAGCCGGTCTATTCTTTAACTGCGGGTCTTACAAATAATATGATAGGAAAACTTGTGAAACAGGCAATGGGTGTTTTGGATGACAAGTGGGACTTCCTGCCTGAAGAAATCCGCAGGAAATATGAATTGGCCGGTTATGCAGAGGCTGTAAAAGAGATGCATTTTCCTAGAGAAAAGGCATCTTTTTATCATGCCAGGAAGCGGATCGTCTTTGATGAGTTCCTGATATTTATCTTGTCTTTACGACAGGGAAAAAATAGAGAAGATCGGGCTGTAAATTCGTTTTGTTTTAAAAAGTGTCCTGAAATAGACGTTTTTTTGCATTCTCTTCCGTATGAATTGACAAGTGCGCAGAAAAGGGTATGGAAAGAAATATACAAGGATCTGGGGAGCAGACATGTAATGTCTAGATTGGTACAAGGTGATGTAGGGTCAGGAAAAACGATCGTAGCGGTGCTGGGTCTTTTATATGCAGCGCTAAATGGTTATCAGGGGGCACTTATGGCGCCTACGGAAGTTCTTGCTCGTCAACATTATGCAAATATTACCAATATGTTGGAGCAATACGGTTTTTCTGTAACAGCAGAGCTTCTGACGGGTTCTATGAGCGCAAAAGAAAAACGGCTTGCCTACGAGCGTATTGAGAACGGGAAAGCAGCAATCATTATAGGCACGCATGCATTGATACAAGAGAGGGTAATCTATCATGATCTTGCTTTGGTGATAACGGACGAGCAGCACCGGTTTGGAGTAAAGCAAAGAGAAGCATTGGCAGGAAAAGGGCGGCTGCCTCATATTCTTGTTATGAGCGCAACGCCGATCCCGCGTACACTTGCTATCATCCTGTATGGTGACCTGGATATTTCGGTGATCGACGAACTGCCTAAAAACAGGCTTCCCATCAAAAACTGTGTAGTAGATACTAGTTACAGAAATACAGCCTATGCATTTATGAAAAAACAGATAGCAGCCGGGCGGCAATGTTATATTATATGTCCTATGGTAGAAGAAAGTGAACATCTTGAAATGGAGAATGTGCTGGATTATGCTGCGGAACTAAGAGATATTATGGGAGCGAATATCCAAATCGGCGTATTGCATGGCAGAATGAAACCGGCAGAAAAAGAGGAAATCATGGAAGCATTCGCAAAAAATGAGATCCAAGTGCTTGTATCTACTACCGTAGTCGAAGTCGGGATCGATGTTCCCAATGCCACCGTGATCATGATCGAAAATGCAGAACGATTTGGACTTGCACAGCTCCATCAGCTGCGAGGCAGGGTAGGACGTGGGAATGAACAGTCCTATTGTATATTTATGAGTGCCTCAAAAACAAAAGAAACAAAAGCACGTTTAGATATATTGAACCATTCTAATGATGGATTTTATATTGCAGGTGAGGATTTAAAACTGCGTGGTCCCGGAGATTTATTTGGAATTCGACAGAGCGGAATGTTGGATTTTAAGGTGGCAGATATTTTTCAGGATGCCAGCCTGCTAAAGCAGGCAAGTGAAGCGGCCGACAGTATTCTGGAGGCCGATCCTTCTCTACATAAAGAAAGTTTGCGCAGGTTAAAAATAGTTCTGCAAAAATATATGTCGGAAGCTATGTTGGAAACAACTCTTTGAAAATTGCAGGAAGTGACAAAAAAGGAAGGAATTTCTAGTGTAAAAGAATAAAACCTCCATATACTATGGTTGTAACTTAAAAAAAGTTACAAATACTTGAGACGTAACGAAACGTTACAAAAAAGTTGCAAAAGGAGGAAAAGTAACATGGCAAATCGTTCATCTAACAGAGCAGCAGTACCGGAAGCCAAAGGCGCGCTGGACAAATTTAAGTATGAGGTAGCAAATGAATTGGGAGTACCACTTACTGACGGATACAACGGAGATCTTACTTCCAAGCAGAATGGTTCCGTTGGCGGTTATATGGTCAAGAAAATGATCGAACAGCAGGAAAAACAGATGGCTGGCAAATAAGTATTTTTTATAGAGGAAAGCACTTAGGAATTGACCTGAGTGCTTTTTTCTGCTAAAATTCACCATAGTTAAAACTCCACAGTGAAAGCGGGAGGTTGCATATGAGAGTGATCGCAGGCAGTGCGAAAAGAGCACAGTTAAAGACTTTGGATGGAATGGATACGAGACCTACAACGGACAGGATCAAAGAGACATTGTTCAATATGATCGCGCCAGGTCTCTATGATTGTATCTTCCTGGATCTGTTCAGCGGCAGCGGCGGCATAGGAATAGAAGCACTAAGCCGGGGAGCAAAAGAAGCTGTCTTTGTGGAACAGAATCCAAAAGCGATGGAGTGTATCAAATATAATTTGAAAACGACCCGTTTGGAAGGCAAAGCGCTGACGCTTACAAAAGATGTTATGACAGCGTTATACCAGTTGGAAGGTGAAAAGACGTTTGATTATATTTTCATGGATCCACCGTATCATCAGGGATTAGAGGAGAAAGTACTTCATTATTTAAAAGATTCTGAACTGGTATATGACGATACACTGCTGATCGTCGAAGCAGCAAAAGAGACCGATTTTTCCTATGTGGAAGAATATGGATACGAGATTATAAAAATAAAAGAATATAAAACTAATAAACACGTTTTTTTAGAACGTGCCGGAAAGGAAGAAGTATGCTAAGAGCAATTTATCCCGGAAGTTTTGATCCGGTTACATATGGACATTTGGATGTCATCCGCAGATCCTGCAAAATCGTGGACGAATTAATTGTCGGTGTATTAAATAATAATGCGAAAATGCCGTTGTTTTCTGTAGAAGAACGTGTTAAAATGTTAAAAGAAGTGACAAAAGACTTGACAAATGTAAAGATTGTTCCTTTTCATGGGTTGTTGATCGACTTTGCCAGAGAAACCGGGGCAGATGTCGTGATCAGGGGATTGAGGGCAATCACAGATTTTGAATATGAGTTACAGATGTCACAGACAAATCACAAGTTGGAACCAAATGTTGAGACGATGTTTCTGACGACCAGTATTGAATATTCTTATTTGAGTTCTACGACAGTGAAGGAGATTGCCGCTTTTGGGGGAGATATCACACAATTTGTGCCGGAAGCGGTGGCTGTTAAATTAAGGGAAAAGATGAACGCAAAAGGAGAGTGTAATAATGAGTAGCCGTATTGAACAGATTATTGAGGAAATCGAAGAATATATTGACAGAGACTGTAAATTCCAGCCATTATCGACAACGAAGATTATTGTAAACAAGGAGCACCTGGATGAGCTTCTGAGAGAACTCCGTATGAAGACACCGGATGAGATTAAGCGTTATCAGAAGATCATCAGTAATCGGGATGCTATCCTGGCGGATGCAAAAGCGAAGGCAGACGCGATGATCGAGGAAGCACAGGTACAGACAACAGAACTTGTCAGTGAACATGAGATCATGCAGCAGGCATATGCACAGGCAAATGAGATTGTGACGCAGGCGACGGCACAGGCGCAGGAGATCATAGACAATGCCACATCTGATGCGAATGCGATCCGGATCGGAGCGATCCAGTATACAGATGATCTGCTTGCAAATGCGGAAAGTATCATCGGACATACACTGGATAGTTATGCAACGAAGTATGATGGTCTGATAAATTCTTTGCAGGAATGTTATGATACAGTGCGTTCCAATCGTGCTGAATTGGAAATACCAGATGAAAATGCACAGGACTATCCGGAACAGAACAGCTTGGAAAATATGTAAAAGTTAAAGTATAGAATTTTTTACTAAGAGATAAATAAATGCCAGTAGACTGGCTGCCAACGAGGCAGCCAGTTTTTCTATGATATAAGGAAGTAAGGGGATCCCGGTTTTCTGTATCATACATTGCGTTTGGGCGACTGAGCAGAAGCCGCCGAATGATGTGAGGGCAAGGATTGCCGGATATTCTATCATAAATGGAAGAGAATATCGGTGCAGCATCAAAATTCCATTTGTAACTTCCAAGGTTGGGAGCGCAAAATCAAAAAGTGGATTTTTCCACGGAAATTCCTGCAGAAGTGTTAGAATAACGGAAAAGAGTATGATATAGCCTCCGACTTTTACAATAGTCTCAAAACTATTCATCATACAGGAATCCAACATAGAAAAATCCAGCGTTTTCTTTTTACAATCTCTTTTCTCGATGTTTTGAAAAGCAGACTGGTCCTTTAAGTAAAAACGACGTGTCACAAAGCTTACGAATATAGGAGCGGTCAGAAGGATCAGAAACGTAGGAAGGGCGAATTCCTCTTTTCCCAGGGTTTTCCATACAATAAAATTAAGGATGAATACAGGACTTGTATTATTACAAAAAGATAAAAGATATTTTCCTTCTGCTTCGGTGATCTTATGTGAAATAACGAGATCGGCTGCCATTTTCGCACCCATCGGATAACCACACAGGAAACCGATAAGCAGTACAAAACTTCCGTTATCTGATACGCGAAAAAGAAAACGTAGAGGACCGGCTATACTCTGGGCAATATAGTGGATACTGTCTGTTAAAAGTAAAAGATTGGTGATAAGAAGAAAGGGAAATAATGTGGGGAAAATAATCTGGAACCATAGCAGAAGGCCTTCGCTTGCACCATTGAAGACTGCTTTTGGAAATGCAAGCATGGCTACAAATGTAAAAATACATAAAATGATCGAAATATATCGTTTTGTCATAGATAGTGCCTTCCTTTCCCGTGTTCATGCCATGCAGGAGGTTCCCCTTTCTGGAGTTGGACGTAGGATGCCCCCTTCTCTTGATATATGAAGCAGTATGCTTTTTTATGCTGTATTGCAGATATATTTATAAAAGTCTTGCAAGGAACATATAGTAAAATAAAAAGAGGTTTTTTTGAAAAGAAATCGAGTAAAACGGTATCTGATTTTTAATTTCTGTCTTCTTCTATTTCTATCCACCGCATTTCACAATCTGAGGGAACATGCGGCATTAAGCAGGCTTTCCGAGACAACGGCCGCAACAGAAAAATTTCGTTCTCAGCCGGTTGATACACAGATGCAGAAACAGATACAAAATATGGAAGAGCCAGGAGAAGTCCTGGCGCTGTACTGGCTGGAACAAGACTTTGAGACGAAACAGGCAGCTAAGATGCCGACTGTGGAGAAGTTAAAGGATACAAAAGAAAAGTGGGAAAAAGCGAAAGGCTGGGATACATATAATAAAGCATGCAAAGCAATATGGGATGATTTAGAATATTTTCCGATCCCAGAAGCTTCCAACCATTCTCATGTAGCAGTCACATTTGAAAATTCGTGGATGTTTTCACGCAGCTACAAAGGGGAGAGAGGGCATGAGGGGACAGATATCATGCCTACAGTAGACAAACGGGGATACTATCCGGTCATCAGTATGACGGACGGTGTGGTAAGACAGAAAGGCTGGCTGGAACTAGGTGGCTGGCGGCTGGGGATTGAAACGGAAAAAGGTGCCTATTTTTACTATGCGCATATGGATTCCTATGCGGACATTGAGGAGGGAGATATAGTACATGCAGGAGATCTCCTTGGATATATGGGGGATACGGGGTACGGCAAAAAAGAAGGAACAAAAGGAAATTTTCCGGTGCATCTCCATGTAGGAATTTATTTGAATGTAGATGGAAAGGAGATCAGTATCAATCCTTATCCGGCATTGAAGTATTTGGAATCACGTAAGATCTCCTGTGTGTATTAGCGCATGGGTAGTTTTATGGATGGTTTTATGCTATAATCATTCACGTGTGGAGGAAAAAAGATGAATTTACCCAAATTATTTGAAGAAAAGATGCAGACGCTTTTAGGTGCTGACTATGAAAAGTATATACAGTGTTTTGAGGAAGAACGGCATTATGGTCTGCGTGTCAATACAAACAAGATTTCTGTAGAAGACTTTTTGAAAATCGCCCCCTGGCATTTAGAGCCGATCCCCTGGATACATAATGGTTTTTATTATGATGGTGAAGTGGTACAGCCGGCAAAGCATCCGTACTATTTTGCCGGACTCTACTATCTGCAGGAACCAAGCGCAATGACACCGGCGGACAGACTTCCGATCTGCCCGGGAGATAAAGTACTGGATGTCTGTGCGGCTCCGGGAGGGAAAGCTACGGAGTTGGGAGCACGATTAAAAGGGGAAGGACTTTTGGCTGCAAACGATATCAGTTCATCCAGAGCTAAGGGGCTTTTAAAGAACCTGGAACTATTCGGAATCGGGAATCTGCTTATATTAAATGAAGAGCCTGGTAATTTGACAAAAATATTTGCAGAATATTTTGATAAAATACTGATCGATGCGCCTTGTTCCGGAGAAGGGATGTTCCGCAAAGATAAAAAAATGATAAAAGCATGGGAAGAACACGGACCGTCCTACTTTTCTAAAATACAGAAGAATATCATCATGCAGGCGGCTTCCATGCTGCGTCCCGGGGGAATGATGCTGTATTCCACCTGTACGTTTGACCGCAGCGAAAATGAACAGGTGATCGCCTGTCTGTTAGAGCAGTGCCCGGAATTTGAACTATGTGAAATAGACGGATATGACGGTTTTTCTCCAGGTATTCCAAAAGGAGCAGAAGAAGAAAATCTAAATCTTAATAAAACGGTGCGTATTTTCCCGCATCGTATGAAGGGAGAAGGACATTTTCTGGCATTACTCAAGAAAAAAGAGAGGGGTTTTGAAGACGATAAGTCTCAAAAAGGGCATGCACTTTCCGGAAAGCTGCCGGAAGAATTAGAGGAGTTTCTTCAATTGGTGAAACGATCCTTTGACAGAAGCAGATTTGAAATCAATAACGGGAAAGTCTATTATATGCCTACAGGGCTTCCTAAGATGCAAAAGTTGCGATTCCTTCGTACAGGATTGTTCTTGGGAGAAGTAAAGAAGAAACGTTTTGAACCAAGTCAGGCGTTTGCGATGAACTTAAAAAAAGAGGAATATCCGTTTGTTTTAAATTTTCCCTGTACAGACGAACGTGTCATTAAGTATTTAAAAGGAGAGACACTAGATGTTTCCGACCTTGTCCAGGAGAATGATAAAGGCTGGTATCTTGTCTGTGTGGATGGATATTCTCTCGGATTCGGAAAATTATTAAGCGGTATGCTCAAAAACAAATACTTGCCGGGATGGCGCTGGCAGTCATCCAGATAGAGAATAGATACAAGAAAAGGAAAACAGCATATGAAAATAAGACTGGACAAATACCTTGCGGATATGACTGCCGCTGCAAGAAGCGAAGTAAAAAAGCAGATTGCGAAAGGTCTGGTGAAAGTAGACGGTCAGACTGTCCGAAGACCGGAGGCAAAGGTTGATACAAAAGAAAGTATTGTATGTCTGGAGGGAACTCAGATTTCTTATACTTCTTTTGTATATTATATGATGAATAAGCCGTCGGGCGTAGTATCTGCGACACAGGATAAAAGCGAAAAGACAGTACTTTCCCTTATGGAAGCTCCAAGAAAAGATCTGTTCCCAGCCGGCAGGCTGGACAAGGATACGGAAGGACTTCTTTTGCTTACCAACGACGGCGGATTTGCGCATCGCATACTTTCTCCCAAAAAGCATGTAGACAAAATCTATTATGCCAAAATAGAAGGTCCGGTAACAGAGGCAGATGTAGATGTATTTGCAGAGGGAATGGATATTGGAGAAAAAAGGCGAACGTTGCCGGGAAAGCTAAAAATCCTTTTTTCCGGTGAGATTTCAGAAATTGAACTGACCATACAGGAAGGAAAATTCCATCAGGTAAAGCGAATGTTCCAAGCCATTGGAAAAAGAGTGCTGTATTTAAAACGTATACAGATGGGCAATCTGCGATTGGATGAGACATTGAAGCCGGGGGAATACCGGGAATTGACAGAGGAAGAAAAGGAAAAGTTATGTTAAAAAAGAAAAAAGCAGTGATCTTTGATATGGATGGATCTTTGGTAGATTCTATGTGGATCTGGCCGGAAGTGGATAGAAAATACGTACAGAAGTACCACCTTACCTTACCGGAAGATTTTCACAGGGCAATTGAAGGGAAAAGTTATACAGAAACAGCGCTGTATTTCGTAGACACCTTTCCTAACCTGCATAAAACCGTGGAGGAAGTGCAGGCAGAATGGATAGAGATGACAATGGAACTGTATAAGACAAAGGTTCTTTTAAAACCAGGGGCAAAAGAATTTTTGGATAAAATGAAAGAGCGACATATACTTCTCGGGATCGCCACCAGCAATGCGAGAACTCTTGCGGAGGCGGCGCTTAAAGCACTGGATATAGACTGGTATTTTCAGTCAGTCAAGACTTCCTGCGAGGTGCCTTGCGGAAAGCCAAGCCCGGATATCTATTTGCAAGTGGCAAAGGAACTGCAGGTTTCGCCTGAAGCGTGCCTCGTATTTGAAGATATACCAAATGGAATACGAGCCGGAAAGAATGCGGGCATGGAAGTATGTGCAGTGGATGACGCGTTTTCCCGCCCGCTCACAGATGAAAAAAAGGAGCTTGCGGATTATTTCATTCATGACTATTTTGAAATATTCCAGGATACCTATGAAAGATGTTTTTAAAAAGTGGTAAAACACAGGGAGTATAAAGATGAACCGGGAATTTTTGCCGATATGCAGACAGGATATGGAGAAAAGAGGCTGGAAATATGTAGATTTTGTTTATGTCATTGGGGATGCTTATGTCGATCATCCTTCTTTTGGACATGCGATCATCAGCCGGCTTCTGGAAGCACATGGATATAAAGTCGGAATCCTTTCGCAGCCAGATTGGAAAAAGAAAGAGAGTATTATGGAATACGGGAAACCCCGTCTTGCATTTCTTGTATCGGCGGGCAATATGGATTCTATGGTCAACCATTATTCTGTATCTGGAAAAAGACGAAAGAAAGATGCTTATACTCCCGGCGGAGAAATCGGAAAACGGCCAGATTACGCGACGGCTGTGTATGGCAATCTGATCCGGCAGGCATATAAAGACGTGCCGATTATTTTAGGCGGCATAGAAGCGAGCCTGAGGCGGCTCGCTCACTATGATTACTGGTCGGACAGGCTCAGACGTTCCATTTTATTAGATTCCGCCGCAGACATGATCTCTTATGGCATGGGAGAACATTCTATCTTAGAGATCGCAGAAGGATTAGATGCAGGAATTGCGGTACAGGATCTGACTTATATTGATGGGACGGTTGTCAAAGTATCTTCGATAGATGCTGTCTATGACTATGTTGCCCTGCCTTCCTTTGAGAAAATGAAAACAGATAAAAAGCAGTATGCACAGAGTTTCTACACACAGTACTGTAATACGGATCCGTTTACAGGAAAACGTCTTGTGGAAAAGTATAGTGAACATGTATATGTTCTGCAAAATCCTCCCTCCAAACCGCTTACTGAGATGGAAATGGATGATGTGTATGCACTGCCCTATATGCGTACTTTCCATCCATCCTATAAAGAAGCGGGAGGGATTCCAGCGATTGCAGAAGTGAAATTCAGCCTGATCAGCAATCGAGGCTGCTTTGGCGGCTGTAATTTTTGTGCGCTGACTTTCCATCAGGGTAGGATCATACAGACGAGAAGTCATGAATCTCTGCTCACAGAAGCAAAAATACTTACCCAAGAAAAGGAATTTAAGGGTTATATCCATGATGTGGGAGGTCCTACGGCGGATTTCAGACATCCGGCATGTAAAAAACAGCTGCGTGTGGGAACTTGCAAGGACAGGCAGTGTCTGTTTCCTTCTCCTTGTAAAAATTTAGATGCCAGCCATAAAAACTATATACAGTTACTAAAAAAATTAAGAAATATACCAAAAGTGAAAAAAGTATTTATACGTTCCGGTATTCGGTTTGACTATGTACTTGCAGAAAAAGACCAGTCGTTTTTAAAAGAACTGTGTGAGCATCATGTGAGCGGGCAATTAAAAGTAGCCCCGGAACATGTCTCAGATACTGTGCTTCATATGATGGGGAAGCCAAAGAACAGTGTATATCGGGAATTTATAAAAGAATACACAGAAATGAACAAACGATTAAACAAGGAGCAGTATCTTGTCCCTTACTTAATGTCCTCACATCCTGGTTCTTCACTGAAAGAAGCAGTAGAGTTGGCAGAGTACTGTAGGGACTTAGGGTATATGCCGGAACAAGTACAAGATTTTTATCCGACGCCTTCTACGATATCGACTTGTATGTATTATACAGGTTTGGATCCACGAACGATGAAAGAGGTCTATGTTCCGCGTTCTCCTCATGAAAAAGCAATGCAGCGGGCGCTGATACAATACAGAAGGCCAGAAAATTATGAATTGGTTTATGAAGCACTGAAAAAAGCAGGCAGAACTGATCTGATCGGATTTGGTCCGCAGTGTCTGATCGCGCCAAGACGGATAAAGAATAAACAGGATAAAGGAAAGGAACAGCCAAAGGCGGGAAGAAATACGGAATTCAAAAACAGGAGGAAAAAGACGATACGCAATACGCACAGAAAGAAGGGAACTAGATGAAAATCGGGATCATAACAGGCGCCTCTTCCGGTATAGGAAGAGAATTTGCAAGACAAATGGAGTATTTTTATCAAACACTAGATGAAATATGGGTGATCGCCAGACGGAAGGAAAAGCTTCTCGCACTTTCGGCACAGATACGTGTCCCGGTGCGGATTTTTAACGGGGATCTGACAGAAAAAGAAATATATACAGAATTGAGCAATCTTTTGGAAACTGAAAAACCGGATATCCGTATGTTAGTCAATGCAGCCGGTTTCGGAAAGTCTGGAAACGCAGAAGATATACGGCGAAAAGAAGCAGGATGTCAGAGCCGTATGATAGACTTAAACTGCCGTGCATTGACAGAAATGACTTTTGTATGTCTGCCATATATGTCAGCAGGAAGCCGGATCTTAAACATTGCGTCCGCCGCCGCATTTTGTCCGCAGCCCGGATTTGCCGTATATGCGGCGACAAAAGCCTATGTGCTGAGTTTTTCCAGAGCATTGGGAGAAGAAGTAAAAAACAGAAGAATCTATGTTACAGCCGTATGTCCGGGACCGGTAGATACGGAATTTTTTGAAACAGCGGGCAGACCGGAAAGTTTCCTAAAAGAAAAAGTCATGGCAGAAGCGCCGCAGGTGGTACGAAAAGCGCTTTTGGACAGCCGCGCCAGGAAATCTTTGTCTATATATGGACTTCCTATGAAGGGAGCGCAGATAGCGGCGAAGGTCTTGCCGCACCGTCTTGTGTTAAAACTAGAACAAATTGGGAGAAAGTAAGGAGTCATACAGATGAAAAGAGTACAAAAAGGTACCCCGGGATTTTTAGATTATAAAAGAAAAGTAGAGATTCTGCGCACCATTATTTACTTTGGGATCGTGCTTTTGATTTTTCTGCTCGGATACAGCCAGACACATACACGGCTGAATATGCTTACAGTAGTAGCCGTGCTTGGCTGTCTGCCTGCTTCTAAAGCACTGGTAGGGGTCATCAGCAGATTTCCATACCATTCGGTCAAGGAAAATCTGGTAAAAGAGGTGAAAGCTGTCACTACACATCTGACAGTTGGTTATGATATGATTATCACGAGCCGTGAAAAGATCATGCCCATAGACTGCATTGTCATATCCGGGCATACTGTTTTTGGCTATACGCACTACAGTAAAGTAAATGTGCAGGAGGCTTCCAGATATATACGGAGTATCCTGGTTGAAAATCAGTTTTCCAATGCCAATGTAAAAATTTTAAATCAGTATAAGGCTTTCTTGGCACGGGCAGAAGGTCTTAACAATATCGCAGCTGTAGAAAAAAAAGATACAAAGGAAACGGAAGCGCGTATTTTGCACACGATCTTAAATATTTCTATGTAGCGCAAACGACGGAAGAAAAAACGAAATGGGTGGAATATGAAAGAAATTTATATCAGTGAAAAGGAAGCGGGGCAGCGATTGGATAAACTACTTGGAAAGTATCTGAATACTGCTCCGAAGAGTTTCCTGTATAAAATGCTGCGCAAAAAGAACATCACACTGAACGGAAAAAAGGCCGCAGGAAACGAGAAGCTGTGTACGGGGGACAGAATAAAGTTTTTCCTATCAGAGGAAACCCTTTCGAAATTTTCCAATACACAGATACAATATACGGAGGGGAAATTGAATATCTTATATGAAGACAAAGACGTGCTTTTTATTAATAAGCCAGTCGGCATGCTGTCCCAGAAGGCGAAACCACAGGATGAGTCTCTCGTGGAACATATAGTCACCTATCTGTTGAAGAGTGGACAGCTAAAAGAAGAAGAACTTCTTACTTTTCGCCCCTCCATCTGCAATCGTCTGGACAGAAATACAAGTGGGATCATAGCAGCAGGAAAGACACTTGCTGCTTTGCAGCAGTTAAATGCTGGATTTAAGAAGAGGACTATACAGAAGCAGTATCTTTGTCTTGTAAAGGGACAGATCACTGCATCTGCGCATATACGAGGAGTACTTGTAAAGGACAGGACACATAATAAAGTAACAATCCTGCCTTTTAAAATAGACGAAGCACAGACGGATGTGTACAGAAAAGAAGAAGCTTATATTGAGACAGAATACCAGCCTATTGCTACAGCAGATGATTCTACACTTTTAAAGGTGCATCTGATCACTGGAAAAACTCACCAGATACGTGCGCATCTTGCGAGTATTGGACATCCGTTGATCGGCGATTATAAATACGGAGAATACAGGCTCAATGAACAGTATAAAAAAGAGTTTGGCTGTCAGTCACAGTTACTTCATGCTTATCAGCTTATCATGCCGGAATGTAAAGGAGAACTGCGGCATTTATCGGGAATGAAAATTACAGCGCCTCTTCCATCTCTTTTTGAGAAGGTGCTGCGTGCAAAAGGAGTGAACACAGATGGCGACATGGAATTCAAGAGGCCTTAGAGGTTCTGCGCTGGAAGACTTTGTCAATAGGACGAATGACCGATATGGGGAACTGGGACTAGCTCTGATACAGAAGATCCCTACGCCGATCACGCCTGTGAAGATAGATAAAGAGCAACGTCATATCACATTGGCATATTTTGATAAGATCAGTACGGTAGACTACATCGGTGCTGTGCAGGGTCTTCCTGTCTGTTTTGATGCAAAAGAATGTCATGCAGATACGTTCCCGCTTCAGAATATACATGAGCATCAGGTTTCTTTTATGGAGAAATTTGAAAGACAAGGCGGCATCTCTTTTCTTCTTCTCTATTTCAGTCATAGAAATGAACTATACTATATGCAGTTCAAAGAGATTTTGAAGTTTTGGAAGCGGGCAAAAGAAGGCGGTCGGAAAAGTTTTCGATATGAAGAATTAGATCCATCCTTTTTTATGGCGTTTAAAAATGGGTATTTCGTACCTTATCTGGATTATATCCAAAAGGATTTGGATAGCAGGGATTGACAGACAGAAAGAAAATTCGTATAATGACAGAAGCAATTTAATGTATTAGCACAGTAAAGTGAGGAGGCGGAACATGGAAGAAAAACTCCATACACCGGAAGGCGTCCGGGATATTTATAATAAAGAATGTAGGATAAAGCTTGCCTTGCAGGAAAAATTACAGGATACACTACACTTATACGGATATCAGGATATACAGACGCCGACATTTGAATATTTCGATGTATTTCGAAAAGAAATCGGTACGATTTCCGTGCAGGAACTTTATAAATTTTTTGATCGGGACGGCAATATCCTGGCGCTTCGTCCGGACATCACACCTTCTGTAGCACGCGCTGCGGCAACGTTGTTTGAGCCGGAGGACTTTCCAATCCGCCTGTGCTACACAGGAAATACATTTATCAATCATTCCAGCTACCAGGGAAGATTAAAGGAAAATACACAACTTGGAGCGGAATTGATCGGATTAGATTCAACTGCCGCAGATGCAGAGATGATCGCTATGGTGATCGATGGCCTGGAAAAGGTTGGTTTAAAAGAATTTCAAGTCAGCGTAGGGCATGTGGATTTTATCCAGAGTCTAATGGAAGCGACAGGTCTTACAAAAGAAAAGAAAGAAGAACTCCATTCCCTGATCGTAAACAGGAACTATTTCGGAGTGGAAGAAGTTTTGGATACATCGCATGTGAAAGGGAGCGTAAAAGAAGCATTCCGCATTCTGCCGGAACTGACAGGAGGACCGGAAATCATGGAGAAAGCGGCAAAGATCGCGCCTTCTGTCAACGCGCGACGGGCAATTGTAAGACTTCTCAAAATCTATAAGCTGCTTGTACTGTACGGAGTCGAAAAGCATATTACCTTTGATCTGAGCATGAGCGGAAGCTATGGATATTATACAGGGATCATATTCCGCGCTTATACGTATGGAACAGGGGATGCTGTCGTAAGGGGAGGGCGCTATGATCATCTTTTAGAAAAATTTGGAAAGAATACACCTTCTATTGGTTTTGCTATTATCATCGATGAATTGATGAGTGCTTTGAACCGACAGAAAATCCCGGTTGAAACAGGACATGTAAATCTGATCGTTTACACGGAAAATACGGAAAAATGGGCGCTTTCTCTGGCTAAGAGTTTCCGCGCAAAAGGAAAATGTATCAGTATGTATAAAAGAGAAGGCGCAGAAGAAAAAGAACATTTTATCCGGTACGGCAGAAGAATGAATGCGGTCAGTATACTATATTTGAGAGAAGATTTAAAGATTGAGATGATCAATTTAAAAACCGGCGAAGAAAAGATAGCAGACGCAGCCAAAAAAGCAGACTAAAAGGAGCGAAAGATGAGATATTTGACATTTGCCCTTACGAAAGGGCGCCTGGCGAGCAAAACGCTGGAAATGCTGGAAAAGCTGGGAATCACTTGTGAAGAGATGAAAGATAAAAATTCCAGGAAGCTGATTTTTGTGAATGAAGAGTTAAAATTAAAATTTTTTCTGGCAAAAGGTCCGGATGTACCTACCTATGTAGAATATGGCGCGGCGGATATCGGAGTTGTGGGAAGAGATACGATCGTGGAGGAAGGAAGGAAAGTCCATGAGGTCTTGGATCTTGGTTTTGGAAAATGCCGTATGTGTGTATGCGGCCACGAAACGGCAAGAGAGCTTTTAAATCGGCATGAGCTGATCCGGGTCGCTACCAAGTATCCGAAAATTGCCAAAGAGTATTTTTACAATAAGAAACACCAGACGGTCGAAATCATCAAAATGCACGGTTCGATCGAGCTTGCGCCTATCGTAGGTTTATCAGAAGTTATTGTCGATATTGTAGAAACGGGATCTACTTTAAGGGAAAACGGACTTGTTGTATTAGAGGAGGTATGTCCTTTATCCGCCCGGATGATCGTGAATCCAGTCAGTATGAGGATGGAAAATGAAAGGATCAAAGAATTGATCCAGAATCTTAGAAAGTTGCTGCAAGAAGGGAATGAGAAAGATGCGCATTGAAAAATTAAATGAAGGTTCTAAGCAGAATCTTTTGGAAGCATTATTAAAAAGAAGCCCCAATAGTTATGGAATGTATGAGGCGAGTGTACAGGAAATCATTCGCGCGGTCAAGGATAAGAAAGACGAGGCGCTTTTTTCCTATACGGAAAGATTCGACGGTTTTTCTTTAAACAAGAACAATATTCTCGTGACAAAGGAAGAAATTGATCAGGCGTATCAGAAAGTAGACGGACAGTTGCTTGAGATCATCCGCAGAGCGATGAAAAACATCAGGGAGTATCATGCAAAACAGATGCAGTACAGCTGGTTTGACAGCAAACCGGATGGCACTATACTCGGTCAGAAGGTAACGGCGATCCAAAAAGCAGGCGTTTATGTTCCGGGGGGAAAGGCAGCTTATCCTTCTTCAGTGTTAATGAACATTCTTCCAGCAAAGGTAGCTGGGGTAGAAAAAATTATCATGGTAACGCCGCCGGATAAAGAAGGGAAGATCGCTCCGACTACCTTAGTAGCGGCAAATGAGGCAGGAGCAGATGAAATTTATAAAGTCGGAGGAGCACAGGCAATCGCAGCTCTTGCTTACGGTACACAGAGTGTGCCGAAAGTAGACAAGATCGTAGGGCCTGGGAATATCTATGTTGCTCTGGCTAAAAAAGCTGTCTACGGACATGTGAGTATCGATTCTATTGCAGGTCCCAGTGAAATTTTAGTACTGGCAGATGAGACAGCGAATCCACGATATGTGGCGGCAGATCTGCTCTCACAGGCAGAACATGACGAACTTGCTTCTGCTATTTTGGTGACTACAAGCCAGGAACTCGCAAAAGAGGTTTCCAGCCAGATAGATCAGTTTATCGCAGAACTATCCAGAGGAGAGATCATAGCAAAGTCTTTAGAAAATTATGGACATATATTGGTAGCGGATACACTGGAGGAGGCAATTGATGCGGCCAATGAAATCGCCTCTGAACATTTGGAGATTATGACTGCGAATCCGTTTGAGGTGATGACAAAGATCCGAAATGCGGGTGCGATTTTTATCGGAGAATATGCAAGCGAGCCGTTGGGAGACTATTTTGCGGGCCCTAATCATGTCCTGCCGACCAATGGAACGGCAAAATTTTTCTCCCCTCTTTCAGTAGATGATTTTTTGAAGAAGTCAAGTATCATCTCTTATTCAAAAGAGGCATTAAGAACCGTACATAAGGATATTGAACAGTTCGCGCAGGCAGAGAGACTGACGGCACACGCAAATTCAGTCAGAGTCCGTTTTGAAAAGGAGGACTGCCAATGAAACGTATCGGAAGATGTACACGGAAGACAAAGGAGACAGATATAACACTTAGTATTTGCCTGGATGGACAGGGTAATACGCGTATCAATACGGGAATCCCGTTCTTTGACCATATGCTGGACGGTTTTGCAAGACACGGTCTGTTTGATCTGGACGTATGCGCACAGGGAGATCTGGATGTAGACAGTCATCATACGATCGAAGATACAGGAATCGTACTTGGGCAGGCGATCGCAGAAGCGCTGGGCGATAAGACAGGTATCAAAAGGTATGGATTTTATATCCTCCCCATGGATGAAACACTTGCCTTAAGTGCGGTAGATTTGTCTGGCCGTCCGTATTTGAAGTATGATGCGGAATTTAATGTTCCGCTTCTTGGAACTATGGATACAGCGATGGTGCGGGAATTTTTCTATGCAGTATCCTACAGTGCGGCAATGAATCTGCACTTGAAGATCCTGGAGAAGGGAAATGATCATCATATGGCAGAAGCATTGTTCAAAGCATTCGGAAAAGCTTTGGATGCTGCTACAATGCCTGAACCCAGGATAAAAGAAGTCTGGTCTACAAAGGGCAGCTTATAAAGGAGAAATGAGAAATGAGCTATAAAAGATTGACTCCCTGCATATTTATAGATGGAGGGAAAGCAGTAACCTGGTTTGACAACAGAACAGTTGTGGCAGCTGATGTCGTTGCCCTGGCAAAGTATTACAGTGAGATGGGGGCAGATGAACTGATCATTTTTGATCTGTCAAATTCAGATGAAGAACATGACGAAGCGATCGATTTGATGAAGAAGATCCACCGTGTTATCAGTATTCCTATGATCGCAGGCGGAAATATCCGCAGGCAGGAGGATGTGAAAAAGATTCTCTATGCAGGCGCAAAACGGGCGATGCTTAATTTTTCAAAGCCGGTTTCTTTAGAGTTGATCGAGGATGTGGCAAAGCGATTTGGCAAAGAACGGATTGCAGTCTCTCTCAATGATTTTGATGCCTTGTTTAAACAGCAGCATCTGATTGAAGAATACAGTACAGAAATCGTATTCATGCATCGACTGGATCTGAATTCTGTTATGAATATAACAGAAATTCCATGTGTTGTAGTGACTGATACAATGGAACAGAGCGAAATCCTCAAGATTTTAAAATGTGATGGTGTAAAAGGCGTGTCGGGGATGTTTATCAGCCAGCGTGAAATGGATTTTAATGCATTCAAGGGAATCTGCGCAAAAGAAGGAATCAAGATGACATCTTTTGAAAGTTTGATGGATTTTTCTGAGTTTAAATTAAATTCCGACGGACTACTTCCTGTTGTTGTACAGGACTTTAAGACGAATGAAGTATTGATGATGGCATATATGGACGAAGAGGCCTTTGAAAATACTGTTAAAACTGGGAGGATGACTTATTACAGCAGAAGCAGGAAATCTCAGTGGGTAAAAGGGGAGACCTCCGGACATTTCCAGTATGTGCGGACTCTTACGATCGATTGTGACAAAGACACCCTTTTGGCGAAAGTGGAACAGATAGGCGCCGCATGTCACACAGGAAACCGTACTTGTTTCTACCAGCCGATTGTAGGAAATGATTATGATGCAAAAAATCCTCTGCAGATATTTGAAAATGTCTATCAAACAATCATGGACAGAAAGGAACATCCAAAAGAAGGTTCTTACACAAATTATCTGTTTGAAAAAGGGCTTGATAAAATATTAAAGAAAGTCGGAGAAGAAGCGACAGAGATCGTTATTGCTGCGAAAAATCCGAATCCTGAAGAAATCAAATATGAGATCTCAGATTTTCTGTACCATGTAATGGTCCTTATGGCAGAAAAAAATGTGACATGGGAAGATATTACGAAAGAACTGGCAGAAAGATAGACGAACATGATTGCTGTCGGCAGGAAACAGCTCTTATCAAGCAAATAGCGGGAAGTTCTAAAGATTTATAAACATACATAAATATTAGAAAGAACATCATTTGAAACAGGCAGTTATAGTCGAAAGGAGTACTGTTTATGAATGAATCTGAAAGACGGCGCCGAGAACTGCTGCGTCAGACCCGCAAGCTGTATGATGAGAATATATCTCTGCCGGCAGTTCATCCTCGATATGGGAATATTATCCATGAATTGTATGAAACGGACGAACAGGCAGAACCGAAGAACAGCTTTTTTTTTCGTGCCGCGATCGGGCTTCTCTGTTTTGTCTGTTATGTGTGTGTAGATGCAAATCAAATCAAAGTGGCAGAAGTAGGAAGTGAACAGATTGTAAACCAGATCGAGAAACAGATGGATGTAGAAGTACTGGAAGAAGTATGGAAACAATTATAAATATTTATCGGGGGCTCACAGCAGGTGCTGAATGTCTGACAGTGATTTATAGGTAAGTAGGTTTGAGCTTGAATAAAGCACGAAAGTAAAAACAGGTTTGGTTTTCTTTCGTGCTTTTTCTCGCCTCTTGAACTTCTTTTCTAAAATGTATATAATACAATAGATTAATTGTAATTTTCCGCTATTTCTTTTTATGCGGATTTTGAAAGGATAAGTATGAGAAAACTGGCTTTAAATGATGAAATATTATTAAATATCGAAAAACCGGCCCGCTATATTGGCGGAGAACTGAACGCTGTTATGAAAGAGGCGGAAAGTGTGGACATACACTTTGCGCTATGCTTCCCGGACGTGTATGAGGTTGGGATGTCCCATCTGGGGATACAGATTCTCTATGATATGTTTAATAAAAGAGAGGATGTATGGTGTGAGCGAGTGTATTCACCGTGGCTAGATCTGGATAAGATCCTGCGTGAACACGATATACCTCTTTTTGCTTTAGAATCGCAAAGCCCTGTTAAAAATTTTGATTTTTTAGGGATTACGCTTCAGTTTGAGATGTGCTATACAAATATTTTGCAGATTCTCGATCTGAGTAAGATCCCACTTCATGCTGACAATCGTACAGAAAGCGATCCGATCGTGATAGGCGGAGGTCCATGTGCCTATAATCCAGAGCCTTTGGCAGAATTTTTTGATCTGTTTTATATTGGAGAAGGGGAAACCGTATATGATGCATTGTTTGATACATATAAAAAATGCAGAAAGGAAGGAAAAAGCAGACAAGAATTTTTAGAATATGCCGCGCAGATCGAAGGAATTTATGTGCCGCAGTTTTATGAAGCCACCTATAAAGAAGACGGAACGCTTGCTTCTTTTGCGCCTGTCAATGCACATGCTCCGGCTGTCGTAAAAAAGCAGGTTCTCATGGATATGACAGGCGCTCCTTATCCGGAAGCACCGGTTGTTCCCTTTATCAAAGCAGTGCAGGACAGAGCAGTACTGGAAATTCAGAGAGGGTGTATACGTGGATGCAGATTCTGCCAAGCGGGTATGATATACCGTCCTACCAGAGAACGCGATATAGAATCTTTAAAAAAGCTGGCAAAAAAAATGTTGGAAAATACAGGGCATGAAGAAATTTCTTTGAGTTCCTTAAGCTCCAGTGACTATTCAAAATTGGAAGAACTAGTTACATTTCTGATAGATGAATTCCATGGAAGAGGAATTAATATCTCTTTGCCGTCGCTTAGGATCGACGCGTTTTCGTTGGATGTGATGGGAAAAGTGCAGGACATCCGTAAAAGCAGCCTCACATTTGCTCCGGAAGCCGGATCGCAAAGGATGCGTGACGTTATCAATAAAGGTCTGACGGAAGAAATGATATTAGAAGGCGCAGGGGAAGCATTTGAAGGCGGCTGGTCTAAAGTAAAATTATACTTTATGCTGGGGCTTCCGACAGAGACTGAGGAGGACATAAAGGAGATTGCCCGTCTATCTGATAAAGTGGCGCGCAGATATTATGAGATTCCAAAAGAAAAACGTAATGGAAAATGTCAGATCACAGCAAGTTCCTCCTTTTTTGTGCCAAAACCTTTTACTCCATTTCAGTGGGCTCCTATGCTGACAAGCAGGGAATATATGGATAGGGCAGCTATTGTAAATCAGGAATTTAAAGAACAGCTGAACCGGAAAAGTCTGCGATATAATTGGCATGACGCACAAGTAACCGTCTTAGAGGGGGTTATGGCACGCGGAGACAGGCGTATCGGAAAAGTGATAGAAGAGGCATATCGTCTGGGATGCCTGTACGATTCCTGGACAGAGTCTTTTCAAAATGATCTTTGGATGCAGGCTTTTGAAAATATGCATGTGGATATAGATTTCTATACACTCCGTGAAAGAGCGGAAGATGAATTGTTCCCTTGGGATTTTATTGATATCGGTGTGACGCGCAAATTCCTTAGAGCGGAATGGGAGCGGGCCATGAGATGTGAAGTCACTTTAAATTGTAAGTCTCGGTGTTCAGGATGCGGGGCATCTATTTTTGGAGGGGGTGTCTGCTATGAAAGTAAGAATTAAATTCAGAAAATATGGCGCTATGCGTTTTATCGGGCATCTGGATGTGATGCGTTTTTTTCAAAAAGTTATGAGAAGGGCGCAGATTCCAATCGCATTTACCGGAGGCTTTAGCCCGCACATGATCATGTCTTTTGCCAGCCCGCTGGGGATAGGACTTTCCAGCGATGGTGAATATTTTGATATAGAATTACAAGAACCGATTAATGGGGAAGAAGCAGTTCGACGTATGAATGCAGCGTGTGTAGAGGGAATCGAAGTTGTAAGTTTCAGACAGATCGCAGAAGAAAAGAAGATGACAGGAATGACGATACTCTCAGCGGCAGAGTATTTGACAACCGTTTCAAAAGGAACATTTCCGCCAGATTGGAAAGAACAGCTGAACCGGTTTTATGAACAGCCTCAGATACGAATTGTAAAACAGACAAAACGTAGTGAACAGAAAGTGGATATACGGCCTATGATCTACAAACTGTCTGTCAAAGGAGAGGCAATCTATATGCAAAACGCAGCCGGGAGTGCAGAGAATTTGAAACCTGGGCTTGTCATGGAAGCATTTTTACATTTTTTGCAGCTTCCCGCTGAAGAATTTCGCTTTTCCCATCATCGCCTGGAAATGTATGCAAATGTAGGAACAGAGGGACAGCGCAGGCTGGTGACACTGGAATCACTTGGGAAAGAAATCACGGATGTTTCTGCTCATTGATCGGGAGGCAAATTCATGTATAAAAAAAGAAAAGTACTACTGATTATAGAAGGAAAATATGTCTGGACATACTTTGTGGAAGATGGAGAAATTGCAGAGATCCATTGCTCTGCGCTTATAGAGGAAAAGCAGCAGACAGAACCTGCACTTGGAAATATCTACATAGGAAAAGTAAAAACTATCGTAGAAAACATAGGTGCTGCTTTTGTTGAAATTCAAAAAGGGGTGAACTGCTATTATGACATCAGTCAGGCTGAACACGCAATTTTTGCGCATAAACAAGGGAAAAAAACAATCAACATAGACGATGAACTTATTGTACAGATCAATAAAGAAGCGGTGAAGACAAAAGCGGCGACTGTTACGAGTAATTTGAGTTTGACAGGCAGATATGCCGTTCTGACACATGGTAATACGAGGATCGGTGTCTCAGGGAAACTGCCAAAAGATATAAAAGAGACATATAAGACACAGCTTTCCGCATTAAAAAATGATAGATTTGGATTGATCATCCGTACAAATGCTGTAACCGTACCATTTGAAACAGTTGCAGCAGAGATAGAAAGATTGCGGGAAGAATACAAAAAAATCTTGGATACGGCACAGACAAGGACTTGTTATTCTTGTCTTAGATCTGCTCCGCCTGCCTATATTACAGATTTAAAAAATGTATATACAGAAGGTCTGGAAGAAATCATCATTGATAACAAAGAATTGTATACAGATATACAAAAATATTTTCTTCAGGAACAGCCAGAGCTTCTTGCTTTGCTGAAGCTATATGACGATAAACAGCTTTCTCTTGCAAACTTATATAGTACGCAAAGTGTACTGGAAAAAGTGAGTAAAGAGCGTGTGTGGCTGAAGAATGGAGGATATCTGGTCATCCAGCCTACAGAAGCTTTGACAGTGATCGATGTAAACACAGGAAAATATACAGCTAAGAAGAAACGTAAGGATGCGGGGTTTCAAGTCAACATGGAAGCGGCAAAAGAGGCGGCTCGCCAAATCCGCCTGCGAAATCTTTCCGGAATTATCATCATAGATTTTATAAACATGGAAACGGAAGATGAAAAAAAGACTTTGGTTAAAGAACTGCGCTGTTATCTGGAAAAGGATCCGATACAGACCACGTTTGTAGATGTCACGCCACTTCAGCTGGTGGAGATCACACGAAAAAAAGTGCGTAAACCACTCCATGAATTGCTTTCTTCTATAGATTGTATACAATTATACAATAATTAATACGAGAATATTATGCCTTACCTGTGTAATAATATTGCGAAAATTAAACTGTATTTTTGTATACAATTTAAAATGGAGGAGAAATGAGTAAAAAAGAATTAAAAACAAATGCAATGCGTATTTTAGACAGAAAGAAGATACAATATACCTTCCAGACATATGCGTGTGATGTCTTTGTTGATGGAGTCACAGCAGCAGATACGGCAGGTCTTCCGCATGAACAGGTATATAAGACCCTTGTAACGGTTGGGAAAAGCGGCGAATACTATGTATTTGTTATTCCGGTCGCGGCAGAATTAGATCTGAAAAAAGCTGCCCGCAGTGTCAAAGAAAAATCTATAGAAATGCTTCCCGTAAAAGAATTAAATAAGATAACAGGATATATACGCGGGGGATGCACGGCAATCGGTATGAAAAAGAAATATACAACACTGATCGACCGTACCGCCTGTATTTTGGACTGCTTATATGTAAGCGGGGGCAAGCCGGGCATGCAGTTAAAATTGCGTCCGGATGATCTTAAGAATGTGACAGACGCCCAATATGCGGATGTCATAAAATAAAGATTTACAAGTTTTTAAAGAAGCGGTATAATATGGTACTAGAATGCGGAGAATACAGGATTTTCCCACTGAATTATAGAGAAAAACCGTTTGGAGGAAATTAAAAAAATGAAGAAAGTAGTAAAATTCGGAGGAAGCTCTCTTGCAAGCGCTGAACAATTTAAGAAAGTAGGAGAGATCATCCGCCAGGATCCGGCAAGACGGTATGTAGTTCCATCAGCTCCCGGAAAACGCTTTGCTGGAGATACAAAAGTCACTGATATGCTGTATAACTGTTATGAAGCAGCAGAAAAAGATGAGGAATTTATAAATTTACTCGAACAGATTCATGCACGCTATCAAGAGATTATAGATGGATTAAATCTAGATCTTTCATTAGATGAGGAATTCGGAATCATAGAGGAAAACTTTGAAAAGAAGGCGGGAAGAGATTATGCCGCCTCACGCGGAGAATATTTAAATGGGATCATTATGGCTGCTTATCTGGATTTTGATTTTATCGATGCAGCGGAAGTCATCCGTTTTAACGAAGATGGGACTTTTAATGACGAAAAGACAAACCGTTTATTGTCTGACCGTCTGTTAAATGTAGAAAATGCAGTTATTCCTGGTTTTTACGGTGCAAAAGAGGACAGTACGGTCGTGACGTTTTCCAGAGGCGGTTCTGACGTGAGCGGTTCGCTGGTGGCTTTGGCTGTGACAGCTGATCTATATGAAAACTGGACAGATGTATCCGGCTTTTTGATCGCAGATCCAAGGATTGTCAAAAATCCAAAATCCATTGAGACAATCACCTACAAAGAACTTAGGGAGCTTTCCTATATGGGCGCCAGTGTTTTGCACGAGGATGCGATTTTCCCTGTGAGAAAAGCGGGAATCCCGATTAATATCCGTAATACCAATGCACCCCAGGATAAGGGAACACTTATTGTAGAAGGAACTTGCAGACAACCTAAATATACGATTACAGGTATTGCAGGGACAGATGGGTTTGTTTCGATCACGATTGAAAAGGCAATGATGAATTCAGAAATCGGATTTTGCCGCAAGGTACTACAGGTATTCGAAGAAAATGAAATTTCAATCGAACACATGCCGTCAGGGATCGATACGATGACGATCTTTGTCCATAAAAATGAGTTTGAGGAGAAAGAACAGCAGATATTGGCCGGGATTCATAAAGCGGTAGATCCGGATCATATCGAATTGGAATCCGATCTTGCTCTGATTGCTGTCGTAGGACGAGGCATGAGATCGACCCGCGGGACAGCGGGCAGAATTTTCTCTGCCTTGGCTCACGCGCATATCAATGTAAAAATGATCGACCAAGGCTCCAGTGAGCTGAATATTATTGTCGGCGTCAGACATGATGAGTTTAAAAATGCGATCCGTGCATTGTATGAAATTTTTGTTCTGACACAGATTTAGGATACAGAATAGGAAAGAAAAAGGCGGAAAGACAAATGAACATTTTGTTCTTTTTAAAACCCAAAAGTGAAGTGGCATACATTTATGATCACAGTACGCTACGTCAGGCACTGGAAACAATGGAATATCATAAGTATGCCTCTATCCCTATGCTGAATAAAGCAGGCGAATACGTAGGCACGATCACAGAAGGGGATATCCTTTGGGGAATCAAGGACTATACAAATTTAAATCTGAAGGAAGCAGAATCTATTTTTATTCAGGACTTCCCGCGAAAAGCAGATTATGATGTCGTCTCTGCAGATTCCAATATGGAGGATCTTGTGAAAAGGGCGATGAATCAAAACTATGTGCCTGTTGTGGATGATCAGAAGAAGTTTATTGGCATCATTACGCGTAGGAGCATCATCGAATACTGCTATGAACGTCTAGGGGACTGCGACAAATAAATTTTTACATAGAATGAATTCATTGCTATATTTTCTAAAAAAGTTGTCAATATCTATTGACGAAACAAAAAGCGATATGCTATACTACAACAGTATGCCGCACAATGAGGTTTATAAAGTTCTGTTTTAGGACAGACACCGTAATTGGCGAGTAATGATAATAGGAGGTGCCATATGTACGCAATTATAGCAACAGGTGGTAAACAGTACAAAGTAGCTGAGGGCGATATCATTAAAGTAGAAAAACTTGGTGTAGAAGCTGGCGAAACTTATACATTCGATCAGGTACTTGCAGTAAACAATGACAAAATGGTTGTTGGAAATCCGACAGTTGCAGGTGCAACAGTAACAGCTTCTGTAGTTGGAAATGGAAAAGCAAAAAAAGTAGTTGTTTACAAGTATAAAAGAAAAACTGGATACCATAAGAAAAATGGTCATAGACAGCAGTATACGGCTGTTAAGATTGAAAAAATAAACGCTTAATCAGGTGTTTTGATGATCCAGATTACAGTATACAAAAATAAGAAGCATGAATATGTGGGGTTTGATACAGAAGGACACGCAGATTTTAGTGAAAGCGGACAGGATATTGTCTGTGCTGCAGTGTCAGCGCTAGTCATTAATCTGGTAAATTCAATTGAAAGGCTGACTTCTGACAGAACGTGTTTTGTGTCAGATGAAAAAGAAGGAAAAATTGAATTTCGTTTTTTAGATGTTCCCTCACATGACGCACAGCTTTTGCTGGACTCGATGATTCTCGGCATAGAAGAGATAGAGGACAGCGATGAGTATCATTCATATATTGACATAATTTTCAAGGAGGTGTAAATACTATGATGAAAATGAACCTTCAGTTTTTTGCTCATAAAAAAGGAGTTGGTTCTTCCAAGAACGGACGTGATTCCGAGTCAAAAAGATTAGGAGCGAAGAGAGCAGACGGACAGTTTGTAAAAGCTGGAAATATCCTTTACAGACAGCGCGGAACAAGAATCCACCCAGGTGTGAATGTGGGACGCGGCGGCGACGATACTTTATTTGCATTAGTAGACGGTGTCGTAAGATATGAAAGAAAAGGAAGAGATAAGAAACAGGTTTCTATCTATCCAGTGGCTGAATAATAGTATAGCAGTGAAGCCTCAGACTTTCGGTCTGGGGCTTTTGTGATATTTTTTAGACAGAGGAAACTAACGAAAAACAGCGATAAAAAAGGAGTATATATGTTTGCAGACAGAGCAAAAATATTTATCAGATCCGGAAACGGCGGCAATGGTCACTGCAGTTTCAGAAGAGAGTTATATGTTCCAAATGGAGGCCCAGACGGCGGTGACGGCGGTGACGGCGGTGATTTGATTTTTGAGATAGATAAAGGTCTGAACACATTGGTAGACTTTAGACATAAAAGGAAATATGCAGCTGGGGATGGAGAAGAAGGCGGAAAAAGAAAATGTCACGGAAAAAATGGAAAAGATCTGATCCTGTATGTTCCGGAAGGGACTGTTATCAAAGAGGCAAAGACTGGAAAAGTCATAGCCGATATGTCCGGCGATAATAAGAGACAGATCGTGTTGAAAGGCGGAAAAGGCGGATTGGGAAATCAACATTTTGCCACGGCAACCATGCAAGTTCCCAAATATGCCCAACCGGGGCAGCCTGCCATGGAATTGGAAGTTCTGTTAGAATTGAAAGTGATCGCCGATGTAGGATTGGTTGGCTTTCCCAATGTTGGAAAATCTACGCTGCTTTCTCGTGTTACAAATGCAGAACCTAAAATTGCCAACTATCATTTTACGACTTTGAATCCGAACTTAGGAGTCGTGGATCTAGAAGGAGCAAAAGGGTTTGTGATGGCGGATATTCCCGGACTGATAGAAGGAGCCTCAGAAGGAGTGGGATTAGGGCACCAATTCCTGCGTCATATCGAACGGACAAAATTAATCATACATGTTGTAGATGCTGCCGGTACTGAAGGGCGTGATCCAGTAGAAGATATTTATAAGATCAATGCAGAATTAAAAGCATATAATCCCGATATTGCAATGCGTCCGCAGGTGATTGCTGCAAATAAGACCGATTTGATCTATGATATTGAAGAAAGTCCGATTGAACGTCTGAAAAAACAATTTGAACCGAAGGGAATCCCGGTATTTCCTATCTCCGGAGTTTCTGGGCAGGGTATTTCAGATCTGCTCTACTATGTAAGTAAGCAGCTGGAATCTATGGACAGTACCCCCATTATATTTGCGCAAGAATATTTCCCAGAGGATGAACTGATTTATGAAGATCTCCCCTATACAGTAGAAAAGGAAGACGGCATGTATGTAGTGGAAGGGCCTAAGATTGAAAAAATGCTCGGATATACGAATTTAGATTCTGAAAAAGGCTTTGCATTTTTTCAAAAATTTTTAAAGGATACGGGCATTTTGGAAGAACTTGAACAGGCAGGTATACAAGAGGGCGACACGGTAAAAATGTATGGCCTGCAATTTGATTATTATAAGTAGAACACAGGAGAAGAAAAAATGACGACAAAACAAAGAGCCTATCTTAAAAGTCTTGCAATGACAATGGAGCCCGTGTTTCAGATTGGAAAGGCCAGTATGACCCCAGGGCTCACGCAGGCGGTTGCTGAGGCTTTGGAGGCAAGAGAACTGATAAAATTAAGTGTATTGCAAAATTGTGGGGATGACCCTAAAGAACTGGCACAGATACTGGCAGAGCGTACACATGCGCAGGTTGTACAGGTGATCGGAAAGAAAATCGTTCTGTATAAAGAAGGGAAAGAGAATAAGAAAAGAATCATTTTGCCATAAGCAAGAATAAGAAAAGGTGAAAATATGAAAATAGGAATAATGGGAGGAACCTTTGACCCTATCCATATAGGGCATCTTTTGCTTGGAGAATTTGCCTATGAAGATTTTGGATTAGATGAGATCTGGTTTATGCCAAATGGAAATCCACCTCATAAGGATACGACTGTGCACAAGGATAAAGCAGACGATGAAAAAGCCCTGCGGCAGCGAGTAGAAATGGTACGCCGTGCTATCTGCGGTGTACCGCATTTTAAATTATGTCTGCACGAAGCATCTGCCGTAAAACATTCTTATACGTATCAGACTATGCGGGAATTGAACATAGAATATCCGGAAGATAGCTTTTATTTTATTTTAGGGGCAGATTCTCTTTTTGCCATAGAACAATGGAGATATTTTAAAGAAATCTTTCCTACGTGTACGATCCTGGCAGCAATGCGCGATGATAAGGATGTAAAGGATATGGAACAGCAGATTGCGTATCTTTCTGAAAAGTATGGCGCAAGGATCGAGCTTTTGCGAGCTCCTCTTTTAGAAATTTCTTCTACGACGATACGTGAGAGAGCTGCAAAGAACTTAAGCATCCACTATATGGTGCCGGATCCTGTAGTAGAGTACATTGGTCAGAATCAGCTATACAGAGAATAAGGCAGGAAACAAAATGAAAGAGGAATATCAGACTATACAAAACCGTCTAAAAAATCAATTAAAGAAAGAACGTTATGAACATACGGTAGGAGTGATGTATACCGCCGCTTCTTTAGCCATGTGTCATGATGCAGATATACATCAGGCAATGCTTGCAGGACTTTTGCATGACTGTGCTAAATATGGCTCTTTAGACGAACAGATAAAGCGCTGCCATGAGAAACATATCGTGCTTTCCGAGGCAGAAATACAGATGCCTTCCTTGGCACATGCAAAACTAGGCGCCTATCTGGCAAAACATGAGTATGGGATAACAGATGGGGCAGTTTTATCTGCAATTCGTTATCATACAACCGGGCAGCCAGGCATGTCGCTTTTAGAAAAAATCATCTATATTGCAGATTATATTGAGCCAGGCAGAAAAGAAATACCGGGCTTGTCAAAAATTAGAAGAGCGGCATTTACCGATCTTGATAGGGCAGTAGCATTGGCGGCTAAAGGAACGATCAAATATTTGAAGATGGCAGGAAAACCTATCGATAAGCTGACGATAAAAACCTATGAATATTACAACGATGAAAAAATATTTACATAAAATAAATAGGAGGCAGAAGAACAAACTATGGAATATGGAAAAGAAATGGCGCGTCTTGCGTGGCAGGCGCTGGATGAAAAAAAAGGCGAAGATATACAGATCATCGATATTCGAGAAATCTCTATTATGGCAGACTATTTTTTGATCGCTACCGGAAGCAGTGACAATCAGGTACGTGCCCTTGTTGAAAATGTAGAGGAAACCCTTTACAAAGCAGGCTATTCGGTGAAACAGAGGGAAGGATATCAGGCAGGAAACTGGGTGCTGTTGGATTTCGGTGATATCATTGTTCATATTTTTGATAAAGAAAACCGTCTTTTCTATAATCTGGAAAGAATATGGCGTGACGGAAAAATAATAAACGCGGAAGAATTATAAAGCTCTTCCGCGTTTATTATTTTATAGCTGCTTATGCAGAATATATTTAGAAAAAACGGAATACACCGATTACTTTTCCTAATATCATTAATTCTTTGACAATAATAGGATCCATCGTATCATTTTCCGGTTGAAGACGAAATACGCCTTCTTCCTTATAAAATGTCTTTACAGTCGCACCATCCTCGATCAGTGCAACGACCATATCGCCGTTGGAAGCAGTATGTGCTTCTTCAACTAGAACCATATCACCATCTAAAATTCCGGCATTGATCATACTTTCCCCTTTTACTTTAAGCAGAAAAGTTTGCTTGTTCGGCATGATCTCCGCGGGAATCGGAAAATAATTTTCAATATTTTCCTGGGCAAGAATGGGCTCTCCCGCAGCAACCTGTCCTATAATAGGAACATTGACCAACTCACGACGGGTCAGATTGAAAGTGTCGTCTAAAATCTCAATGGCTCTTGGCTTTGTGGGATCACGTCGGATATATCCATTTTTCTCCAAAGTCTCCAGATGGGAGTGTACAGATGAGGTGGATTTCAGATGGACTGCCTCGCATATTTCCCGGACAGCAGGCGGAAAACCGCGCTCTAATATCTGCGCTTTGATATATTCTAAAATTTCTAACTGCTTTTTACTGATTTTCCCCTGTGACATGAAATTCCTCCTCATAAATCAATCTAATCTTTTTAATATAATAGCATAGCTTAAATAAAAAAGCAAACACTTGTTGCGAAAATATGTTCGATTTTTTTAAGAATATTATTGACAAACATCTGTTCGCATACTATAATAAAAATACACAACAGAACAGTTGTTCGCATATTTGATCATGTATTACGGGGGGATAAATTGTATGAACAGACAAGTAAGAAATTATGTATTAGTAGGAGTGATGCTGATTGTAGCAAGCTGTTTATTGTTCAATACCTTTTTTGTTTCTGCACACGGAAACCAGATAGAAGAACCTGTGGAATACACATATTATAAAAGTATTGTTATTGAACAAGGCGATACACTTTGGGATATCGCTGAGGAAAATATGACTTCAGACTGTCATTCTGTTGAAGAATATATAGATCTGTTAAAAGAATTGAATTCCTTAACTTCAGATGAAATTCATGCAGGTGAGAATTTGATGATCGCCTATAACGATACAACCTTTGTCCAATAGAGGTAATTTTATTTACGATATCAATATACATCCCTATGTATTGATATATAAAACTCACCCTGCGGCAGTCAGAAAGGATTCTGACTGCCGCATTTACGCAGATAGACCTTGAATTCCTATGTACTCGTGAAAAAGATGAGAATATAAATAATATATATCTATACGACAAATGCAGATTTTTCAAATAGATATAGACATTAAAACCAATACATGGTATGATACATACTATATTAAAAGGAGGTGCATAATGTGGAAGAAAAAAATCTAAAAAAAAGAAAAACATATCATGAACAGAATTATATAGATAATACACTAAAACTGCGTGAAATATTAAAAACGCTTCCGCCTTTTGCAAAAGATTATTTTCGCGCAGTGGAACCGACAACATCGGCAAGAACGAGAATTTCGTATGCTTATGACATACGGGTATTTTTTCACTTCTTGATAGAAAATAATCCCCTCTATAAAAATTACACAGCAGATATGTTTATAGTACAGGATCTTGAAAAATTAAAACCGGTTGATATAGAGGAATATCAGGAATATTTAAAAGTATATCAAAATGACTCGGATAAACAGATCACGAATACAGAAAAGGGTCTTGCCCGGAAAATGTCTGCTTTGCGCAGTTTTTATGGATATTATTTCAAACACCAGATTATTTCGAATAATCCTACGCTGCTTGTGGATATGCCAAAGTTGCATGAAAAGGCGATCATCCGTTTGGATACGGATGAGGTTGCCTCACTGCTGGATTATATCGAGCATGGCGGGGATGAATTGACAGGACAAAAAAAGGTCTATTATGAAAAAAATAAAAATCGTGATTTGGCTATTATTACACTTCTGCTTGGCACAGGTATTCGTGTTTCAGAATGCGTAGGATTGGACTTGCAAGATGTGGATTTTAAAAACAATGGAATCAAAGTTACCCGAAAAGGCGGAAATGAAATGGTTGTTTATTTTGGTACAGAAGTCGAACAGGCATTAAAGATGTATCTTTATACAACAAGAAAAGCGGTCACGCCCCTCTCCGGCCACGAGAACGCTTTGTTCCTTTCTACACAAAGGCGCAGGATCGGTGTACAGGCAGTAGAAAATCTAGTGAAAAAATATGCCCGCCAAGTAACGCCGAACAAAAAGATCACGCCACATAAACTGCGCAGTACGTATGGGACATCCCTTTATAAAGAGACCGGCGATATTTATCTTGTAGCAGATGTGCTTGGACACAAAGATGTCAATACAACGAAGAAACATTATGCCGCAATCGATGAGGAACGCAGAAAACAGGCGGCGGGCGCTGTAAAATTGCGGGAGCTCTAAGATATTTTTTCTTGTATTTCTTCTATATTCTCAGTATAATATAAAAATGACGGTACAAGACAGGATAAGGAAAAGAAAGGATAAAAGCACTATGCAGCTGCAGAGATTATTAAGTTTTACAAGAAAAGCGGTGGATGAATATGGTCTGATACAAGAAGGGGATCATATTGCTGTGGGTATCTCCGGGGGAAAGGACAGTTTGACACTTTTATACGCACTTCATGGACTGAAGCGATTTTATCCGAAAAAATTTGAATTAAGCGCGGTTTCAGTAGATCTGGGGTTTAAAGACTTTGATTTAAGTCCTGTTCGGGTACTCTGCAATGAGATGCAGATTCCGTATAAAATCGTCAGCTCTGATATTTATCATATACTGTTTGACATAAGAAAAGAATCTAATCCCTGCTCTCTCTGTGCCAAAATGAGGAAGGGAGCCTTAAATCAGGCTGTTAAAGAAATGGGATGCAATAAAGTTGCCTATGCACATCACAAGGATGATATAGTAGAAACAATGTTGCTCTCTCTCATGTTTGAAGGCAGATTTTATTCCTTTTCACCCAAAACCTATCTGGATCGAATGGATCTGACAGTCATCCGTCCGATTTTGTTTGTGGAAGAAAAAGATGTCATCGGCTTTAAAAATAAATATCATCTTCCAGTAGTAAAAAGTAAATGTCCGGTAGATGGTTATACAAAAAGACAGTATGCCAAAGAGCTTTTACACAATCTTGAAAAGGAACATCCGGGTGCTAAAGAAAGAATGTTCCATGCAATTCTAAATGGAAATATAAAAGGCTGGCCTGAGCGTATACTTCTGAATCAAAGGAAGTCTTAAAGACGAAGTATTATATAGAAGGCATAGGAAACCTGCCGGTTTCCTATGCCTTCTACACTTATATATAAGAAAAAAGCAAATCTATTTTATCATACTTTACGTTCTGCTGTTGGGATTGACTCCTTCAACGCAATATATTGTTCGAGCACTTTTGCTGTTCCCTCTATTCCAAGTTCCGAACTGTTTAGGCAGAGCTCATAACTGTCTGCATTGGACCATTTTTTGTTTGTGTAATAATTATAATAGCTTGCACGCTTTTTATCCGTCTTTATGATCATTTCTTTCGCTTTTGCATCTGTCAGATCATAGATACGTGCAATCCGCCGTATCCGCGCGTCCATATCGGCGTGGATAAATACGCTTACGACATTCTTATAAGATTCCAACGCATAATCCGCACATCTGCCTACCAGAATACATGGCCCCTCATCTGCGATCTTCTTGATTGCATCAAACTGTGCTAAAAAAACTTTGTGATTGATCGGCATATCGGTGTACGTATTGCCGGAATAACCCATGGAATATGTATCCATCACAAGAGAATATAAAAAACTATTTGTAGGTCTTTCATCATGTGTCTCAAAAATTTCTTCGCAGATGCCGCTCTCCTTTGCGGCACGTGCCAACATCTCTTTATCATAAAGTTTGATTCCGAAATAATCAGCAACTTTATAGCCAATCTCTCTTCCGGCACTTCCATATTCACGTCCTATGGTAATAATCGTGTTTGTCTTCATACCAGTCATCTCCTTTACCGAACAATGCCGTATTAGCCAGACGGCAAAACAACATGTTTCTATATGACTTATTATAACGAAAAATATCCTGTATGACAACGAAAACTTATATTGTTTTCATCTGCTGCGCAGACGTTCTAATACTACTGTAAAATATTCCGGAAGTGGCGCGTCAAATTCCATGTATTCACCAGTGGAAGGATGTATAATACCAAGCAGTCTTGCATGGAGTGTCTGTCCTTGTAAATGAAAAGGACATTTTGCAGGACCATAGACTGCGTCTCCTAAAATAGGATGTCCTATACTGGACATATGGACACGTATCTGATGTGTACGCCCTGTTTCCAGTTCACATTCAATATAAGTAAATTGTCCGAAACGTTCTAATACACGATAGTGTGTGACAGCTTCCCGACCATTTGAGGCGTGAGTACTCATTTTTTTTCTGTCTGTCGGATGCCTGCCGATCGGCGCTTGGACTGTGCCGGTGTCCTCTCTTATATTTCCGTGTACGACAGCAACATATTTTCTTGTGATCGTGTGTTCCTTCAATTGCTCCGCCAGTATTTGATGTGCCCTGTCATTCTTGCAGATCAAAAGCGAGCCAGTTGTATCCATATCAATGCGATGTACAATACCTGGACGGGCTACTCCGTTAATGCCGGACAAATGCTCTTTGCAGTGGTACAAAACAGCATTGACCAGAGTATGGCTGTAATGTCCCGGAGCAGGATGTACGACCATCTGTTTAGGTTTATTGATAACAAGAATATCTTCATCCTCATATAAGATGTCCAGTGGGATATTTTCCGGTAAAATCTCCGGACTTTCTATTTCAGGAAAATGTACTTCTATCTCATCCTGAAAGCTCAATTTATAATTTGACTTTACACATTTTTTGTTTACTGTGATATTTCCGTTCTTTAATAATTTCTGTAAATAAGAACGAGAAATATCTGGAATTTGTTCAGAAAGAAATTTATCAATCCGTATTTTTTCGTCTGTATCTGATTTTAAAAAAAGATCTTTCATACTTTATTTGGTCCTATCACACTTTTTTCTCCGTATACAAAGGCTTAGATCATGCAGTTCTTCATCTTTGTAGAAAAACAGGATCAGTATAACAAAAAGGAAACCGGCTGCTACTACGTAGCAGTCAGCTACATTAAAAATAGGAAAATCGATCCATTCAAAATACAAAAAATCAATCACATAATTTAAATGAATCCTATCTATCATATTTCCAACAGCTCCTGCACAGAGAAAGACAAAACAGATACGCAAAGGAATATATCTTTGCCTGTGAGGAAGACGGACATACATAAAAGAGACCACGAGCACAATGCATACTGCACCTGCGACGAAAAGCAGCTGTTTATCCTGAAAGATCCCGAATGCAGCGCCTCTGTTTTCCAGATAATGCAGTTGGAATACACCGTCGATCAAAGTAAATGGTTCCTTATTTTTTAGATGTGTAACGGCAAGCTGTTTTGTATACTGATCCAAAAAGAGCAAAGCCGTGAACCCGACACATGCCAGTATGATACTTTTCAAGTCTGTAGTTTTTTCTTTTTCCATATTTGCCTCCATGGATCTCCTATATTTGGTTATATATATTTATGGATTACTACATAAATCCTATTTTTCCTAGTTTTAGAAAGTTCTCCCGCGTATAAAAATTTTCCCATCCCTCTGACTGAAACAATATCTCCTTCATCGAGCTGATATCCGTTGCTTGTGACGAGTCTTCCGTTTACAAACACTTTCGCATCCTCGATCAGTGTACGCAGACGTGTACGAGAGGAGGAAAACGCAAGAGATAACAGGCTGTCCAACCGTACAGAAGCTACCGTTCCCTTGATTTCATCATACTTAGGTACATAAGAAAATTCTTGTTCTGCTTTTTCCTGCACATGAACGGCAGTATGTTTGACTCTTGTTAATTCTTCTTCCAAAAATGTTTTCATACTTTCGTGTATAAAGAGGACTGCGCTCCCATCCTCAATAAGGATATCGCCAATCTTAGAACGTTCGATGCCAAGATTCAAGATTGCCCCCAGATAATCTCTGTGCGTCAAAATTTCAGCATATTTCTGATGAAGCGGGGTTACTGAAAGAACATAAAAAGGAAACGGGAGTTGATTGCGTACTTCTGGATCCTTCCAACGCAAATAAAGAGCATCAGGGAGAAATGCCGCCATCTGACGCTCTGCTGCATCATAGCCGCCAAAGACAATATACTTTGTATATAATTCCTCCTTGGACAGGCTATGCAGTATATGTATTTCATTTAGATTTAAAAAATTTGAATACGTTATAAACTCTCTCTGATAAGCGAGTCTGGAAAGTTCAATAAGCCTTTTCTTTAAAAGCTGTTCTTCCTTATGCTGATTGTCGTTTTGCATCTTTTCTTCATTTACGCCTAATCTGTTTTAATATCTTCCTCTGACACTCGGTGTTTCCATGGAACCTCCAAGTAAATCCTGAAGATCTCCTGAAATATCTACATTCGTCGGTGTGACAAGAAATATGTAATTAGAAATTTTTTGAAGATTTCCGTTGATCGCAAAAGTAGCACCGGAAATGAAGTCGATAATCCTCTGTGCAATCTCCAGATCCATACCTTCCAGATTCAAAATCACTGTACGTCCAGAAAGAAGAGTCTCTGTGATCTCACGGGAATCATCTACAGAAGTTGGCTTTACAACACATACTTCCATATTACCGCTGTTGTTTTTTCTTGATGCAGGCTGACGCATCGGAGTCACCTTGTTTCCTGATGCCGGCTGGAATTTTTCTTCTTCCATATCAAAATCATCATATTGATCTTTGCTGTTTTTCTTTCCGAACAGAGAACGACGAGGCTGCTTTTCTTCGTAATCATCTTCATAGAATTCATCATCATCATAAAAATCATCGTCATCATAGTCGTCTTCGTTTAATTTCATGATGTCCAGAAATTTATCAAACACACCCATATTTACACTCCTATCTCATGTCGGTTCATTGACATACTTTTTTGTTTTATACTTTCATCCCAGTATTTTGTCATTTTATGTCATAATCCCTGGCACCAAAGATTCCTGTTCCGACACGGACCATCGTAGCGCCCTCTTCAATCGCAACTTCATAATCATTGGTCATCCCCATTGAAAGTATACTCACATTACTATTATCAACGTTTTTATGTCTAATGTCAACAGATAATTTCCTCAAAGCCGCGAAAATAGGACGATTTTTTTCTGGATTTTCTACAAATGGAGCAATCGTCATCAGACCTCGTACATTTATATGAGAATATTTAGAAATTTCATCCATGAATGGAATTACTTCACTCATCTTTAAGCCGAATTTACTTTCTTCCTCTGCCACATTTACCTCTACTAATATATTCGCCGTACAGTTTTTCTTTTCTGCTTCTTTTTCTATTGTCTCTGCAAGACGCAGAGAATCAACAGAATGTATCAATTCTACTTTATCTATGATATACTTCACTTTATTCGTCTGTAAATGTCCGATCATATGCCAGCGGATATCTGAAGGAAGCTGCACATATTTATCCGTCAGTTCCTGCACTTTATTTTCTCCGAAAACACGTACTCCCAGATTATAGACTTCCTTAAGCATCTGCACAGGTTTCGTCTTGCTCACAGCGATTAATGTAACATCTTCTCGTTTGCGTCCCGCCCGCCTGCATGCAGCCTGGATATTTGCCTCAACTTGTGCGAGATTTGTTTCTAACATAATTTTTTCCTGCCTTTCTTATTGAAATACTATTTCATCTTCTTTCATACTGTCTCCATTTTGTACAATATGATCGTAATTATTCAAGCCATAAGTATCACCTTCCCGGACAATATAATATTCATCACTTTCACACAGAATATCCACTTCTTTAAATACAGCATATCCTTGGTTGATATTATATACTCCTTTTAAAGGTTTTGTTTCTCTTAGTGTGTAAGTTTCAGCAGATTCTGGTTTGATAAAAGTAGTCCCTTTTGTAAAATCAGCGGTACTTACATATATTTCTCCCGATTCAGAAATGTCATAAATCTCAATCGGCGTAAATTGGGCAGAATTCCCCTCGGTCTGTACCAATACGCCTGGAGAAGAACTGTTCCCTCCGGTCGTGATATATTCCTTGGGAATTGTAAAAAATTCTTTTTCTACAACCGCTGTACGCGGAATCTTCAATCCTGTCTCATCCTCAAAGATCAGTTCCATATTCAGATAACGTTCTTGCGCATAACGTATCATGGAATTGTCAAAATCCAGACATCCATAGTATGCACCATCCTTCTCAATAATAGAAAAATCCGCCCACATTGTCTCACTGTCTTTATCAATACGGGTCTTCATGCTTGTTACATCCTGCAGAGACTTGGCAGTAGTTTCATCCAACTGTACCAATACGGACCACTTTTCACTTGTAACCAATTTGTATACAGGATCTCCTGCTTCTATTTTCATCTGGTCGTTCAGTTGTATACTCTCATAGCTGCTGCGGTCAAAATCTTTTTCTGTAAAAGAGTCTTTCGTAAGCCCTTCATATCCATCTACTGTCAGCACAAGTATTCCGTCCTGAGATGTCTGAAAGGAAGTCACTTCGAGTCCGCTTGCTTCGATCATTGCCGAGAGCTGACTTGTCTTTGTCTTACTGCCTGAAGTCTGCATTAAAGCGGTAATCTCATTTTTCAAAGAATACACAGAAGAATACTTCTGCGGATCATAATTTTCATTAAACTGCTGCATCTGCAAGATCAGATTATTCTGGAGATCTTCGCTTAAAGCAGCCGTTTCTTCCGATGTATCTTTTGCCGGAAACTTAAGCTTCTGATCAGAAACAGTATAGACAGATGCGCCTGCCTTTACTTTACTGTTTTCATTTTGATAATAATTAATATACCCGCCGGTTTCTGTTTTAATGACACTCTCCTGCCGTATTGCCAGTCCGATATAGGAATTGTCTTTTACGATACTTCCTTTGCGTACCTCATAGGCATAAACCTTTTTGCTTGTAGCGTAGGTAAAAATTGTTACGACCAGATAAATGAATATGATCATAAAAATAACAATACCTACATTCCATTCACGGCGGTTTTTATATTTTTTTATATTAATGGAATTATCTTTCCTAAACTTCAAATATCCTGTCTCCTTCTTGATACATGCTTTATATTCCTCTATCCATGCATTTCTTTCGCACTTTGCATGTTCAAGTATACCATTTTTATATGTATATTTCCAGTTTTTGTGGAAATAATGAAAGTATGGCTATGAAAAGGAGGAAATAACATGAAGTGGTTTGATAATACGGCTCTTACAATTGTCATTATCGGAGCAGTCAACTGGCTTTTAGTAGGTGTTTTCCGCTTTGATCTGGTGGCGTTTCTATTAGGAAATTTAAGCTGGGCTTCCAGGATCGTGTATACGGTCGTAGGGCTTTGTGGATTATATCTTATCAGTTTGTATGGCAGGATACACAGCATGTCAGAATCATAAAAGCAGCGGAATTTGACCTATTTTGCTCCATCGTTTATAAAAATAAAGCCTGTATCCGACAAAAAAGCATGTATAATATGCTTCCCCTGGTGGATACAGGCTTTTTATACTTTCCCAAAACTTTATCGATCTGCAATACCTCTTGCAAGCAAAGCGGTCATTTCATCATAGAGGATACTTTTATCGTCCGCTCCCATAACAATGGAAATATACGGTTGTTTTTCTATGTCCTGACTATAGAGAATTAGGCAGGAGCCTGCCTCGTCAGTCGTTCCTGTTTTTCCTCCGAGTATATTTACACCTTCCGGAGCTTCGGCTTCACCCAGCGCATAATAATTTGTCGGCTTCCAATCTTCTGTTCGAACGATACCGTCCGCTCCTGTAATAGAAGCAGAATAAGAAGTCTTTTCAATGATTTCTACATACTGTTCGTTTTGTACTGCCGCATTAAACATCAGATACAGATCATAGGCAGTCGTATAATGATCGTCGTCCTGAAGACCATGCGGATTGACAAAATGGGTCTGCGTAGCACCTAACTTTTTTGCTTCTTCATTCATCAAAGCTACAAATTCTTCTTCACTGCCGGATATATGTTCGGCGATCGCAATCCCCGCATCATTTCCCGACTGCAGCAAAAGTCCACAGATAAGATCATACAGTGTAAGTGTATCTCCTGTCCGTAAGCCGCAGACAGAGGAATCCCATTCCAGATCCGTTGCATGCTCACTCACTGTGACCATATCGTCTAAATTTCCATACTTTAACGCCACATAAGCAACCATGACTTTTGTTGTGCTGGCTGGAAATAATCGGTCATATAAATGATATCCATAGAGAACATTTTTGTTGTATATATCGAATAATCCCGCCGCATGAAGACTGGTATTATCTACAAAGCCAGATAATGCCACATCATTTTCTTCAGAAACACAAAGATTCTGCGCAAACATGTCCCCTTCAAAAAGTTTCTGATCATACGTGATCTTCTCATATTCTGCGGTATAATTCCTTTTGCTGTCTTTGTAAACAGATACACCGATGCATCCGAAAATTACCAGGATGACCGTAAGAAACACATACAGAAAAATCCGGCGCATACGCCGACGTCTCCGCCTCCTCATCACCTGTCTTTTTCTTAAATTCCTGCTGTTATCTGTACATTTCACGCCAGTCTAAATCTCCTCTGTCCAATGCTAGAATTAAAGCCTCTGCCGTTGCAATATTCGTTGCGATCGGAATATTATACATATCGCATAATTTTACGATATCATTGACATCTGGTTCGTGGGAACGTGAAGTCAGCGGATCACGGAAAAAGATAAGCAGATCCATCTCATTATGTTCGATCTGTGCTCCAAGCTGCTGCTTCCCGCCTAAGTGTCCTGCAAGATACTTATGGATGCTTAAATTCGTTACGCTTTCCACCAGAACGCCGGTTGTCTCTGTGGCAAACAAAGAATGTTTGCTCAATATCCCACGGTATGCGATACAAAAATTCTGCATCAGTTTCTTCTTCGCATCATGTGCTACTAATCCTATGTTCATATGCCTCTTCTCTCCTCTATTGATATTTATTAGGCTGTAAGCCAACATTTAAAACAAAACCTATTCCCATGAAAAAACAAACGACAGAAGTCAGACCATAACTTACAAACGGAAGAGATATCCCTGTATTGGGGAAGATCATAGTAGCCACACTGATATTGATAAAACTCTGGATCCCTATCAGTGCGGCAACGCCGGCGCAGATGATGCGCCCTGCCGTATCCTTTGCCTTTAATCCTATCAAAATGCAATCTATCACTATTAATAATAGCAAAATTATGACTATACAACAACCCACAAATCCCAATTCTTCTCCGATGATGGCAAAAATAAAGTCTGTCTGAGGCTCTGAAACAAAATTTCCATTCTTTACGGACACGCTGGAATCATTATTATATCCTTTTCCAGAAAGTTGTCCAGAACCGATCGCCCGGATAGAATTTAGCTGTTGATACGCTTCTTCTGATTCATATTTTTCCGGCTCCAGCCAAGCAAGGATACGATTCTGCTGATACCCTTTTAGAAACGGCTGATTTGGCTGAATGACTGCCGCAAAAAGAATAGCCCCTGTGGGGATTACGATCGCAAGGACAGTTCCTATAAATTTGTAGCTGAGCCCTGCCATATACATTAGGACACAAAACAACGCTCCTATACAGATCGTAGTGGACAGATTTGGCTGCTTAAAGATCAGAAGCAGGGAAGGAAAAATCAAAGCAATCCCCTGCAGGATCGTCTTTTTGTCATTTATAGCAGCTTCTCTGTCAGACAAAAATCTTGCAAAAAACAGGATCATCAGTATTTTTGTCAGATCAGAGGGCTGAAATTGTGTAATACCGATATCCAGCCAACGCTTGGCACCATTTGCAGAGATTCCGAATATAGGTACTGCGATAAGAAAGAGAAGATTTATGACATATAAGAGCCAATAAAAGTTCAAGATCCATTTATAATCGATCAAAGAAATAACTACCATAGCGCCAATCCCGATAAATACACCCACGATCTGCCTTGTCTGCAGATCCGGTCTTGCGCTTCCCACCATAAAAATACCTATAATAGATAGGATAAGCACAAGGATGACCAGGCTAAACTTATATTCTTTTATATGATACCGCTGTTTGATATTCTGAAGGTAAAACTTTAATTTCAATGATTTTCTCCTGTATATTTTATATGTATATCTGTACGTGTTATCTCTATATCAAAATTTTCAGGTTTTATTTCTATGTATTTTGAAATTGTGTGATAAAGATCCGACGATAAGCGTTCACACGCGTCGGGCATTGTACAGTGTATCCTGTCTGCATTCAGCAGATTTTTCAGTCTCTCTTTTGCAACAAAAACAGATGGCGCATTCATGTAAGACCTCCTAATTTTTCCTGAAAAGATTAGAAAATCTGGCAAGCAGTCCCTCTGCATGAGAGAAATCTGTGATCGGGAGCGCTTCCCCTAAGAGCCTGCGGCATACTTTCTCATAGGCCTGTCCGGAAGGGCTGTCCTCTCCCACAACAGGCTCTCCCTGATTCGTAGCGATCACGACCTTTTCATCATCAGGGATTACGCCTAATAAATCAATAGCAAGTATTTCTGTGACATCTTCCACAGACATCATATCTCCCTTCTTTACCATATCTATTCGCAGACGGTTGATCAAAAGAGAATTATTTTTGATCCCTTTTGCTTCCAGCAGTCCGATAATACGATCTGCATCCCGGATAGCTGATACTTCAGGGGTTGTTACGATAATAGCACGTCCAGCTCCGGCGATCGCATTTTGAAATCCTTGTTCGATTCCTGCCGGACAGTCCAAAAGAATATAATCAAACTCACTTTGAAGATCTTCGATCAATTTTTTCATTTGTTCCGGTGAGACGCTTGTTTTATCTTTCGTCTGCGCAGAAGGAAGCAGATACAGCTCCGGGAAGCGTTTATCTTTGATCAAAGCTTGTTTCAAGCGGCAGCTCCCTTCTATGACATCCACCAGATTATATACTATCCTATTTTCTAATCCCATGACAACGTCCAGATTACGCAGTCCTAAATCTGTATCTATTACGATCACCTTTTTGTTAAGCCGCGATAGCCCAATGCCTATATTTGCTGTTGTCGTCGTTTTACCAACGCCGCCTTTTCCTGATGTAATGACAATCACTTCGCCCATGTCTTTTTCCTCCTACAACTTCTTATTCCTTTGATCACTCTACAAGTGGATCGAGATAAATATGGTTTCCATCTATGAATGCGATTTTCGGACCATTTATGGAGAGATTTTCTTTATGGAACCTTTGACAGTTTGCCTCTATTTCTCCTATACAAAGTTGTTTAGGCTGCATAGACAATGCAGCGACAAAAGCATTCCTGTCTCCTGAAGCACCGGCTTTTACAGTGCCGGAAAGTCCGCCAACGACTACGACATTTCCTTTGGCGACCACTCTGGCTCCAGACTCCACATCTCCTAAGATCACAATACTGGAATCGGATTCTAATACTTGCCTTTTACTCAAAGTACCTCTATAGAATTGTCCATCTTTCTTGTAAATATTAGAAAGCGTTTGTTCTACAATGCTTTTGTACATTTGATCTTTTTGTTTGTCCTGTTCAATGATACATACGATTTCAATTCCTGTTAAGGCAGAAATCTGTTCCAAAACATTTTGTTCTTCTTCTTTTGAAAGAGAACGCCCTACCAGTGAAAGAGCCATATGTGCTCCTTCAAAAAAACGAGTAGAATTCTTTAGTTTCAAAGTAAGTGCTCTCATCAGTTCACCAAAGGGAGCCTTCGGATCTAAATGAATCTCCATTCCGTAACGACTGCTTTTGATGGATACCAGTCTGTCCATATATACCATCACATCCTTTATTAATCCCCCGCGAGCGCTGTTCCTAATTCTGCTGCTGAACCAGTGATCAGTTCATCAGAACCGGAAAGTCCATATTTGATCCTAACGATATCTCGCCCAATCTCAGCCGTATATCCAGAGTTGTATCCATTGGCAATCCGGACTGCAATAGCGATCTCTGGATCTTCTGCCGGAGCGAAACCGACAAAAAGAGCATGATCCGGGTGCAGATCACTTTGCTGTGCTGTACCGGTCTTTCCTGCCATTGTCACTTCAAGTCCACTGAAACTTGGAGTACTTGCCACCATGTCGATCATACCTTGATGGACAAGATCCCATGTATTGCTGCTGACTCCATCCATGGTGCCCGCCACATCCGGTTCATACTCTTTGATTATCTTTCCGTCTGAATCTGTCGTTTTCTTCAGCAATGTCAGATCATATACTGTTCCGCGGTTTGCAACAGTGGCTACATAACGATTCAACTGGCTTACAGTGTAGTTATTTGTTCCCTGTCCTATGGCAGAGAGGATAGAGTATTCATCTGATATCTGCGGTTCTGATTCAGGAATTTCCAGTCCGGATTTTTCTCCCAGACCGAATTGTTTTGCATATTTTGCTAGTGTATCTGTTCCCCTGTCACTATCATAATTGCCCTCCGCATCCAGACTCATATCATATCCCAATTCATAGAAAAACACATTACAGGAAACATCCAACGCTCCGACTACATTGAGATCCCCATGTCCGTTTGGATAAGACCAACATCGTGGACTCGGTGTTACTTCGGAGAACTCTCCGTTGCAATAATGCAGCGTGTCTGCGTCAATATAACCTTCCGTCAGACCTGCAACAGCGGAAACCATTTTATATGTGGAGCCGGGTGCTGTGCGTTCCTGTGTCGCATTATTATAGAATGGGCGTGACAGTCCTGTAACCAGTTTATTATAGTATTCCGAGTCCATTGTATTGGCAAGACGGTTATTGTCATATCCCGGATAGGAAACACAGGCGAGTACCTCACCGGTATTTGGATCGCTGACTACAGCAGAGCCTGTACACGGCTCCAGCGCCAGCTGTCCGGGAGTGATTTCCAGATTTTCTATCTTCCCATATAACCAGGAATAGGAATTCACACTGCCGTCCAAAAGTCCATTATAAGATGCTTCATCCATAGGAAGAACTTCCTGCTCATACACAATGGCACAGATCTGTGCACCACTGATACTACCTGATTTTATAAGATATTTGTAGAGAAGTTTGTCGAAATTCATATCCGAAACTAAATAATCTTGCAAAAAACTTAAAATCCCCTGATAAATTTCCGCAGAATCCGAATATTTTTCTTCTGAAACATAATCACTTAGTTTAGAAGTATCAATCCAATTCTGTGAAATCGCATAATTTAAATACTGATACAAATTGATATTTTCTTGTTTTGTCCATGCCTGATATGTTTCATCATTTGTATCGATCGCATCACTTATCAAGATTCCTTTATCTTTCAGGAGTACGTCAATCGACACATAATCCAGATAAGCCTGCATTTCAGAAGAAAGTTCATTGTAAGGAGCTGCATCTGCATCCTGCATATATTGGATAATCTCCGGTACAGCAGAAGCTCTTTTTTCCTCAAATACAGCATAGACCGCCTTTTCGGCAGGTTTCGCGTCTTCTGCTCCAAAATGTGTTTCATCGACGATTTCGTTTGCAATAAAGGCATTATAGGCATCCCCTATAGGAATGATGATATCTTTGGCATCTTCAGCCGTACTTGGATCATAATCCAAGATATCATGCAGTTTGGAAAGGATGATACCGGCAAGTTTTTCTTCCAGAAGCTGGTATGTTTTTTCCTGCAGGTCTTTATCGATCGTCAAATATACATCATTTCCGGCGTCAGGCTCTGTAGTACTCACCGTCTCTGTTACCTTGCCCATACTGTCCACATAAAAAATTGTCTTTCCCTTTGTTCCCTGAAGTGTTTCATCCATCGTCTGTTCCAGTCCAGATTTTCCGATTATATCTGAAAGCGAATACTTTTTCTTATCCGACTTATCGAGAGCATCGTATTCTTCTTGTGAGATTTTTCCAGTGTATCCGATAATAGAAGCAAAATATTTACTGTCCGTATAACGCCTCAGAGAGTCTTCTTCTATATCTACACCGTTTAGGGAATCTTTATTTTCCATGATTGCTGCCACAGTCTCTTCACTTACATCTGACGCCAGTGTAGTGGAAATATATTTTTGAAAACTGTTTAGATTGATGGCATAACGCATATTTACCATTTTCAGGATATATTCTTTTTCCAGTTTTTTATCATCCAGTCCATATCCATAAACTTCATCTGTACAAAGATAATGTATAATTTCTTCCGCAGATTGTTTTTTTTGTTTTTCTGTCAGCTTATCGATCGTAGCCAGACCGTATACATCTGCCACAAAACGAAGCCGTAGTGTTTCGTCGGTTTGAGAGAATTCATAATTTCCGGCAGCATCCAGCACGATACCAAAATCACTGATAACGGAATCACCGTGGGATTCTACGATGGACAGTACAGAATCTAGTATTCCGTTTAAGATTTCATTTTTTTCGGTTACAGTATTTGCCGTTATATTGTCTTCGATCGTTACAGAGTATGCAAGTTCATTATAGGCCAGCAGATTTCCGTTTCGGTCATAAATATTTCCCCGGGTTCCCGGTATCTCTTTTGTCTTGCGGATAGTCAGTTCATAGTTTTCCAGATAGTCTTCTCCCTTTATAATCTGGAGATAAAATAATCTGCCCGCTAAAATGACAGACATGATGGAAAACACGAAAAGCAGCACGAAAAGCCGTGATCTAAACATCTGTATGATTCCATCTTTTATACGGTCCAAAGTATCTCTAAACAAATTTACTAGCACTCCTTTTTTCTTCCGCTTCCAGTCTGTGATTGATAAATAAGATCAGCGGATACAATCCAAGTGTTATCACGATAGTATAAATAAGTTCTGGAATAATAATGTGGTTCAAATAAAACCAGAAATAGAACTCGCTGCGCAGCATAAACATAAAGAAGTAAACAACCAGTCCAAATACAAATTCACTTGCTGCTATTAAAAAAAGCGGCAGTTTTATATCCTCATCATAGTACATCTGCATAAAAAGTCCGTTGATATATCCGGTCAACAAATAGATCAACGCATACATTCCGATTATGGATCCAAATTGGATATCGATCAGCAGACCGGAAAAAAAACCGACAAGCATGCCTTCCTTTGAACCTCTCATAAATCCTATTGAAGATGTCAGGATGATCATGAGATTGGGTTTGATGCCTGCGAGCTCCAAAGAAGAAAATACGGTACACTGAAGCAGATAACAGGCGAATATCAGAACAGCTGTTATGACTCCCCGCTTTATCTTTATCTTTTTCATATACACAGCTCCTTCTATTTACTTTCCCCTGTCAGGTCTTTCTTGGTTGTCAGTATGACCAGAACTTCCTGCAGATTTTTGAAATCAACTGCCGGTGTGATATACCCGGAACGAGTCAGATTATTGGAATCTACATTAACTTCACTGATATAGCCGATCAAAATTCCTTGCAAGTATTTGTCACTGATATAGGATGTTACGATCTGATCTCCTACAGCCACTGTATTTTCATTGTTCTCCATTTGTTCAAAACGAAGTTTCCCCTCATTCATAAGTGTCAGGTCTCCGTTTACGATACAGCGGTCAGAGGTAGAAAGAACCATGCCGCTTATATTACTGGAATCATCAATGACAGAACGGACTGTTGCCCAGGTAGGTCCAACTTCGGTCACGATACCGACCAAACCGCTCCCTGCCATAACATTCATATCTTTTTTGATCCCATCAGAACTTCCCTTATCAATAGTAAAGGTGCTGAACCAGTTGCCTGCGTCTTTACCGATCACATGGGCGGCAGTTTTGCTATAATCAGCATAACTTTGATCCAACTGATACAATTCCTGAAGACGTTCTAATTCGTACTTCTCCCCCTGCAGATTATTATTCTCTGTAACAAGTTCATCAACCCTTGCCTGCAGTTTTTCATTTTCTTCACGTACTTGAGAAAGTGTCTCAAAATTTTCACTCATATCGTTTAGCCAGCCGCCGATCTGATTGAAGCCTTGCTGCATAGGAATGACAGTAATATTTGCTAATACTTTAAATGGTCCTTTTGTTTTCTCGGAAAAAACAGAAAGAAGCATAAGCGTAATGCAGAGAAGAGAAAGTCCCAATAACCAGTATTTATTTGTTCCGGAAGTCTGATTCTTCTTTTTCATTTTATCTTAACCACCTATAATCTTCATCTAACATGGAATATGTCAGTTTCCTGAATTCTTTATTCAATATGATCGTCTTCAAGCCTCTTACTGCACAAAGCTCCGGATCTTTTGCTGTTGTAACAGGCAAACCAGTACTCTCTTGCAGATATGTAGAAAGCCCCCTTAAATTTGCCAATCCTCCTGTGAGATAGATCCCATTCTTTTCAATCCCTCTGCGCACATCCGGCGGTGTTCTGTCGTACATGGAACGAATCGCTTCTACACAGACCTCCAGAGGTTCTTTCATCGCTGCTCTTACAAGACCTATAGAAATAGCCTTCTCCTGAGGTACCCCTTGGACAAGATCTCTGCCTGAGACAGTAAGGGAGGCGTTCGTTTCCTGATCGAATACACCGAATTCCCTGCGAAGTCTTTCAGCTGTCATTCTGCCGATCAGAAAATCCCTGTGATGGCGGACCAGGTTTAAGACAGACATATCAAAATGTTCTCCGCCGATTTTTACAAGACGGTTTAAAACGATGCCGCCGCTGGATAATACAGAAATTTCTGTTGTTCCACCTCCAAAATTCGCGATCATCATTCCCTTTTCATTCCATATATCCGCACCATATCCAATGGCGTCCGCTATACCCCGTTCCACAATCTTTACGGATTTTGCTTTTGCCGCCGAGTGAAAAACAAGATCATAAAACGCCCGTTTTTCTACTTCTGTTACATCTGTAGGCACAGCGACAAGATATTCGCAGCGGGAAGAAGCCCGTTCTCCTTTTAAAAGACTCTCTAGTAGATACTGCATATCATCAAAATGCGCGATCACCCCATTTTTCATAGGAAAAACAACCTGAATGTTTTCTGGCGCTTTCTCGTACATTTCATAGGCACTGTCTCCTGTGGAAAAAACATAATGTTTGTCTTTCATGGCAATGACATCTTTTTCCCTGCGGATCTCATCTTTTTTCTTATCATATATTTTTATTTCATATGTCCCCAAATCTAAACCATAGACATTTCTCGCCATTTATAACCCCTTCTTTAAGTTCCTATATAAACCCCTTTTCTTTTAAACTGGCAAAACAGTTATTTCCAATAATGATGTGATCGAGCAGTTCTATCCCGATCAATTCACCTGCATCTCGGATCCGTCTGGTCACCAGGATATCTTCTTTGCTGGGAGTAGGGTCTCCGCTTGGATGATTATGCAGGAGAATAATAGAAACGGCATTTTTCTGCAGTGCCTCCACAAATAACTCTCTTGGTGATATAAGAGAGGCATTGACGGTTCCTTTCGAAATATTCGTCTCACCGATCAATTTCACCTTTGTATTCAGCAGCAGCAGTTTCATACTCTCCTGCTTTAAATGCCGCATATCTTCCATATAATACTGTGCGATCGAGGAAGGCGTAGAGAAATTTAATCCGGTATGCGCCGATGCTTTTGACAGACGTTTGGCAAGTTCAGACAGGCATAAGATCTGTATGGCTTTTACCTTGCCGATCCCTTTTACCTGCATGAGCTGTTCCATAGACCACTGATGGATATTTAAAATACCTTCCTGGGCAAAAACAGGATGCAAGAGCTTTTCTGCCAGCTGGATCGAGTTTTCCCCTCTCGTGCCTGTACGCAGCAAAACTGCAAGCAGCTCTACGTTTGTCAGATTGCCTGCTCCAAACTGTTCACACTTTTCATATGGACGTTCTTCACTGTACATTTGTTTGATCGTATTCGTATGTGTCATTTCATTTTGCTGTGATGTCACAATACAATGATTTATTTTAGCATAATTTAAAAATCATGTATAGGTTTCCATTCTTAATTTTTTGTGAAGAATCTCATAAAAAACCTACTGAATTGATAGAACTTTCAGGACAGCTTCTGCTGTTTTCATACCGTCCATGGCAGCGGAAGTAATACCTCCGGCATATCCGGCGCCTTCTCCGCATGGATAGATCCAGGGTATATTGCTTGTAAAGTTTTTATTTCTGACAATCCGCACGGGTGAAGATGTACGGCTTTCCACACCTGATAACAGCGCGTCCCCGTCTGCAAAACCATGCATCCGTTTGTCCATCATCTGTATCCCCTGTTCGATAGACCGAGCAAGTTCACAAGGAAAGATCTGCCGGACATTTGCCAAAGAGTATGCGCCCTTCATATTTGGATGCACAGCATGGAAGGCTGTGCCGGCTTTATTTCCACAGAAATCTTCCAAACGCTGTACGGGTATTTTCCCTCCTCCGACCTGCCATGCATTTTTCTCCAACATTCTTTGAAAATGCATGCCTGCCAATGGATGAGAATTCCCGAAATCTTCAGGTGATACCGTAACGACAATGGCACTGTTGGCATTGTCTCCAGCACGTCCATGATAGCTCATCCCGTTAACTGCCAGATATCCTTCTTCAGAAGAAGCATTGACTACATAACCGCCCGGGCACATACAAAAAGAATACACTCCCCTGCCGTTTTGAAGCTTTTCCGCCAGTTTATAGGAAGCTGCTGAGAGCTCTCTTCTGTCTTCTCTTCCATACTGCCATGTATCGATCCATTTCTGAGGATGCTCGATACGCACGCCTACTGCAAAAGATTTTGCTTCCATAGATAACTTTTGCTCATATAACATTTCAAATGTATCTCTTGCGCTGTGTCCAAGAGCCAGAACCAGTATCTTGGCATCCATCCATTTTTCTCCATTGATCTGGATCTGTTTCTGTTTTGGATCAATTCCTGTCAGCGTATGGTGGAAACGGATTTCCCCACCCAATTCAGTGATGGCATTTCTCATATTTTTTATGACTTGTATCAGTATGTCCGTACCAATATGCGGTTTTTGTTCATAGAGGATATCTTCAGGTGCTCCAAATTTTACAAAGGTTTCCAATACATAACGATTTCTCCCAAAGGTATCTTTTACAAGTGTATTCAGCTTTCCGTCAGAAAAAGTTCCGGCGCCGCCTTCTCCGAACTGGACATTCGACTGCGGATCCAAAACCCCGGTTTGCCAGAATCGTTCTACTGCCTTTTTTCGTTCTTCTACGCAGCCGCCTCTCTCCAGTATAATGGGGCATAAACCGGCCTGCGCCAACAGATATGCACAGAATAATCCTGCAGGTCCACTCCCCGTCACAACCGGACGAAAGTCAAGCTGTCTATCTGCTTTCTTTACGATTGGATAGACAACATCTGTTACTCTGCTGACTTTTCCTTTCATTCTTTTCAGCAGTTTTTCCTCCTGTTTGACAGAAAAGTCGATCGTATATACAAAAAACAATTCTGGTTTTCTGCGTGCGTCCAGTGATTTCTTTCGAATTTCATAATGTAGCAATTCAGAAGAACTGACAGAAAGTATTTTCAGCAATCTTTGCCGTATGTCATCCGGCGTATGGACTTCTTTCATTTTCAATTGATGTATCCTAAGCACTCTTAGCAGCCTCCTTTCCTGCAATTTGTCCGCACGCCCAACAAAACTGCAGGTTATAACCGCCTGTTGCGCCATCTACATCGAGAAGTTCTCCGGTAAAATAAAGTCCTGGAACATACAGAGACTCCAGCGTATCTGCATCGATCTCCCGTGTATCTACGCCGCCCGCGCAAACCTGTGCATGCTCAAAACCATTTGTCTTTGTGACGGTCACTGTGAAATGCAAAATCAAACGGACAAAGACGGCAAGTTCTCTTTTTGTCCAGTCTTTTACCTTTTTCGTACGTGGTACGCCGCTTAATTTTACCCAAAGCTGCGCCAGATTTTTATGAAAAAGCCCGATAAAGAATTCTTCCGTCGTCTTTTCAGGGCGCGCCTGGATACGGGCAGTCAGAAAAGCAGTAAACGTATCCTCTGAAAAAGCAGGCATAAAGTTTAAGACAGCTTTTACTTCCTGTCCATGATAAAGCGCGTTCGATGCATAGCGGCTGACCTGAAATATCGGAATACCGGATATGCCGTAATTTGTCAGCTGGATCTCCCCAGTTTCTTGCGCAATACACACATCTTTCACATAGAGAGATACTTTTCCCTCTGCACGAATACCTGCGAGACTCTTAAAAAACGTTTCCTTGCAATGCAGCTGAACCAGCGCAGGCAGTACCGGAACAATCCGGTGTCCCAGCTGTTTTGCCAGAGTATAACCAGAACCGTCAGAACCGGTAAAAGGCGCTGCTTTCGATCCCGCCGCTAAAATGACCCTATCGGCGTAGAGATTTCCTTTATCTGTCCGTATGCAGAAATTTTTCTTGGACGGCAGAATCTCCAGACATTTCGTCTGTGTCTTAATCTCTACATGTAGCCGTTCTAATTCCATGCGGAAAGCATCCAGCACAGCGCTCGCCTGATTAGAATGTGGATATAAATATCCGTCTTTGTTTCTGGAGTAAACTCCGAGCTGCAGGAAAAAGGAGATTGCATCCTGTGCATGGAATTTTTCTATGATATGCCATGGGAACTGTGTGTTTTCCGAATGGTAAAACACAGGCTCCTGGCGCAGATTTGTAAAATTACATCTGCCGTTTCCTGTAGATAAAAGTTTTTTGCCGATCCGCTCCTTTTGTTCAACAATAAAAACATCTGCCCCTTCTGAGGCTGCGGCGACTGCCGCCATCATTCCGGATGCGCCGCCTCCGATCACAGCGATCTTCATACTACTCTATCCTCCTCTAAAACCCCTGCATCCAGCATTGCCTGCACGGATTTTAGTATTCCAAGTTTTGCGTGATACCAGGTCAGTCCCCCCTGAAAATATACTGCATAAGGCGGTTTGATCGGTCCGTCTGCGCTTAATTCAATGGAGGAACCTTGTACAAATGCGCCTGCCGCCATGATCACATCACTGTCATAGCCCGGCATTGCCCATGGTTCCGGACTGACGTAACTGTCTACCGGTGCAGCCGCCTGGATTCCTTTACAGAAAGCAATAACCCCTTCTGGTGTGCCAAGCTTTACAGCCTGGATGATATCATGACGAGATTCCTTCCCGTCCGGAACCACTGTGTATCCCAGCTGTTCATAAATATTGGCTGCAAATACAGCTCCTTTGAGTGCGCCGCAAGTAACCGTCGGAGCCAGAAAAAAACCCTGATAAAAAGAAGTCATCACACCAAGACTTGCTCCGACTTCTCTGCCAAGTCCCGGTGAAGTAAGGCGGTATGCGCAGGATTCGATCAACTCTTCTTTTCCTGCGATATATCCGCCGATAGGCGCAAGTCCGCCGCCCGGATTTTTTATCAGGGAACCGACGATCATATCTGCACCCACATCGCTTGGCTCTATGCGCTCTACGAATTCTCCGTAGCAATTATCCACCATGCAGATAATGTCCGGACGGCGCGCCTTGATAAAAGCAATGAGTTCGCCGATCTTTTCCACAGAATAGCTTGGACGAGTCTGGTACCCCTTAGAGCGCTGAATCGTCACCAGTTTGGTACGATCATTTAGTGCTCTTTCAATGGCAGGATAGTCAAAATATCCGTCTTCCAAAAGTTCTACCTGCTTGTAAGTGATCCCATACTCCGCAAGTGATCCCTTGGATTGTCGTATACCGATTACTTCTTCCAATGTATCATATGGTTTTCCTACAGGAGACAAAAGTTCATCCCCTGGACGCAAGATTGCAGATAAAGCCAGGGCAAGAGCATGTGTGCCGCAGGTAATCTGCGGCCGTACCAGCGCAGCCTCTGTATGAAAGGTACTTGCATAGACTGCTTCTAACGTATCTCTTCCCATATCATTGTAGCCATAGCCGCTGACATAGTTAAAGCAAGCTTCATTTACTTTATTCTTCTGCATGGCATGCAGCACTTTCAGCTGGTTATACTCTGCTGTCCTGTCAAATTCCTGAAAGCGTTCTGCCAACTTTTTTTCTACTTTTTCTCCAAACTCCCATACCTTTTTTGAAATCCCAAGTTCCTGGTACATTTTTTCCATATCTGTCATTTTCTTTTATTCCTCTTTATCCTCTATTATTTTTTTGATTCGCAGGACATGGAGTATTTCCTCTAAGATCGCCGTCTGATCACAGGCAAACTTCTGCCTGTTAAGCCAGATAACTTCCTGTTCCCGCTTAAACCATGTAATCTGGCGTTTTGCAAAATGGCGTGTATCCCGCTTGATGATATAGACAGCCTCCTCTAAAGTAAGTTCTCCGTCTAGATAAGCAAGCAGTTCTTTATACCCAAGTCCCTGCATCGACACCATGCTCTTGTCCAGTCCCATTGCCTTTAATCGCTGTACTTCCTCTAAAAGCCCTTCTTCCATCATTTTATCTACACGTTGGTCAATTCGTGTGTAAAGTTTCTCCCTGTCGTCTGTCAACACAAAGTAAGCAGCCATGTATGGCGAGATTTTTTCTCGTTCTCTTTCATTGTGCTCTGATATTTTTTCTCCGGTCAGATGATAGTATTCTAAGGCACGGATGATCCGCTTTGTGTTATTTACATGAATCTGGTCTGCTGCTTTTTCATCTGTTTCTTTTAAGATGGCGTGCAGCCATGCACTTCCTTTTTCTTCTGCCGTCTTCCGGAGTTGTTCTCTGTATAGCTTGTCGCTTTGTTCTTCCGAGAAGTCAATGTCTTTTAAGAGCGCTTGGATATAAAATCCAGTTCCTCCTACGACAAGTGGTATTTTTCCTTTTTCATAAATAGCGTTTACAGCCTCTTTTGCCATTTTTTGAAATGTTACGACATTAAATTCCTCCTGCGGATTAAGCACATCGATCAAATGATGTATGATCCCCTGCCTCTCCTCAGGCTTGATCTTAGCCGAACCAATATCCATGTGACGATATACCTGCATAGAATCTGCCGAAATGATTTCCGCATTCACTGCTTTGGCAAGACGGATGGAAAGTTCTGTTTTTCCGACAGCCGTAGGCCCGGTTAATATGATCAGTGGTTTTTTTTTGCACATTTTTGCTTACCCTCATACAATCCTTTTAAATTTTTTTTCCAATTCCCGGCGCGACATAGCAATGATCGTTGGTCTTCCATGTGGACAGTGATAAGGATTATCCAGCGTAAGAAGTTCCCCCAGCAAAACATCCATCTCCTGCGCTGAAAGCCGGTTATTTCCTTTTACTGCTGCTTTGCAGGAAAGGGAGGCGATCTTTTCATCTATTAAATCTGGCGTCATCGTTGTTTTAACACCATCTGACAGAGCATCCAGCATTTCCATAAGCAGTTCTTTTTTTGCGATACTGAACAAATTATCCGGCACAGCACGGACAGCGTATTCCTCCCCACCAAAGGGCTCTATCTCGAATCCGATCTTTTGAAAGCGTTCCATATTTTCCTTCAAGGCTTCTTCCTCCTGCATGGACAGACTTAAAATAATAGGAGGGCTTAAATATTGAGAAGTAAATTCTCTGCTTTTCATATTTTTTAAGGTTTTTTCATACAATACTCTTTCATGAGCGGCATGCTGGTCAACAATATAGAGCGTATCCTGAAATTCCACCAGCCAGTATGTATTGAAAACCTGACCGATTAATTTGTATTCGGCTTTTTTTTCTCTTTTTAACAGATTTTCCTCAAACAGGTCAAGCTGTTTGGGATTTTGTGCAGACGATTTGTCATCTGATTCTTGCCTACACTCCTTATCAGGCTGACTGGAATATGTACCGTTCTCACGCAATATTTCTTTTGTCTCTTGTTTTTTTGCCTGTCTGACAGATTCTAAGATCCGTTCTTTTTGCACAGAGGGTTTAAATATACTCTCTTTATCCGGCACTTCTGCACTAGACTGACGCTGGTGGTATGCGGTGACACGTTCCCGCATTTTGCGGATAAAGTATTCCTCATCCTTAACTTCAGCAGCTGCGGGTTTAGACTTGGGCCGCAGCAGAAACGGACTTTCTACATGTGCAACGTCCGAGCGCTCAGCTGTTTTTTCAGGCACTGCTGCGGGTGGAACTTCTACTGTCTGGATCAGTTCTGGTTCTAAAAGCTGTCTGTGGATCCCTTCAAATACAGCACCATATATTTCTTGCTGCTTTTGAAAGCGCAGTTCCATCTTAGTCGGATGCACATTGACGTCCACCTTTTCTCCCTCTACATGAAAATGGAGAACGACAAAAGGAAATTTATGCTGCATGACGAAATCTTTGTATGCGTCTTCAATGGCTTTAGACAGCATGGCGCTTTTTATATATCTGCTGTTCACAAATATATTTTCAAAATTTCGATTTCCTCTTGTAATAACCGGTTTACCTAGATATCCGGTCATGCGAAAACCATCTTTTTCAAAGTCTATCTCCAGAAGATTAGCAGCAATGTCCCTGCCATAGATCTGATAGATGACATCTTTTAATTTCCCATTTCCCGAGGTCCTTAATTTTTCCTGTCCGTTATTTAAAAATTGAAATCCGATCTCCGGATGAGAAAGTGAAAGATGCATAAGAAGATCCTGGATGTGTCCCGCTTCTGTCATAGGCGTCTTTAAAAACTTTCTTCTTGCCGGCACATTATAAAAGAGCTGACGGACAAGAAATGTGGTACCGTCAGGTGCGCCTGTATCTTCCAGCGTTTTTTCCTGTCCCCCTTCTATGACATAACGGGTTCCCATACTCTCCTGTTTCGTCTTCGTGATCAATTCTGTCTGCGTTACTGCGGCAATACTTGAAAGCGCCTCTCCTCGAAAGCCGAGAGAAGAAATATGTGCCAGATCCTCCACGCTTCGAATTTTACTTGTAGAATGACGCAGAAACGCATTCCTGACATCTTCCCTCTCAATGCCGCTTCCATTGTCTGTTATACGGATAAAAGAGATTCCTCCGTCTTTAATCTCAACTGTGATCAAAGACGCACCGGCATCGATCGCGTTTTCGACCAGTTCTTTTACGATAGAAGCAGGTCTTTCTATAACTTCCCCTGCAGCGATCTTATCGATCGTCAGCTGATTTAATACCTCTATATGCGGCATAGCATTCCTCCTGATCTTTATTTATGAGCATTACCAACGATTCTTCAGTTTATTCTGAAGTCGGTAGATCGTATTCAAAGCGTCAATCGGCGTTAGATTTGTAACATCAATACTCTTTAATTCCTCTATAACATCATCGTCTTTTACTGTATCAAAAAGAGACATCTGTGCAATATCCACTTCGTCGTATTTTTTTGTTTTTACTTTTTTCTTAGAAGTCTGTTCCTTGGAAGCGATCTCACTTACTCTTATCGTTATATCTTCATCGCTTAATTCCTCTACGATCTCTTTTGCCCGCTCTATCACCAGATCCGGAACTCCTGCTAATTTTGCCACTTGTATGCCATAGCTTTTGTCTGCGCCGCCTTTGACGATCTTGCGCAAAAATACAATGTCGTCCCCTTTTTCTTTGACAGCAATGCAGTAGTTATGTACGTTTTCAATCTTTCCTTCCAATTCTGTCAGTTCATGATAATGCGTGGCAAACAGAGTTTTTGCCCCCAACAGCTTCGTATCACTGATATATTCGATCACTGCCCAGGCAATAGAAAGCCCGTCAAAAGTACTCGTCCCTCTGCCAATCTCATCTAGGATCAATAGACTTTTGTTTGTTGCGTTGCGCAAGATATTTGCTACTTCCGTCATCTCTACCATAAAAGTACTCTGTCCGCTTGCCAGATCGTCAGAAGCCCCTACACGAGTAAAGATCCTATCCACTAAACCGATATCGGCTTTTGCAGCAGGGACGAAAGAGCCAATCTGCGCCATCAGAACAATCAGGGCGGTCTGTCTCATATAAGTAGATTTTCCTGCCATATTTGGCCCGGTAATGATGGAGATACGCTGTTTTTTATCATCCAGATAAGTATCATTGGAGATAAACATATCATTGGGGATCATCCTTTCTACGACCGGATGTCTGCCTTCCTGAATATCGATGATCCCTTTCTCATTGACAGAAGGACGTACATATTGATTTCTCTCGGCTACCAGAGCAAGCGAGGAAAATACATCTAATGCGGCGACTGCTTTTGCTGTTCTCTGTATGCGCTCCACTTCCGCTGCGATCGTATCTCTTACTGTACAGTATAATTCATACTCCAGCGCATATAGTTTATCCTCTGCACCCAGTATCGTATCCTCAAGTTCTTTTAATTCCGGAGTAATATAGCGCTCTGCATTGGCGAGTGTCTGTTTGCGTGTATAGTAATCCGGTACAAGTTCTTTATACGAATTGGTCACTTCCAGATAATATCCAAATACTTTATTGTAGCGTATACGTAAGTTTTTGATTCCTGTCTTTTCGCGTTCGCTGTTCTCCATTTTTGCCAGCCAGTCCTTGCCTTCCGACTTTGCTCGCCTCAGACTATCTACCTCATCGCTGTATCCGTCTCTGATGATGCCTCCTTCTTTCATAGCAAGAGGAGGTTCTTCTGCAATAGCAGATCTGATAAGTATACAGAGATCTTCCAACGTATCCATATCCTCACGGATACTTAAAAGAAGGGGCGATTCCATCTCCTCCAAGATATATTTTATGGAGGGCAGCATTTCCAAAGAACTCCGAAAAGCTGTCAAATCCCTTGGATTGGCAGTGCCATATGTAATTTTTGTGATCAACCGTTCCAGATCGTACACTGCGGACAGATATTCCCGTATTTCCTCTCTGGAAATAGTATGTTCTTTTAATTCTTCTACCGCATCTAGCCGTTTGACGATCTCTTTTTTGTCGATGAGGGGCTGTTCCACATATTTGCGCAGCATGCGTGCCCCCATTGCGGTTTTTGTTTTATCGAGCACCCACAAAAGAGAGCCCCTTTTTTGTTTCTCTCTAAGTGTCTCACAAAGTTCTAAGTTTCTTCTTGTAGAACTGTCCAGCATCATATATTTTCCTGTTGCATATGGGGTAATATGTGTCAGATGAGACAGAGAATTTTTCTGTGTTTCCAATAAATACAAGAGCAATGCTCCTGCACTGATGATGCCGCAGTCGTAATCCATAAGTCCCAGCCCGGCAAAGGAAGAAACTTTAAAATGTTCTAACAGCTTCTTTCTGCATATAGCATCATCAAAATACCAGGCATCCAACGCATAGATAGTGATTCCAAACCGTTCTCTTAAATCCTCCAGATCCATACCGCTCATATAAAATGACTCATTGCAAATGATCTCGGAAGGCATGAACTTGCAGATCTCATCAAACAGTTTACCGCTGTCCGACAATTCTGTCACAACATAGTCGCCTGTCGTGATATCCGCGATAGACAGGCCATAACGGTCCGCTATATATACGATACACATGATATAATTGTTCTTCGTCTCATCCAGTGCCTGTGTATCTAGATTTGTGCCGGGCGTAACGATGCGTACAACTTCACGCTTTACAATACCTTTAGCCTGTTTGGGATCCTCTACTTGCTCACAGATCGCCACTTTATAGCCTTTGGATACCAGCTTATTTAAATAACCTTCCACAGCATGATAAGGGACACCGCACATGGGTGCCCTTTCTTCTTGTCCACAGTTTTTGCCTGTCAAAGTGATCTCCAGTTCTTTCGATGCAGTCAGAGCATCTTCATAAAACATCTCATAAAAATCACCTAATCTATAAAATAAAATACAGTCTTTATAGTGAGATTTGGTCTCCATATACTGTTTCATCATTGGTGTAAGTTCAGCCACTTCTATTCTCCTTTTTGCAAAACTTTCCGGTATTTCATTAAAAAATAACAATCTTTCATGCTGTATAAAGTATCAGCAGTAGATTTCATTATAGCATTTTTATAAAATCAGTTCAATGAAGGGATTGAAAATTTCTATCATTTGCGCCTCACAGTACATGAAAACAAGGCTTTTTCTCTCCATAGAGCCAGTGCAGTAAGTAGCCGCTCAATAAAATCCCAAAAACGCATAGCGCCGAAAAAATAATCAGAAAAGGAAGGCAGATTTGTCCCATGATCTGAAAAGGCTGGTCTGTATAATCCCAAACCTGCCATCTCAGCCATTTATTCACGACAATCCCTGTGATAAATTCACATGCGCCTACAAACACAGCACACCAAAATACCTGCTGCACAAGAGGCGGCTCCCATCCAGTCCACATTCCCTGCTGTGCACAGAATACAAGGCAGACACCGCCAAGGACAAACATAGACCAGTGTGAAAATCCGCGAAACAACATTTCAAATGTATAATAAAGTGTCCCTCCAAGAGCCCACAAAAACAAATATTCGCTTACTTTTTTCACAAAAAACGTCCTCTCTATGTGTATAGTCTATACATAGTTTGGACGTTTTTCTTTAAAATTATAGTTGGAAGTTCTTGTTATACCAGTTCTCCAATATAATAAAATCCTTTGCATTCTGTAAGTTTTACTTCTTTTAATTGTCCGATGACAGAAGATGACGCCGGAAAATGTACAAGCAGATTATTACTTAAACGACCGGTCATCAGAGAAGGATCCTGTTCATTAACAGACTCTACCAGCACCGTCTGTACAGTTCCTTTATGTATAGAACACACTTCCTTTGCGATCTCCTGCACTTCTGTCAGAAGCCGATCAAAACGTTTTTTGACCGTATCTTCCGGAACCTGTTCCTTCATCACGGCAGCGGGTGTCCCGGTACGCTTTGAATAGATAAATGTAAAGGCACTGTCAAAACGAACCTTTCTGACAATATCTAATGTATCTGCAAAATCCTCTTCTGTTTCCCCCGGAAAACCTACAATGATATCTGTCGTAAGTGAAATATCCGGAATCGCAATCTTTAGTTTTTCTACAAGCGCAAGATACTGCTCCTTTGTATACCGTCGGTTCATCTTTTGCAGTATACGGCTGCTTCCCGACTGCACTGGGAGATGCAGATGACGGCAGATTTTTTTTGAATGTGCCATCACTTCGATCAATTCGTCAGATAGGTCTTTTGGATGAGAAGTCATAAAGCGGATCCTCTGCAAACCTTCGATCTGCTCAATCCTTTTTAATAATTGGGCGAAAGTGATAGGTGTGTCTAAAGTCTTCCCATATGAATTGACATTTTGTCCTAAAAGCATGACTTCTACTACTCCATCCGCCACCAGCTTTTCTATTTCCGCTATGATCGCTTCCGGGGTTCTGCTTCTTTCTCTCCCTCTTACATAAGGGACAATACAATAACTACAGAAATTATTACATCCGAACATAATATTTACGCCTGATTTAAATGGAAATTTCCGTTCACTTGGAAGATTCTCCACGATTTTGTCTGTATCTTTCCAAATATCGATCACCATACGTCCGGATTCTAAGCATACAACAGTAAGTTCGGCAAACTTAAAAATATTATGGGTTCCGAAAATCAGATCTACAAACCGGTAGCTTTGTTTTAATTTCTCTACGACTTCGGGTTCCTGCATCATACAGCCGCATAAGGCGATCAGCATATGGGGATTCTTTTTCTTGATCCTCTTAAGTTGACCGAGCCGTCCATAGACTCTCTGATTTGCATTTTCACGCACAGTGCATGTGTTAAAGACAACGAAATCTGCTTTTTCCTCATTCTCTTCCTCCACATATCCTATCTGTTCAAGTATGCCTGTCAGCTTTTCAGAATCTCTTGCATTCATCTGACAGCCAAAAGTAGTCACGCAGAACGTAAACTTGCGTCCTGCTTCTCGTTCTTTCTCGTGCAGAAGTTCTCTTGCTTTTGCGATAAAATAAAATTGTCTTTCCGGTTCACATTCCGGTGCTTCTTTTGACAGGTCAATCCCTGTTAAATCTAAAATATCCATATATGTAACACCCTATCATTAAATAAACTGGTTTCTTGTATCATCGTATTCATATGCAATTTCTTTTAATTTTTCTGAAAGTGCTTCTTTTGAGATCTGCATATCTTCACATAAGTCATCCAGACTTTTATAGAAATCCCGCAGTTTTGTATTTATCACACTCAAAAGAATCACAGGGTCATTTGGCAATTCTGACAACATGGCAGACATCCTTTCTCTGTAATGATCATTTGAAGTTGCTTATCCTGTGCCTCTACGGGGAGTTTTTCAGCCTGCTGTATAGAATAAAACAGCCCACAGCAGACCAGTTTAGGATGTGTACTTATATAGGCGTCATAAAAGCCCCCGCCATATCCCAATCGGTTTCCCTGCGGATCAAAGGCAAGCCCCGGAACAAAAAGCAGTCCTTTTTCTCCGTTTGCCAAAGGTGCCTTTTCTTCCGGCTCTAAGATTCCTTTGAATCCCGGCTTTAACATGTCCAAACTGCGAATATAATAAAACTCCATCTTATGGGGTCCGCTTACTTTGGGAACAGCGACCTTTTTTCCGTTTTCTAACGCATGTTGTATAATTCTGTGGGTACACACTTCTGTGCCAAAAGAGACATAGCAGTAAAGTTCTTCAGCCTTTAAAAAGTCTGGACAGGAATATACATATGACTCTATAGCTTTCTCCGCCTTTTTTCTTGAAACGGATGGATAAGAATTTCTACTCTCGGAAAAAGTATTCCTAATTTGCTTCTTTATTTCCAAATTTTTCACCTAGATTGATCACTTTCCCATCTTTTTCTTCTACATCTATGTGATCGAGCTGTGCTTTTAAATTTCTACGTATGGCGGCAATATATTCCATACGAAGAAGTTTCTGTTCTTCAGCCTCAGCAGGGCTTAGTCCTTCTGCTTTTGCTTTTTTGTATAAATCGTTGATCCTTTTTATCTTTTGTTCGTCCATATTTTTCCTTTCTGCTGTAGAGCAGCTTCAAAAATCCTTTCCTATCTTACACTATTTTAAGCTATTGGTCTACCTTAACTGGAATAATTTTCGAGAAATGCGTATAATTCTTTTTCTGTGTCTATGTGTTTTCCGGCACATATTTCCTGCTGCACTTCCTCAGGCAGATCTGTCAGCCGAATCTCCGTAAACTCATAGATCGTAGAACAGTCGCTTAAATATACAACAACAAATCCCTGCAGTTCACACAGATAATATCCTTCATTTTTCACCGCATCTCCTTTTGTGGATATACTTTTTGTTTCTTTTGTTTCTTCTAACTTTACCTCTCTTTTATCCAGCGTATACCGATAACTCAACTGATACCCAATCCCAAGCAGTGCAGCCAGAACCAGAAATGCCGACAAAAAGCCAATACAGAACTTTGTTTTCATAAGGAAAAGACTCCTTTTTTACATACAGTATTGGCTTTTTTCTTTAATTTATTCAGATGGAAACAAATGAAACTTTCTGCACAGCCTTACTATCTTTCTTCCTTGCGGAAAACTGATGATTTCTTTTGCTGTAAGCACACCTAATTTTAAAATCGCTGCCGCATATACAATCACAGCTATAAAAACGGAGATACAAGTCGGAATAAACCGTCCGCCGATCAAAAGATCCAGACACAGATACACAGCATATGTAACAACGCCCATTATGACCGCTGCAAGCAGCGGCCTGACAAATGTAAACAAAATCTCCTGATGATATCCACAAGCTTTATGGATCGCTCTTTCATTCAGCATGCACATGCAAACGCCAAATACAATGTTGCTGCCTACAAGGGCATAAATCCCCATTTTAAATACGACCAGCATGATCAGCAACGCTACAATGTGAAATAGTAGAGAGATTGCCGCGTTTTTGGCTGGTACAGACATTTTATCCAATCCTTGCAAAATAGAATTGCTTACAGTGGACCAAGAATACAAAATTACGGTAACCGCACCGGACGCAAGCAGTATAGCAGGTGTTTTACTGGAATCATTATAAAGCAAAACCATCAATGGGGAAGCTAACACGATAAAACCGACAAAGCAGGGAATTGCGATCAACATAGTAAAACGCATCGTCTGGCTGATCTTTTCATGTATCAAAGTTCTTTTTCTGCTTGCCAAAGCAACTGTAAGACTGGGAATCACTGAGGCCGCCAGTCCATTTGCCATAGCTAGAGGAACATTGATCAAAGTATTATATTTTCCTGTATAAATTCCCTGCAGTGCCATATATTCCTTCTCTACAAATCCTTGGGCGTCCATAATAAAATTAAAAATCGTCAGATCTAATATCTGGTTGATATTGTAAATCGCTGTACTGAAAACAACCGGCGCGATCGTAATAAGAAGAATTGTCAAAATATGTCCATATGACTCCTGCCTTTTTGCGCGATCAGAGCGAATCTGACGCCGGATGACGTGCCGGTATATCCAAAAGACAAACACAAGAAACAGCAAAGCGATCAGCGCACCGGCAACCGTTCCTATCGTGCCTCCTGCTGCTCCGTACGCAGGTCCGAGCAGTTCAATGCCTTTTTCTTTTCCGGCTTTTATACCTATCTTAAATAAAACAGCTGCACCGGCTATGCTGACAACTGCATTAATGATCTGCTCAAATACTTGAGAGAGCGCTGTAGGAACCATTGTCCCTAATCCCTGAAAATATCCTCTTAAAACACCCAAAACAGACACGATCAACAGTCCGGGAGCAAGGACTTTCAATGCATACGCACTTAAAGGCGATTTCATCATATTTGTAGAAATGGCATCGGCTCCTAAAAAAATAGCCAGGGCGGAAATAAAACCTACAATAAGTGAAAAAACAAGCGCACACAAAAAGACACGGAACGCATTTCTCCGCTGTCTCCTAGCCATCCTTGCAGATACCAACTTAGATACTGCGATCGGAAGACTAAAAGATGACAGCATTAGCACCATAGCATAGATCTCATAAGCATATCCGTAAAATCCATTTCCTTCATTTCCCAGTATATTCGTAAGGGGGATTCTGTATACGACCCCTATGATCTTTGTAATGACGGCGGCAATAGCTAAAATTGCGCCTTGAACCAAAAAGTCATCTTTTTTAGGGGGTCTGTTCTTTTGCATATCCGGCATAATGTTCCTCCATCATCTATCGTAAGATCGCGATTTTATCCATAATTTCATGCTGCTTGTGTTCCATAACAAAACGATCTTCTTCCTCTATATGATCATATCCGCATAAGTGCAGCATACTGTGCGCGATCAAAAAAGCATATTCTCTCTTGATGGAATGTCCATATGCTTCTGCCTGCAAGAGTACTTTTTCTTTTGATATAACAATATCCCCTAGGATAAGTTCGCCAGAATCCGGATCGAACAGCTCCGGTTGTTCTTCTGAAATATCAGAAAAATCTCCCGGACAGGAAAATTCCAGCATAGGAAAAGAAAGTACATCCGTCGGTTTGTCGATCTGCCGAAAGTCATGATTTAAATTTCGTATTTCCTCGTCTGTTGTAAGCAACAGATTGACCTCTGCCTCATATGGGCAGTTTACATCCTCCAGCACGGCACAGACAACACACCGCGCAATTTCTTCCGTGTCGACGGGCAATATGATTTCTCCTTCTTCTTCCAAATACAAACTCATGGTCTTCTCCTTTTCGCAGATTTTGGCTTACTATTTTTATTCTCGTATTCTTCATATGCTTTTACGATTTTCTGTACGAGAGGATGACGCACTACGTCCTTGCTCGTCAGAGTGCATACTGTAATGTCCTCAATATTTTTTACTACTTTGACTGCTACATCCAGTCCAGACACAGTTCCGGCTGGAAGGTCTTTCTGCGTGGAATCTCCCGTAATGACCACTTTGGAACCGAACCCTATCCGTGTCAGGAACATTTTCATCTGTGCAGGAGTAGTATTCTGTGCCTCATCCAATATGATAAATGCGTTATCCAGCGTCCGTCCTCTCATATAAGCCAGTGGCGCTACTTCGATCAATCCTTTTTCAGAATTTTTTATAAAGCTCTCTGCTCCCATGATCTGATACAGCGCATCATACAGAGGTCTTAAATATGGATCAATCTTACTCTGCAGATCTCCTGGAAGAAAGCCGAGCTTTTCTCCTGCTTCGATTGCCGGCCGTGTCAGGATAATCCTGCTCACTTCATTGCTTTTGAACGCTGTGATCGCCATTGCCATTGCCAAATATGTCTTTCCAGTTCCGGCCGGTCCTAAACCGAATGTGATCATCCCCTCTCGGATCGCATCTACATACCGTTTCTGTCCCAGTGTTTTAGGTTTGATCGGCTTTCCCTGCAATGTGTGACAAATCAATTCCTTATCAATTTCTACAATACCTTCCTCCTGATTTTCATATACAAGAGAGATTGCATAATCAACATTTTGTTCTGTAATCGTATTGCCCCGCCTGGAAAGTTCATAAAGCTGGTCAAGAATGCGTTTTACCTTTTCCGCCTGCGTATGTTCCCCTATAATCTTTGTTTTTCCGTCACGCACGATCAAAGTAGTATGGAAGGCTCTCTCTAATTTTTTTGCATATACATCAAACTGACCAAACACATTCTTTTCATGTTCAGCCGGTATCTCCATTATCAACTCTGCCAGACTCATCTTGTTCAACCCTTTCAATTGTTAATATCTCGGTATCTGCTTCTTCCGTAATACGCTGATTTAAATAAACCGTTCCGGAGGCTGCAGCAGTATTTTTGTCTATGTGTATTTTAACACTATTTTCCTTTATTTGAATACCTTTTTCCTCTAATTCCATACAAAACAAGCGAAAATTTTCACTAAGTTCTGCCTGCAGCTCTTTTTCTGTATAGTTTTTTTGTTGATAAGCATATGATTTTGCCTCTTTTCTTCCAAAAATGACAGGCAGATAAAAATTTTCACCCACTTTAATTTGATGTTCCTCCGTAGAAATTTCTGCATTTTCATATGCATTTTGAATCGTTCCTACAGATAAACGCCAACTACCAAATTGGAGATAATACTGTGATCTGTGTTTTTTATCATACTTTTTCTCCAAATATATAAGCGGCAGACTATCTGTATATTCCAAAGTAGTATCTGCATATATGTCTGCATCTGCTACCTGGTACTGATAGTCAGTCACCTCTCCATTATCGTTTAGGACATCAACCCTCCCAGATACAAGAATATCGCCCTTTGACACCGTATCTCCTATATGCACTTGTGGTACGCCAGAACGTGTCACTATTTTTGTTATGACGCCATCCTCTGTCGCGATCAGATCTTTCGGCGTCTTCTGTTCAGTTTTCATCTCTGCTTCCGGCAGATGATCTTCATTTTCTTTTATCTGAATATGCAGGCGCGTACCGTCTATAGAGGCAGATACCCATACAATATCCTTATATTCTCTGCGTATTTCTTTCGCAATCTGCGCGCAGTCGGTTTCACTTTTTCGCATAAATGGATATACATTTCTTGCAGCAAGAAATTCTATCAGTGTTTCATCCGTCCATCTTTCATTGCCTTCAAAATGAATATCCCAGATAAAGCCAGAGTATGCATACAGAAGGACCACACAAACAAAAAAACCTATAAAAAATACTTTACGCCTTCTGTATCTATGCATAAAAAAAGGAAAGCCATATCTTCCCGACACATTAACTTTTGTATGCGTCTTTTTTAGAACCGGCTTTAAATGTCGAAAGTCTTGCAGACTGATATACATTTCATACGCATCACCTGAAGGAGTAAGTCCCCATATATAAATTTGATGATGTCTGCACATATTCAGAAATCTTTCTGGAGAATATCCTTTCACACGTATTTTTACATACCCTTTGAAATATCGCAGCAATGTTCGGATCACAACGTTTCCCTCCTGTCTCCAAATTCGATCGTCTGGATCCGCCCTGTGATCTTCATCTCGTCATTTGTATAATATGCTATCTGCAGATGCTTGCCTGACAGTTTTATCCGTCTTTCTTTTGTCTGTACCCGTATCAGATTTTCTGTATATTCAAGGATACCCCGATAGTTTTCAATACATACCTCACTCGTTCCCAAAACCGTGATCACTGAAGCGCCCAGTACAACATCTTTGGGCATGCCTGCAGCAGATATCAGTTTTTCTCGAATGTGTTCATGTTCTTGTTCTCTTCCCATAAAAATGCCACACATACGCCTTTTATAGATAGTATATGTGCGGCGGCCGTACCATTAGTACTTTCTCATATACGCTTTTTAAGTTTCTTATTTTTTGCCGTACTGACTGAATATAGAATGTATATCCTCTGGCCTGACATTTTTATATATCTTTTTGTCTATCATAAAATTCGGAGAAGTTCTACATTGCTTTAAACAATTCTGTACCTTTAGATAATATTTCCCATCACAAGAAATATTATTTTTTCCGATCTGCAGTTCTTTACGTATCTGCGCGATCAGCTCCGCACCCTTTTTTCTGCCGCAGCGCTCACCTGAACAGACCGTGATCTCATGGGCACATGCGGACTTTTTCAGGCTCGGATACGTACGTATCAGCAGATCGATGAAGGACAAAGAAACGCCTGTTGCCTGTGCTGCTCTGCTTTTCAATTCTTCTGTCAAAACAGCGTTTACCTCCTTCAACTCCTGCAGCATCTGGACAATGACAGATTGTTCTGCTCTATCTTTTTGTGTACTGTAATAGGATAAAATTTCTTCTGTCTGTCTTTCCTGCTCACTCAACTCCATACCCTCCTATATCTTTTTATTTTCTTTTTTATTTTATACTTCCCGACAATATTTTTTCAATCAACTTTGAGGCTTCTGACTTTGTTATTTTTTCTACATCAAATTCTACTGGCAATCCTTTTTGCTTTATGAGACGTTTTAAAAAAGAGACTTGCTTTGCTGTAGCCGGCAAGCTGATCGCGGCAGGACTCTTTAGTGGTTCAGGGATGAATACAGACGGCATACTTTCTTCATAATAATGTGCCAGTGTCTGATAGAGTTTTGCGGTTGCAAGAGCATCATAATAAGCACGATGTGCCGCCGGATTCTGTATCTGATAATGTTCACATAAGGCACCTAATTTTTTCGAAGGTAAGGATGGATGAGCGGCTTTGGCAATTTTTAAAGTATCTATCCCTTTGTGTTCAAAAGCATAGCCATTTTTTTGTGCGTGATTCCAGACAAAACTGAAATCAAACTGTACATTATGACCGATCAGAATGTCCTCCTGACAGAAGTCTACAAAGTCAGCAAGCACTTCCCGACAGCTTCTGGCAGCCTCCACCATCTTATCACTGATTCCCGTAAGTTCGGTAATCTGAGCCGGAATAGCGCATTCTGGTTTGATAAATTCCATGAATCGCTGCGTCACTTTTCCTTGACGTACTTTTAGGGCTCCTATCTCAATGATCTCATGTTCCTGCGGATTTAATCCGGTTGTTTCTATATCAAAGGCAATGTATGATTTCTGCATGTGTACCTCTTTTGTTCCCCTTTTCTTATAACATTGGTTTACCCCGATTATAGCTTACTTTTTTCTTGTTGTATATCAAAATTTCCGTCAAAAAGAAAAGCAACTGTCCACAATTTTTTACTTATGATAGGGTTCTCTGTTTATGATCCGAAAGCTCCTGTAGATTTGTTCCAACAGAACTACCCGCATAAGTTGATGAGGAAAGGTCATTTTAGAAAAACTAAGCGCAAAATCCGCTCGTTTTAGTACTTCTTTGCTAAGTCCGATAGAGCCACCTATCACAAAGGCAATATTGCTTTTCCCCTGTATGCATAAATGCTCGATTTTTTCTGCCAGTTCCTCCGAGGTCAGCATGTTCCCCTTGATTTCTAATGTGATCACATACATATCGTCCTTGATATATTTTAATATGCGTTGTCCTTCTTTTCCACGTATGCCTTCTTCTGCGGCTGTACTGGCTGTATCCGGCGTTTTTTCATCTGCTACTTCGATGATCGTCAGTTTACAGTACTTGGATAATCGTTTCGTATATTCCGCAATCGCATCTTTTAAATATTTTTCTTTTATCTTTCCTACTGAAAGAAGGGTTATCTGCATGTTTTTCTCCTATCTGATACATAGTAAAGATCTGCTTATTTCGACTCTTTTTTCTTTCCAGTATACTGTGTTGCATCTATACGATATACTGTTGTCCTTTTCAACATATCCGACTGGAAAGGAGTTTCTAAATTTACTTGCAAATGCTCCAACAACAGCTTTAATCCCAGTATCTTTTCCTGTTCTTCCTCAACTTTGTGTATAACTCCAGTGCCCATAATACTACGATAGGCATAGGAATATTTGCACGCACACTCTCCTCGGATCAGCTCATGCGCACAGTCCATCTCGAAGGCAATCTCTTTGTTTTTTTTGAACGCCTCTGCTTTTCTGCCTTCACATGCGCTGTGCACATACAGTTTTAGACTTCCGTCCTGCATAGAAAGTACATAGCCAAAATTCATCGGTACGATAAAAAGTCCTTTTTCATCCATGGATCCAATACGTACCACCTTGCATTGTTCTATTACTTTCTTCTTTTCTTCTATCTCTTTAATTTCTCTTTTATACAGACGCATGATCTTCACTTTCTTTTTTTGTATTTTGTAATAGAAAATACTCCGCCTTCCTCCGCATCCGGTATATCCGGATACAGATTCATGCGGAGTTACATTTCTCATACTTCAGAATATTTTTATTTATCTTTATTTTTTAAATATTCATCAATCCCTTTTGCGCCGGCCTTTCCCGCTCCCATTGCCAAGATAACGGTCGCAGCTCCTGTCACAGCATCGCCGCCTGCAAAAACACCTTCTTTTGATGTCTGTCCGTTTTCTTCGTCTGCAACGATACATTTTCTACGATTTATATCCAATCCTTTTGTAGTGGACGAGATCAATGGATTAGGAGATGTTCCAAGAGACATGATCACAGTATCTACTTCAATATCGTACTCGGAGCCTGGAATCTCAACTGGACGTCTTCTTCCTGAAGCATCAGGCTCGCCTAATTCCATTTTAACAACTGTCATGCTTGTAATGTTTCCGTTGTCGTCTACATTGATCTTTTTCGGATTAGTAAGAAGATCAAAGATAACGCCTTCCTCTTTAGCATGATGAACTTCTTCTACTCGTGCCGGCAGTTCTGCCTCACTTCTTCTATAGACAACATGTACTTCCGCGCCAAGTCTTAATGCAGTTCTTGCGGCATCCATTGCCACATTGCCGCCTCCGACAACAGCGACCTTTTTGCCTGCTGCGATCGGTGTATCATAAGAATCATCGAATGCTTTCATCAAGTTGCTTCTTGTTAAATACTCATTTGCAGAAAATACTTCATTTGCATTTTCTCCAGGAATTCCCATAAACATTGGAAGACCTGCGCCAGAACCAATAAATACGGCTTCAAAACCTTCTTCCTCCATCAACTGATCGACCGTAGTGGATTTTCCTATGACTACATTCGTTTCAAATTTGACGCCTAGTTCTTTTACTTTCTCTATTTCTTTTGCTACGACTTTTTGTTTAGGAAGACGGAATTCCGGAATGCCATATACAAGAACTCCTCCTAACTCATGAAGAGCTTCAAATACTGTCACATCATACCCCAGTTTTGCCAAATCGCCTGCGCATGTCAGTCCGGAAGGACCTGAACCGATAACGGCTACTTTATGCCCATTCTTCTTGTCTGCTCCTACAGGTTTTATATCATGTTCCAAAGCATAGTCAGCGACAAATCTCTCCAGTTTACCGATCGAGACAGGTTCGCCCTTAATGCCGCGGATACATTTCCCTTCACACTGTGATTCTTGAGGACATACTCGTCCGCAGATTGCCGGCAGTGCTGAAGATTTCCCGATGACTTTGTAGGCTTCTTCAATGTTTCCCTCTTTGACTTCATGGATAAACCCGGGAATATCAATTGAAACCGGACATCCTTGTACACACTTTGCATTCTTACAATTTAAACATCTGGCAGCTTCTTCCATAGCCTCTTCCTGATTATAACCAAGGCATACTTCCTCGAAATTAGCTGCTCGTTTTTTCGGATCCTGCTCTCTTACAGGTACCTTCTTCATTACATTTCCCATTAGTCGTCACCTCCACAATGTCCGCATCCGCCGTGATGGGTATCACCTTCCTGAAGTTTCAGCATTGCGCGTCCTTCTTTTGTTTTATACATCTGACTTCTCTTCATCGCTTGATCAAAGTCTACCAAGTGTCCGTCAAATTCAGGACCGTCTACACAGGCAAATTTAATTTCATCGCCTACCTGAAGACGACAAGCGCCGCACATGCCCGTTCCATCGACCATGATCGGATTCATACTGACAATAGTAGGGATTTCTAATTTCTTCGTCAATAAACATACGAATTTCATCATGATCATCGGACCGATAGCAACACAGACATCGTATTGTTTTCCTTCGTTTACCAATTCTTCTACCATAGTCGTGACCATGCCTGCATGTCCATAGGAGCCGTCATCTGTACATGGATAATACTCCCCTGCAACGTCTTTCATCTCATCTTCTAAGATCAGCATATCTTTTGTCTTGGCTCCGACGATCACATCTGCATCAATCCCATGTTCATGGAGCCATTTTACCTGCGGATATACAGGAGCTGCTCCTACACCGCCTGCGACAAACAACATTTTCTTCTTTTTCAATGTCTCCATATCTTCATGAACAAATTCTGAAGCGCATCCCAATGGACCTGTAAAATCGCGGAAACTATCCCCTGCTTTTAATTCACCCATCTTCGTTGTAGACGCTCCAACCTCCTGCACAACAATCGTAATTGTGCCGGCTTCTCTGTCATAATCACAAATCGTAAGCGGAATACGTTCTCCTTTTTCATCCATCTTTACAATCACAAACTGGCCAGGCTGACAGTGACTAGCAACACGCGGTGCATGTACATCCATCAGAAAGATCTTATCAGCCAGTTTTTCAGCTTTTAATATCTTATACATGTTTTTCCTCCTTGTAAAAATCACCCTTTCCCTATAATACGCTATTTACAGCGGAAAGGCAAGTATTCTTTCCTGTCCGTATACACAATAGGGACAGGCACAATTTCTTTGCGCCTGTCCCTGCATGTATTCTTCCTCTTATTAGAAGTCAACTTCTGTTCCGTAATATGTACATGTAAACAGTTTTTCCATTGTTGCAGGATCGATTGCACGTGGATTAGAACCTGTACAGGCATCTCCTACTGCCAGCTCTGCAATGTTAGCAATTTTTTCTTTAAATTCTTCTTCATTGATTCCAAAATCTTTCAGAGTTTTTGGAATATTCAATTTTACATTGAAATCATCAATTTTCTCTACAAGACTGTTTATCAGAGCTTTTTCTGATGTTCCAGCAAGACCCATTCTGCGTGCGATCTCAGCATAACGTTTTGCAGCCACTGGATCTTTTGCATTATATTTAATAACATAAGGAAGGTAAATTGCATTTGCGCATCCATGTGGAATATGTCCTGTTGAGAATGCAGCTCCTGTCTTATGTGCCATAGAATGTACGATACCTAAAAGTGCATTAGAGAATGCCATTCCTGCCAAACACTGTGCATAATGCATCTGCTCTCTTGCAACCATATCACAATTGTAAGAAGCAGGAAGATAATCCAGAACCATCTCGATTGCCTGCAGTGCAAGAGGATCTGTAAATGGTCCATTCAATGTAGAAACATAAGCCTCAATTGCATGTGTAAGTGCATCCATGCCTGTATACGCAACCTGTTTTACAGGAAGTCCTGATACAAGATCTGGATCAACGATCGCTACATCTGGTGTAATATTGAAGTCTGCCAGAGGATATTTCACTCCTGTCTGGTAGTTTGTAATAACAGAAAATGCTGTTACTTCTGTTGCTGTTCCTGATGTAGAAGGAATCGCCGCAAATTTTGCTTTCTGTCTTAATTCTGGGAAACCAAATGGTACGCAAAGCTGTTCAAATGTTACATCCGGATATTCATAGAATGCCCACATTGCTTTTGCTGCATCGATCGGTGATCCGCCTCCCATAGAAACAATCCAGTCTGGTTCAAAAGCACGCATTGCTTCAGCGCCTTTCATAACTGTCTCCACAGATGGATCTGGCTCAACACCTTCAAATACCTGGACTTCCATTCCGGCTTCTTTCAAGTAATTTACAGCTCTGTCGAGAAATCCCTGGCGTTTCATAGATCCGCCGCCTACTACTAAGATCGCTTTTTTTCCTTTTAAATTTTTGAGTTCTTCCAGACATCCTTTTCCGTGGTAGATGTCTCTTGGTAAACAAAATCTGCTCATGATCTGCATCTCCTTTTGCTTATGTTATTTTTTTAACAAAACTATTATAACACTGCTGTTCTGGTTATGCAAGCCTTTTCCTATAATTTGTTCTAGAGAATTTTTGTTATTCTCTATTCTAAATTGAGACTATACCTTTTTGTCGTGACCTGGGTCATTTTTCCATTATTATTATTTACCAAAACCGCCTTAAACGTGGTCCATTCTCCTACTGCAACCGCAGGCATATCGACGGGTCCTGCATACTGCAAAGATGCTGTGGTAGGTTCGCTGCCGTCCAGCGTGTAATAGGCAGTATAGCCTTCCGGTACATGGACTGTTATTTGTGCAGCTTCACTATACGTTCCTGTAGACGGATTGACAGAGGGGGCGTTTGCAATCGGAATCTGTACCGTGTATGTCTTAGAGACAACAACACTTGGAATCCCCTTTTTATTCACCGCCAGTGCCTGTATCTGTGTTTCCCCTTCTTCCAATAGAATCGGCTCTGCATACTGTGTACTGGAAGTGGTCGGCTCGCTGCCGTCTGTCGTATAATAAATGGTACTGCCTTCCGCTTTAATAGTTACTTGCTGCACTTCGTCATAATTTCCTTCTTCTGGAGTAAACTCCGGCGCAGGTGAAACATATGCCTTTACTTTGGACAACACCTTTTGGTCTTCACATCCTTCCAGCAATTCGGATATTTTCCCCAGCTGATCGGTATCCTTATAAAACTGGATGGCTGCTTTATAGATTTCTGCGTTAGAAGGCTGGGTTTCCAACGCAGACAAAAATACTTCCTCCGCTGTGTCTAAATCTTCCTGCTGTATATATACCTTGGACAATCCGATATATGCTTCTGCTTTTCCAGAGCTTCTGCCGATCGCACGGCGGAACAGCTGTTCTGCAGAACTATATTCACTGGTCTGAAGTGCCTTATATCCTTGTTTTACAATGCCTACATAGGAATTGCGATAAAGTACAAAACCAGCTATGCCTAACAGAAGCAAAATCCCCAAAAGTACGATAAGCAATCTTTGCCGCCTCTTTTTTGCCGCCTGTTTTTTTCGAGTCATCTGCTGTCTTCGCCTCGCCTCGGGACTTTTAGACAATTTCCCTGTATTCGACGCATTCGTACGGATATTGGATGTCCCTTGTACTCTTCCGGTATTTTTGCTTCCTCGCATGTTTCCAGTCGTTTTTCTTTGTACGCCTTGTTCTTGTCGAGTCTGATACTGTGTCCTTCTGCTCCCCCTGATTCTGTCTAATTCTCCCTGACTTAGGACACGCGTAGAATTTCCATATTCTGTTGTATCTTCTCTTTGTATTCTGCGCAGATCACTTGTTCCTATCGGACGTGTTGCGTCTTCCACAGAGCCTTTCACTTGCTGTGTAAGAACGTCTTCCAAGGGATTATAATCTGGCACGATCTGGACTTGCATACCGCATTTAGGACAAATCAGTTCCTCATCCGAAAATACGGCCCCACAATGCCTGCATCTCATAGTATTTCCCCCTACCTGCGCACTGTCTCTACACAGTTATTCATCAACATTGCGATCGTCATCGGTCCTACTCCCCCCGGAACCGGTGTGATCGCGGATACGTTTGGTTCTACATCGGCAAAATCTACATCTCCACAGAGATGACCTTCCTCATCTCTGTGCATGCCGACATCGATCACGACTGCACCGTCTTTCACATATTCGGATGTGATAAACTGTCTTTTCCCTATCGCCACGATCAAAATATCCGCTCTTTTTGTGATCTCTTTCAGATTTTTGGTACGGGAATGGGCTACTGTCACTGTGCCATTTTCTCTTAAAAGCAATGCGGCCATTGGTTTGCCGACAATATTGCTTCTCCCGACAATGACACATTCTTTTCCTTCGATAGAAATATCAGATCGTTTTAAAAGCTGTATGATTCCCGCCGGTGTACAGGACAAAAATCCTTTTTCTCCGATCCACAGCCTTCCCACACTTGTCGGATGAAAACCGTCAACATCTTTTTCCGGCGAAATCGTTCGGATGATCCGATCTTCATTTATATGTTTAGGAAGCGGCAGCTGTACAAGTATTCCATTTACATTTGATGAGTTATTCAGACTTTTTACAAGATCGACGAGTTCTTCCTCTGTTGTACTTTCTAACAATTCATAAGACTGTGATTCGATCCCGATATATGCACATGCCTTTTTCTTATTATTGACGTATACGGTAGAAGCCGGATCCTCTCCTACCTGTATAACCGCAAGGCATATATGTTTTCCTTTTTCTTTAAACTGTTTTACTTCCTCTTTTAATTCTTCTTTTATCTCTTTAGAAATTCTCTTTCCGTCAATTCGTACTGCCATGTATCTCTCCTCTTAAAATAATCCTGTTATTTTTCCATCCTCAGAAACATCGATCCCATTTGCAGCCGGTACTTTCGGCAATCCCGGCATCGTCATGATCGCTCCTGTCAGGGCAACGACAAAACCGGCTCCTGCACTGACATACACTTCCCGGATATGAATAGCAAAGTTTTCAGGACGTCCAAGTTTCTTTGCGTCATCCGACAAAGAATATTGATTCTTTGCCATACAGACAGGAAAATTTCCAAATCCCATGGCAGTGATTTTGTCTAACTGCCTCTTAGCTGCCGGTTCATAAATAACCTCATTTGCTCCGTAAATTTCCTTTGCTATCGTTTCGATTTTCTTTTCCAGAGACATGTCATCCGGATAGAGGGTATGAAAATCACTTTCTTTATTTTCCAATGTATCCAACACTTTTTCAGCCAGTGCAATACCGCCTTCTCCGCCTTTTTCCCACACTTCTGAAAGCGCAAACTGACATCCTCTCTGCTCACAGAATTTGCGTATATACGCATTTTCCGCCTCTGTATCTGTAATAAAAGAATTCAGTGTAACAATTACTGGAACTCCATATTTTTGTATATTTTCAATATGCTTTTCCAGATTTGAAATTCCTTTTTCCAACGCTTCCAAATTCTCTTCAGCCAGATTCTCTTTTTTTACACCCCCATTATACTTGAGCGCCCGAACAGTTGCAACTAAAACAACAGCGTCTGGATGCAGCCCAGCCATACGGCATTTGATATCCATAAATTTTTCTGCGCCCAGATCTGCGCCGAAACCAGCCTCCGTGATTGTAATATCGCTTAGCTTCATAGCCATTCTCGTTGCCCGCACACTATTGCATCCATGTGCAATATTTGCAAACGGTCCCCCATGTACAAGAGCTGGCGTATGTTCCAGCGTCTGGATGAGATTCGGTTTGATCGCATCTTTTAACAGAGCCGTCATTGCCCCGGTCGCCTGCAGATCATCCGCTGTAACAGGGACCCCGTCGAAAGTATATGCCACAATGATCCTTCCCAGACGCTCTTTTAAATCTTGCAGATCCTCTGCCAGACACAGGATTGCCATGATCTCGGAAGCAACGGTGATCACAAAATGATCTTCTCTTACCATACCGTCCATTTTATTGCCAAGCCCAACGACGATATTCCGCAATACACGATCATTCATGTCCAGACAGCGTTTCCAGACAACTTGTCTTGGGTCGATCTTCAGTGCGTTTCCCTGCTGTATATGATTGTCCAGCATTGCAGCCAACAGATTATTTGCCGATGTGATCGCATGAAAATCGCCTGTGAAATGGAGATTAAGATCTTCCATAGGTACGACCTGTGCATAACCGCCCCCTGCAGCGCCTCCTTTAATACCAAAACATGGACCAAGTGAAGGCTCCCGCAGTGCGATCAGTGCTTTCTTTCCTAACTTTGCCATCGCCTGTCCAAGTCCTACGGTGGTAGTTGTCTTTCCCTCGCCAGCGGGAGTTGGATTGATCGCAGTTACAAGTATAAGTTTTCCATCAGGGTTTTCTTTGATTTTGTCCCAGAGTTCTTCTGATAATTTAGCTTTATGTTTTCCGTAAAATTCTAGTTCATCTTCTTCGATACCAATTTGCTGTGCTACTTCTTTAATGGGCTTTAGTTCTGCCTCCTGTGCGATCTGGATATCTGTTTTCATTTGTGTCGTCCTCCTATCTTTCTTTGTGACTTATTTATATATTTTCTTCTATAAACTGTTCAAATTCTTCCTTGGACATTAAGACTTTTCTGGGTTTTGTTCCCTCTTCCGGTCCGACCACTCCAGCCTCACAAAGCTGATCCATGATACGGGCAGCTCTGTTAAACCCAATCTTAAACATCCGCTGCAGCATACCGATAGAAGCCTTTTCTTTATCTACGATCAGGCGACCGGCTTCCGTAAAATAAGCATCTCTGTCATTTTCATTATCCTGCCCTGTTCCAGGCAGTCCATCACCTGTTCCCGCGGCATTTAGGCTTACATGTTCTTCTATTTCATCACTGTAACAAGCATTTCCGTTTTGTTCGATGAGATGATCCACTACTTTTTGTACCTCTTTATCTGATACAAAAGAACCTTGCACACGTACCGGCTTCGGATATCCTACAGGATAAAAGAGCATATCTCCTTTGCCCAAAAGTTTTTCTGCACCGTTCATATCTATGATCGTTCTGGAATCCACGCCGGAAGAAACAGAGAACGCAATCCTAGACGGCATATTTGCTTTGATCAGCCCAGTGATGACGTTCACAGAAGGCCGCTGCGTCGCAAGGATCAAATGGAGTCCCGCCGCTCTTGCAAGCTGCGCCAACCGGCAGATCGCGCTTTCCACTTCCCCAGGCGCTACCATCATCAGATCCGCAAGCTCATCTACAATAATAACGATCTGCGGCATTGGTTTGGGACTCTCCTCTTCTTTCATTTGTCCTACTTTTTCATTAAAACCTTTTAAATCTCGGACATTGTACTCTGCGAAAAGCTGATACCGCTTCATCATCTCCGCAACCGCCCAGTTCAAAGCTCCCGCCGCCTTTTTGGGATCGGTCACGACAGGAATCAAAAGATGAGGGATTCCATTATACACGCTTAACTCTACAACTTTCGGATCGACCATGATCAATTTCACATCTTCCGGACTGGATTTATAAATAATGCTCATGATCAGTGTGTTGATACATACCGATTTTCCAGATCCCGTTGCTCCTGCCACAAGTAAATGCGGCATCTTCGCAATATCTGCCACAACGACTTTTCCTGCGATATCTTTTCCTACTGCAAAAGAAAGCCCCGACTTACTTGTCTTAAACTCGTCAGATTCCAAAAGATCTCTTAACATGACTGCTGTATTCTCATTGTTGGGAACCTCGATCCCAACAGCGGCCTTTCCGGGGATCGGGGCCTCAATACGCAGATCTGCTACAGCAAGATTTAATTTGATATCGTCCGCAAGCCCAACGATCTTACTTACTTTTACTCCTTGTTCCGGCTGCAGTTCATATCTTGTAACAGAAGGACCGCAACTTGCATTGGTTACGTGTACTCTGACACCGAAATTTTGAAATGTCTGCTCTAGCTTCATTGCCGTAGCGCGCAAATGCGCATCAGAATCTCCGTTTCCCTTTTTTCCTTTTTTTAATAATGACAACGGAGGAATCTCATATTTTTTTGCATGTTCTGCCTCCTGTGTCTGAATCGCACGGGCTACATTCTGTACCTGCTCTGCTGCTTCTTCCGGACTTTGTTGTATTTTCTTCTGTCTCGGCTTTTTCGGAAGTTCATCTAGTTCTTCATAAGTACCTCCGCCTGCCGTATTGTCTGACACAGCCTCTTCTGGCGCTTCCGGCTGTTCAGCACGTGTAATGACAAATGCATCCATAAATGCCGCATTATTTTTAGGCTCTTCTGCAATTTCTCCTATTTCTTCTCCTGCTGTATCTGCAGAAAGTTCTTTTAGCTCCGGTGACTTTCTCTTCTTTCTTCCTTTTCCTTTCGCAGTCTTTTCCTCTGCCATCTCTGAAGGAAGCTGCTCTGTCAAGGTAGTCGCAAAAGATACGCCGGAAACCTTTCTATCGCTGCGCTTTTCCTGCTTTGTCTCATTTCTAGCCTGCCGTTTCTCTTGGCGTAAGATCTGTGTCTGTTCATGTTTTCTTTTTGCACCTTCATACGCTTTTTTCCCGTGGCTGCCAAGTGGTGCCAGAAGAGATTTTTCCGTGATTAAGATCACACAGATGACAGCAAGAACGATCGTTACAACATATGTACCTGCCACACCGATCAGCGGACAGAGAAGATTCAGCACCGCGCCGCCTACAAGTCCGCCGGCATTTTTGTGAAGTCCTGCTTGATGATAATAGTCGAGCAAAGCTGTGCCGGCCTGATATTTATTGATAACCAGTTCTAAAAATACTGTAATAAGAATAAAAAGCAAAACTCCTGCCGTAATTTTTATGTAAGCCCGCGTATTGCCTTTGTTCAGCACGCCAAAAGCAATACCGGCAAATAAGACAAATGGCAGGACATACGCCATATATCCAAACAATCCGAACATAACGGAAGAAGCAGCCTCCCCGACCATTCCTCCAATGCCGAAATTACTGATCACCATAAGAATACAAACTGCCAGAGAGAGCAGGATCCAAATTTCTTCTTTTAAAGCTGTATTTTCCTTTGCTTTGTTTGGTCTGCGTTTTGTGCTTTTTTTTCTTTTTGTAGATTTTGCAGACATATAACTCCCCCTTTGGTAAATAAACATACTATATCAAGTATAACATTATTTAAAAACGGTGTCATTATTTATTTTTTACAATCTTCTTTCCTGCTTTGCTCCTGTCTTTCATCTATCAGTTCATGAAGCTTTGCAAAGGCCTGGCTTATTCCTCCCACTTCGTCTATCATCCCTTCTTCGACTGCTTCTTTTCCCTCCAACATCGTCCCCACATCTTTGACAAGCTGTGTAGAGTCCAACATCAATTCTAATAGTCTCTCCTGTGAAATGTGGGAATGTTCTGCAATAAATTGAGTAATACGCTCCTGAGTACGCTCCATATTGCGATAACTTTGTATTACTCCGATGAACATTCCCGTAGAGCGTACCGGATGAACGATCATCGTACCGGTCGGTACGATAAAAGAGTAATCCGCTGATACCGCAAGCGGCCCTCCGATTGAATGACTTCCCCCTAACACTAAGGATACTGTCGGTTTACTTAAAGAAGCAATCATCTCTGCGATCGCCAGTCCGGCCTCCACATCTCCCCCCAGCGTATTGAGCAGGATTAAAATGCCATCTGTCTCATCTTCTTCTGCCTGTGCCAGCCTTGGGAGAAGATGTTCATACTTCGTTGCTTTTGTATTGCCGGACACCGCCTCATGTCCCTCTATTTCTCCAATGATCGTTAATAGCTGGATTTTATGTTCACTTCTGCTCTCTGTAAATTTCAATGCGCCCATTTCTTTTATGGCTTCATTTTCTTTTTTCTCTTCTTCTCTTGTATCTTCTGTCTTTTTTGTATCCATCCGGTTATTTTTCATATACGGTTTCCTCCTGCCATTTCCTCTGATTTTTTCCTTTTGCGTTTTCTTTAGTATCTGGCTTCCGGACAGATTTTATTCTGCTATTATATAGAAAAATGGTATGGATGCAAATTGTATACATCCATACCATTTTAAATTATTCCAATGCTTGTGCTAAATCTGCAATGATATCATCAATATTCTCGATTCCCACACTAAAACGGATCAGATCCGGCTGAACACCTGCATCTCTTAATTCCTGCTCATTCATCTGACGATGTGTATGGCTCGCCGGATGGAGCACACAGCTTCTCGCGTCTGCCACATGTGTTACGATTGCGATCATCTTTAATTTATCCATCATTTGGACCGCCGCTTCTCTTCCGCCTTTTAGTCCGAAAGTAAGAACGCCGCATGTACCTTCCGGCATATATTTTTGTGCCAGATCATAATATTTGTCACCTGAAAGAGATGGATAGGAAACCCAAGCCACTTTTTCATGTGCCTGAAGATATTTTGCCGCTTTCAGCGCATTTTCACAGTGACGTGGTACTCTCAAATGCAGTGTCTCCAGTCCGATATTTAAAAGGAATGCATTCTGCGGTGCCTGGATAGACCCCAGATCCCGCATCAACTGAGCTGTCGCTTTCGTAATATATGCTCCTTTGCCAAATTTCTGTGTATAGACAATCCCATGATATGTCTCATCCGGCGTAGTAAGTCCCGGAAACTTATCTTTATGTGCCTCCCAGTCAAAATTCCCGCTATCTACGATAGCTCCGCCCACGCAGGAAGCATGCCCGTCCATATATTTCGTCGTAGAATGTGTCACAATATCTGCGCCCCATTCAATTGGACGGCAGTTAATAGGCGTTGCAAATGTATTATCTACAATAAAGGGAACTCCATGACTATGAGCTGCCTTTGCAAATTTCTCTATATCCAAAACGACCAGAGCAGGATTAGCAATCGTTTCACCAAATACAGCTTTTGTATTTTCCTGAAAAGCAGCATTTAATTCTTCCTCTGTGCAGTCAGGATCCACAAAAGTTGCTTCTACCCCCATTTTACGGATCGTATGGGCATAAAGATTATATGTGCCTCCATAAAGAGCAGACGCACAGACAATATGGTCTCCGGCTTCCACTATATTCATGATCGCATAGAAATTTGCAGCCTGTCCTGAAGAAGTCAGCATCGCTGCCGCTCCGCCTTCTAAGTCGCAGATTTTGGCAGCAACTGCATCATTTGTAGGATTTTGAAGTCTTGTATAGAAATATCCGGCTTCTTCCAGATCAAAAAGTCGTCCCATCTGTTCACTGCTTGTATAACGAAAAGTCGTACTCTGATAGATCGGAAGAACTCTGGGTTCTCCGTTTCCAGGTTCATAACCAGATTGTATACATTTTGTTTCTATTTTATATTTGCTCATTTGTTCTCCTTATACACTACACATTTTCTTAAGAATACAGATATTTTGTTTCTAGTGTTCTGACCATATCAGTATAAAGTTCTTTGCATTCCTCTTTTTTATCACATTCGATCAAGTGAATGCATGGGTTTATATAATTTTTCCAAATATTGCTGTAAATCTCTTTTGCCGTTTGCTCTTTATCAATCCTTTTTACAATGGTCGGGGCGATATCATAATATTCATTTACCAGCGTTTTTCCCTCTGGAGTACCGAGCAGATAGGTATCTCTGTATTCTCTAAGCGTTGTCAATTCATAACAATCATCAGCCTTGCCCAGGCTTTGGCATACGGCTGTTGTAATATAACAAAAAATCCCTTTTTTAAATCCGCCCTGTATACCTGCAACAGTAGAATGCCCGATTTTAAACTCCGGCATTTTTTCATTCCAGATCTCTACCATTTTCTGTGTCATCTCTTTTGCCCTTAAAGAAGGCGCTTCGCCCATCAGAGGAACAAAATAGGAAACCATATTCATATTGTAATCCAGAGCAGCTATTTCTCTTTTTCTTTTGCTTGTAATAGCAGCAAGTTCTCCGGCCACGTATTCTGGCACAAAGGATGCCGCCTCTGCTAGTTCCTCATCTGTACCTTCACACGCCGCAGCTGCAGCTCTAAGGACATGGGCATATGTATCCTTTAGTTCATTGATATCTGACTCATATGTTTTTTTCTGGAATTTATAATCAAATGTCTTTTTATATAATTCGATCATATCTTCTCTGAGAGTATCCTGAATCATACTTCCTCCTTCTATTCACTCCAGTTGTGGTATACATCCTGGACATCGTCATCTTCTTCTAACAGATCCAATGTTTTCTGGATATTTTTTATATCCTCCTCGCTTGTAAGTTCTACATAAGTCTGCGGGATCATTGTCACTTCCGCGTCTGCCATTATGACCCCAGCTTCTTCTAACTTCAAACGAACCTCGCTAAAGTCTTCTGGCGCCGTCAAGATTTCAAAGCTTTCATCTTCCTCTGCAAAATCTTCTGCGCCCGCATCTAAAGCCAACATCATCAATTCGTCAGCATCCATTTCACAATCTTCTTTTGCCACAAAAATCTGCCCTTTTTCATCAAACATAAAGGAGACGCATCCCGGCGTACCAACATTTCCATTTCCTTTTGTAAATGCATTTCTTACATTAGATGCTGTCCGGTTTTTATTATCTGTCAGCGTTTTTACAATGATCGCTGTTCCACTGGGACCGTACCCTTCATATGTAATATGTTCATAATTGTCTGCCGAACCCTCTCCGGCTGCTTTTTTTATATTTCGTTCAATCGTATCATTTGGCATATTGTTTGACTTCGCCTTCGCGATCACATCGCGCAGGCGGCTGTTATTTGCCGGATCTGGGCCTCCGCCTTCTTTTACCGCAACCGCAAGTTCCCTTCCGATTTTTGTAAAGATTTTTCCTTTTGCAGCATCATTTTTTTCCTTCTTATGTTTAATATTTGCAAATTTAGAATGTCCTGACATCTCTTTTCTTAATCTCCTCTTCTATCTTCGTATATTGCTGCCGGACCTGTCATATCCGGTACTGTATGCAAACTGCAGAAAGCAGCAGCAAAACCTTACTCACGCCTTACAATTTTAGCACTCTTTTCTCTTTCTGTAAAGCACTCTATGTAGGAAGCTCCAGACTGACTCTGATCGCTTCCTCTACCTTTTTCATCTTCCCACTATCAATATGGCAGACAAATTCTTTCAATCGTTGTTTATCGATCGTACGTATCTGCTCTAATAAAATGACAGAATTTTTTACGATCTGATAGTCCTTTGTACTAAGTTCAATGTGCGTAGGAAGTTTTGCTTTATTCATTTTTGACGTGATTGCCGCACATATAACCGTCGGGCTATGACGATTCCCTACGTTATTCTGTATAATAAGTACCGGACGTATTCCTCCCTGCTCTGAACCGACTACAGGGCTTAAGTCCGCATAATAGATATCGCCTCTTCTGATGATCAATTTTTTCACACTCCGATTTTTTACTTTCTCATTTAAAGCCTTACCATTTTTCTCGGAGGTATTCAAAAAAGGATCGCATTTCTAAAAAGAATCTATCTGCCGCACTACTTTGCCGTCTGCCCAGTAATTTCTTGGAATTCTTTTACCCAGACAGCAGATAAATTCATAAGGAAACCTGCCGCTTAACTCACTTAATTCTTCTACCGTGATCTCCTCTGTGCCGTCTTTGCCAACCAGAACGACTGGATCCATAAAGCCAGCTCCTTCTATATCTGTCACATCTGCCATGAGTTGATCCATACAGATCCTGCCAAGAATCTTCGCTCTTTTGCCGCGTATCAATACTTCTCCTTTATTTGAAAGAGAACGGGGATATCCATCTCCATATCCCACCGGGATGGTTGCAACTTTCATTTTTTTGGGAGAAATAAAAGTACCGCCATAACTGATCGAAGTACCTGCCTCTATTTCTTTTACATAAATAATATGGCTTGTAAGCGCAAGAGCCGGTTTTAGTTTCACAGCGTCCTTTTTTACTTCCTGTGAAGGATACAGGCCATACATGGCGATCCCCGCCCGTGCCAGATCATGACGCATAGCAGGCAGATCTATGATCCCTGCGCTGTTGTCGCAGTCATAGTAACGTATGTGGATATGATTTTCTTCCATTTTCCTCTTCATCCACTGAAACTTCTCATGCTGTTCTAATGTATACGTCTTATCTGTTTCATCTGCTTTCGCAAAATGTGTAAACATTCCTTCCATGCACACATGTTCAAATTTACTAATACGTCGGAGACAGTCTACACTTTCTGTGCAGACCGGAAAGCCTATCCGTCCCATTCCTGTGTCAATTTTGATGTGGAAATACGCCGTCTTTCCCATCTGTTTTGCCGTCTCCGCCATCAGCACCGCGCTTTCTTCCGTATAGACAGCAGTGCGTATTTCATATTGTATCATTTCCTCATATTGCTCCGGGAAAATACAGCCCAGAACAAGCACTGGCTTTTTCATCCCCGCCTTTTTCAGAAGCACAGCTTCTTCTAATGAAGCTGTCGCATACCCCCATACATACTCTGTCTCTTCAAACATTTCCGCGATCGGAACAGCTCCATGTCCATAGCCATCTGTTTTCAATACAGCCACAAGGCGTCCTTCTTTTCCAATCCTATTTTTTAGCTGTTCCATATTATAAGCGATCGCATCCAAGTTAATTTCTGCGCACACTCTGCTGTATGATTTCATAATACTTCCCTCTCCTTTGTATTATACAGGCATGTTTGTATGCCCCAGATCAAATCTTCCGCAAGTACACTGTACTCGCCTTTTTCCTTTCTTGCCTCATCGCCTGCGCAGGCATGCAGATAAACCCCCAGGACACATCCCTCATAAGGGGACATCTTCTGGGCAATAAGCCCTGTGATCGTCCCGGCAAGCACATCTCCCGCACCTGCCTTCGCCATTGCGCTGTTTCCCGCAGTATTTACAAAGATCTGACGCTCTCTTGCTGACACGATCGTCCTGCTGTCTTTTAAAGCACACACAACATCGTATTTTGCTGTAAAATCTAATAGCCTTTCCCTTCGTTTTTCTTTCATTTCTTCCATACTGCATCCCAATAATCTCGTCATTTCTTTCATATGCGGCGTTAAGATCAAAGGTGCTTTCACATCTTCTAGTATGTCCATATGCCTGCTTGCCAGGTTTAAGCCATCCGCGTCCAAAACTACAGGAACTTTTGCTCGTTTCAATGTTTCTGCCAGTATTTTTTCTGCTGTTTCCGACATACCTAACCCGCATCCGATACACACTACGTCCGCCCACTCAAGAAGACTTGCAAGCTGTACTTCCTCATACTCTGTATACACAGAAATAATTGCTTCCGGAAGAAGCTGCTGTAAGATCGTTCGATTCTCTTTAACCGTATAGATCTGTACAAGTCCAGCACCGGCTGTATAAGCCGCTTTCGCAGACAGATAAGCCGCACCGGCCATACCGCAGCTTCCTGTGATCATCAGCACCTTTCCATAAGTCCCCTTATGAGAATCTGCCTTTCTTTTGGGAAGATATCGTCCTATATCTTTCTGCTCATACGTATAGCAAACACCTAATTCTTCTTTAAAGATTGCCAGATCGATCCCTATTTCTACAGGGAGCACTTTTCCGGAATATTCTTTTCCTGGGTATAATACGCAGCCTAACTTTTCACAGGCAAAGGCAACTGTCAAGTCTGCTTTAAATGCATTTCCCATCACACATCCCTTCTCTGCATGAATACCGGAAGGAATATCAACAGCAACCTTCTTAGCTGATATCTGATTCATCTGCGCTATTATATCCACATAGTGTCCTTGTATATCCCTGTTTAATCCCACACCGAAAAGTGCGTCTATTACAACAGTATATTCTTTGGACGGAATCTCTGTGCATGACATAAGCCCTAACCTTTCCAGAACTTCCTTCTGTGTACGGCATTCCATGCTTAAAGACTGTTCACGTCCCGCAAATACAACCGTCGGAAGATACCCTTTCTCTTTCATAAGGCGTGCTATGGCAAAGCCATCGCCACCGTTATTTCCACTTCCACAGACGATCAGCGCCTTATCCAGCCTGATCTGTTCTGTCTCCATGACTTCTACTGTCTTTAGAGCCGCTCGTTCCATCAATACCATAGAAGAGATCCCTATTTTTTCTATCGTATGTTTGTCTGCTTTCTGCATCCATACTCCGTCTGGAAGATATCGCATATAACTCCCCCGCCTTTCCTAAAAAATAAAAATCAGCAGAATCATTTCTTGTCTTTCACATCTTAAAATGAAAGAACGTGTAAAAAGGAAAACCTGATTACACGTTTCTGCCTGCATATTCCTGTAAATGTATACACTGCTGCATACTATACACAGCGTCACTAGTTTTTATGTTCTTCATTATAACGGCTGATATTATAAGAAAGCTTCATCAGACTGTCCGAAAGGTGTACATTTTCGACAATTATATCCTCCGGAAGATTCAAATCCGTGTGTGCAAAATTCCATATTGCCTTTATTCCATTCTCGATTACAAGTTCTGCCACTTCGATTGCTTTAGATTTAGGCAATGTGAGGATTGCGATCTCAATATCGTTTTTTTGAAGAAATTCTTCCAGATCATCCATCATACGGATCGGGATCCCACGGATAGAAACCCCTTCCAGGCGCGGGTTTACATCGAACAATCCTTTTAAAATGAAACCGCTTTTCTCAAAAGAAGCATAATTTGCCAGTGCCTGCCCTAAATTTCCCGCTCCTATGATAATAATAGGATGTTCTCTGTTCATCCCTAATATTTTTCCGATCTCTGTATATAGATATTTCACATTATATCCATATCCTTGTTGTCCAAATCCACCAAAATTGTTCAAATCTTGTCTTATCTGCGATGCCGTTACACGCATCTTCTTGCTCAGATCACTGGAAGAGATTCTTTCCACTCCTGCCTCCAGCAATTCTCCTAAATATCTGTAATATCTTGGCAGCCTTCCTATTACTGCACGTGATATTTCTCTTTGTTCCACAGTCATCGCCCTCCAAACTTAAATCTACGCTTTATTATATAAAATTGTTAATATGATGTCAAATTATAGTTGTATTTTCTTCGGTTTTCGTTATAATTGATTACATATGCAGCGTCAGACAACGCAACGGATACATAAATATACACCTATACTTTCAGGAGGAGTTTCATGATACTCGCATGTCATAATATTCATAAATCTTTTGGAGAACATCTGATCGTAAAAGAGGGCTCTTTTCATATTGAAGAACGGGAAAAAGCGGCGTTCGTCGGTATCAACGGAGCCGGCAAGTCTACTATTTTCAAAATGATCATGGGAGAGGAACCGGCTGATAGCGGGGAGGTAGTCCTTGCCAAAGGAAAAACGATCGGTTATCTCGCGCAGCATCAGACGCTTTCTTCCGGAAACACGATTTATGAAGAAGTCAAAACAGCCAAAGCGCATCTGATCCAAATGGAACACCAGATCCGTTCTATCGAATTAGAACTTAAAACACTGTCCGGAGATGCTTTAAATGCCAGGCTGGAAACTTATAACCGGCTTGTCTCCACATTCGAGTCCATGAACGGATACGCCTATGAAAGTGAGATTGCGGGAGTTCTCAAAGGGCTTGGTTTTCAGGAAGCAGATTTTTCTAAACAGACCGATACCCTGTCCGGAGGACAAAAAACCCGTGTTGCGTTGGGAAAACTGCTTCTTACCCAGCCGGACATTCTTTTGCTGGATGAGCCCACCAATCACCTGGATCTAAATTCGATCTCCTGGCTAGAGACATATCTTTTAAACTATACCGGCGCTGTTTTTATCATCTCGCATGACCGGTATTTTTTGAACCGCGTCGTAACAAAAGTCGTAGAGATCGAACAGGGAACGATCCGGACGTATGTCGGAAATTATAAGGCTTACGCAGAGAAGAAACAGCAGATCCGGGATGCACAATTAAAAGAATACCTGAATCAGCAAAGAGAGATCAAACATCAACAGGCTGTCATAGAAAAGCTTCGTTCTTTTAATCGTGAAAAATCCATCAAGCGCGCAGAAAGCCGTGAGAAACTGCTGGAAAAGATCACACCAGCAGAAAAGCCTGTCCAGACAGCCACACAGATGCATCTTACATTAGAGCCGTCCTGTATCAGCGGCAACGACGTACTCTCCGTTGCACAATTATCGAAGAGCTTTGATTCACAGACACTGTTTCATAAAGTCGATCTCGAAATAAAGCGCGGGGAACATGTTGCCGTGATTGGAGATAACGGTACCGGCAAGACGACTTTATTAAAAATACTTAACCAGGTCATTCCTGCCGACGAAGGTTCTTTTACTCTCGGTTCCAAAGTAAAAATCGGTTATTATGATCAGGAACATCATGTACTGCATGATGAGAAAACCATATTTGATGAAATATCCGATGCCTATCCAGCGCTTACAAACACACAGATACGAAATACACTGGCTGCTTTTCAGTTTACAGGCGATGAAGTTTTCCACCTCATTGGAAATCTATCCGGAGGCGAAAAAGGCCGTGTTTCATTGGCAAAACTTATGCTGTCAGAAGCAAATTTCCTGATTCTTGACGAACCGACCAATCACTTAGATATTACCTCTAAAGAAATATTAGAGCATGCACTCAACGACTATACCGGCACCGTACTCTATGTATCTCATGACCGCTATTTTATCAATCAGACAGCGACCCGCATTTTGGAATTGGTCAATCAGACTTTTGTGAATTATATAGGAAATTATGATTATTATTTAGAAAAAAAAGAAGAACTCACTGCTGCTTATGCTCCGACTTCTAACGCTGCGGGCGGAGAAGATTCGCAAAGCACAGCCTCTGATGCAAAACTAAACTGGCAAGAGCAAAAAGAATTGCAGGCAAAAGAACGAAAAAGGAAAAATGATCTGAAGAAAACAGAAGAACAGATCACATGTCTGGAACAACGGAACCAAATAATCGATCAGCTCATGACGCAGGAAGATGTCTATTCCAATTCCATCCGCTGTCAGGAACTCGCTGAAGAAAAGCATAAAAATGACTGTACATTAGAAGAACTATATGAACAGTGGGAAACTCTTGCAGAAGGCGGATCCCTCAATTAGATTTGAAAAAAGACGACTTCACGCTATTGTACATCTCCAATTGGAAGAAAATAAATCTCTTTATTTGGAAGTGCGCAGCAGTGTGAAGTCGATTTTTTTAACAGAAATATGAATTTAAGCGGCAAAAGTGTATGCATGAAATATGTGTTTTATGTGAGCAAAAAATTTCGGCAACTTTATAATCTTTCAGCGATTGCTTTTATGAATTCTTCGCTGTTTAGCACATTTGGATTTTCAATCGTTGTGATCAAGGCTAGATCTTTTGTCATGGAGCCGGATTCGATCGTGTCAATAGTTGCCTTCTCCAGTCTGTCGGCAAATTCCATAAGTTCTTTATTGCCATCCAATTCGCCGCGTTTTCTTAAAGCTCCGCTCCAAGCAAAAATGGTTGCCACAGAGTTAGTGGAAGTCTCCTCTCCTTTTAGATGTTTATAATAATGGCGCTGTACAGTTCCATGGGCAGCCTCGTATTCATAATATCCTTCCGGAGATACAAGGACCGACGTCATCATGGCGAGTGAGCCAAATGCAGAAGATACCATATCACTCATTACATCTCCGTCATAATTTTTACATGCCCATATGTATCCGCCTTCTGACTTCATGACTCTTGCCACTGCGTCATCGATCAAAGTATAGAAGTACACAATCCCTGCTTTTTTAAATTTTTCATCATACTCTGCGTCATAAATCTCCTGGAAAATATCTTTGAATGTATGGTCATATTTCTTAGAAATCGTATCTTTTGTTGCAAACCAAAGATCCTGTTTTGTATCCAAAGCATAATTAAAGCAGCTTCTTGCAAAACTTGCGATTGATTTACTGATGTTATGCATCCCCTGTATGATCCCAGGTCCGTCAAATTCATGGATCAGTTCTTTTTGCTGTGTGCCGTCTTCTGCCGTATATACCAATTCTGCCTTTCCAGCTCCTGGGATCTTCATTTCTGTTCCTTTATATACATCTCCATAAGCATGTCTGGCAATCGTGATCGGTTTCTTCCAATTCTTTACACATGGTTCAATCCCTTTCACCACGATCGGTGCACGGAAAACAGTTCCATCCAGAATCGCACGGATTGTTCCATTTGGACTTTTCCACATTTCCTTTAGATCATACTCATCCATCCTTGCCGCATTCGGGGTAATAGTTGCACATTTAACAGCAACCTTATATTTTTTTGTTGCATTTGCTGAATCTATCGTAACCTGATCATTTGTCTCATTTCTGTGCTGTAATCCTAGATCATAATATTCTGTTTTTAAATCTATATAAGGTTCAAGCAAATTGTCTTTGATCATTTTCCAGAGGATCCTGGTCATTTCATCCCCATCCATTTCTACTAACGGTGTCGTCATTTTGATTTTTTCCATTTTTTCTCCTCCTAAATATCTTCATATCCTTGTTTTTTCAGATTCTGCATCACATGCAGGATATGTTCATTAGCCAGCTGTTCTGCCATATTTGCATCTTTATCACGTATAGCCCGCAAGATCTGCTTATGTTCTCGTATAGATTTTCTTGCTCTTTCTTCTGAAACAACGGAAAATTTTCTCGCAGGCTGCACGTATTTATGAAAATCCATAAGAACATGACTCAATATCCTACTGTTTGAAGCCTCATATAAAATCGTATGGAATCGTCCGTCTAACAGCGTGATCTGTTCTACATTATATGTTCCCTCCCGTTTCATATGGAATTCAGACAGCAGAATTGTTTCATCCAGCGCCTCCATCTGTTCTTCTGTAATATTTTCAGTTGCCCATCTGGCACAAAGTCCCTCAAGCATGGAACGTATCATGTAAATATCCTTTACGTCTTTTGAAGAAATCCCTGTCACATATGCCCCCTTATTGGGAATAATCGTCACAAGTCCTTCCAGTTCCAATTGTCTGAGTGCCTCCCGTACAGGGGTACGGCTTACGCCTAATTCTTTTCCGATCGTATTCTCCCGCAGTTCCTCATGTTCTTTATACTTCCCTTTCAGAATATCCTCACGGATTTTCTGAAAGACTCTTCCGCCAAGAGAATACTCCTGATATTCCTCCATTTCGAAAGCCTCCTGCTTACAGTGTTATATGCAATTCTTCGCATATAGTATTTATTTTCTCAATTAATTCTTCATCTGTCAAGACCGTGACTCTTCCTTCTTCATATTCTTTGTCTACCCAGTCTTTTACCTTGCATACTAATTGGGAATTCTTATCTACCTGTCGTTCTTTCGGCAATTTATAAAAAGCGTTTATCCAGTAAGCAATTCCCGCAGCCCCCGATGTATTCGATACAGATACGAGCGCCGGGCGGTCTAAGAATTTTTCTGTATCAAAGATATTGTATATTTCCTCATTTTTCAGCATGCCGTCCGCATGAATCCCCGCCTTTGTCACATTGAAGTTTTTTCCTACAAACGGCGTCCTGGATGGAATATGGTATCCAATCTCTTTTTCATAGTATTCCGCAAGTTCTGTGATTACTCTGGTATCCATTCCATCCAGCGTTCCTTTCAACTGCGCATATTCAAAGACCATGGCCTCCAAAGGAGTATTACCTGTCCGTTCCCCAATACCAAATAGAGAACAATTTACGCCGGATGCGCCATACAGCCATGCAGTTGTTGAATTATTGACAGCCTTATAAAAATCATTATGTCCGTGAAATTCGATCAGTGAGCTTGGAACCCCTGCATGTGTCATCAGTCCGTAAATGATACCCGGAATAGAACGTGGAATCACTGCTCCTGGAAAATTCACCCCATATCCCATTGTATCACAGACACGTACTTTTATTGGTATTTTATATTCTTCCATTAATTTCATCAGTTCTACACAAAACGGAATCACAAATCCATAAATATCTGAACGAGTGATGTCTTCTAAATGACATCTTGGACGTACGCCTATCTCCAGACAGTCTCTGATAACCGACAGATAATGCTCCATTGCTTCACGTCGTGTCATTTTCAGCTTGTAAAATATATGATAGTCAGAACAACTCACCAGTACACCTGTTTCTTTTAAACCGATTTCTTTGACAAGCTGAAAGTCCTTTTTGCTGGCGCGTATCCAACTTGTAACTTCCGGAAATTCGTAACCCCTTTCCATACATTTGTATACAGCGTCTCTGTCTTTTTTGCTGTAAAGAAAAAATTCACTTTGACGGATTTTTCCTTTTGGACCTCCAAGACGATGCAGATAATCAAATATCGTGACAATCTGCTCCGTCGTATATGGAGCACGGGATTGCTGCCCATCACGGAAGGTCGTATCTGTGATCCATATCTCATCTGGCATATGATGGGGCACGATACGATCATTGAATGCAATCTTTGGAATCTCATCATATCGGAATAAATTCCGAAACACATTTGGTGTTTCTACATCTACCAGAGGATACATATATTCCTCCAGCTCTAAAAGATTTGTATGTTGATTCATAAATACCTTTCTGTCTTCCACTTTTTACCTCCTGCACACAGAGCATATCCGCCCCTTTTATCTTGTATAATTGTATACAATTATACATTTTTTGTCAACTACAATATAACTCCCTTTTATATCCTCTTTCTGACCAACTCCAGTATATTGTACAGACACTTTTTGCCGTTATATAAAACAGACCGCACCGGCAGTGAGATCACTGTCCGGTACGGTCGCCTTTATTCTTTCTTCTAATGGATCATACGTACTTTCAATACTCCGTCTATACTGTTAAATTTTTTTATCAGATCAGCCGGCACTTCTGCTTCTACATCCATCATTGTATATGCATATTCTTTTTTGCTCTTATTTGTCATAAGCGTAATATTTAGATTTTCCCCAGCAAGCAATGCCGTAAACTGTCCAAGCATATTGGGAATATTATGATGTAGCACTGTGATACGTGTTCCGTCTCCTTTTGTTCCCATATTACAATCCGGATAATTTACAGAATGCGCAATATTTCCATTTTCCAAAAAATCGATTACTTCTGCAACTGCCATCCGTGCACAATTATCTTCGGATTCTTCTGTAGAGGCTCCAAGATGCGGAATAACAATCGCGCCTTTTACTCCGGCTATTTCCGGTGTAGGGAAATCTGTGACATAGCATTTTACAGCGCCGGACACAAGAGCGTCTACCATATCCTCACTATTTACAAGAACATCTCTTGCAAAATTTAAGATGACTACATTTTCCTTCATCAAACTGATAGCGCCTTTATCGATCATACCTTTTGTATCTGGCGTAGCCGGAACATGAATCGTGATATAGTCGCATTCTTTATACAATTCATCCACTGTCTTTGCATGATGGATATTTCTGGACAGCTTCCATGCTGTATCTACAGAAATATATGGATCATATCCGTATACATCCATTCCCAAATGGGTAGCTGTATTCGCAACCAGTACCCCGATAGCTCCCAGGCCGATCACACCAAGCTTCTTTCCTTCAAGTTCTGTACCTGCAAAGACCTTTTTCTTTTTCTCTGTCATCTTGGCCAGATCTCCGTCTTCTTCATGTTCTTCAACCCAATTGATCCCGCCGATGATATCCCTAGCAGAAAGCAGCATGCCTGCAAACACTAGTTCTTTCACACCATTTGCGTTTGCTCCAGGTGTATTAAATACAACGATTCCCTTTTCTGCACATTTATCCAAAGGAATGTTATTCACTCCTGCGCCTGCACGAGCGATTACTTTTAGATGATCGCTGAATTCCATGTCATGCATAGCAGCGCTTCGTACCAGTACCGCATCTGCTTCGTCCATATTTTCTGTTTTTACATATTTTTCCCCAAACTGTTCCAAGCCGATCTCTGCGATCGGATTCAGGCAATGATATTCATACATTTTACAGATTCTCCTCCTCAAACTTTTTCATAAATGCTACGAGAGCCTCTACGCCTTCGTACGGCATAGCGTTATATATGCTGGCACGCATACCGCCTACAGTCCTGTGTCCTTTTAAATTCTCAAGACCTGCCGCCTTTGCTTCCTTTACGAATTTTGCATCCAGATCAGGATTACCTGTAACAAATGGTACATTCATCAAAGAACGATCCTTCTTTTCCACAGTGCCTTTAAATAACTTACTCTGATCCAGAAAATCATAGAGCAGCTTTGCTTTCTTTTCATTGTGCTCTTTCATCACAGAAAGTCCGCCCATTGATTTCAGCCATTTAAACACTTTCCCACAGATATAGATTCCATATGCCGGAGGTGTGTTATACAAAGAATCGGCATCTGCATGTGTTTTATATGTAAGCATCGTCGGTGTTCCAGGTAAGACTTCCTCTGTGATCAAATCTTCCCGTATGATCACGATGACAACGCCAGCGGGTCCGATATTTTTCTGTACGCCACCGTAAATGACTCCATATTTTTCCACATCAATTGGCTCTGAAAGAAAACAGGAGGATACATCTGACACCAGTATTTTTCCTTTTGTATTTGGCAGTTCTTTATACTTTGTCCCATAGATTGTATTATTTTCGCATATATATACATAGTCTGCATCTTCAGAAACCGGAAGATCAGAACAGTCCGGGATATATGAAAAAGTTTTGTCCTCTGAGGAGGCAATCCGATTTACTTTTCCATATTTTTCAGCTTCTTTGGCAGCTTTTTTTGCCCACTGACCTGTTATGATATAATCTGCCACACGATTTTTCATTAGATTCATCGGAATCATCGCAAACTGCTGGGACGCTCCACCCTGCAAAAACAACACCTTATAATTATCCGGAATACCCATAAGATCACGCAGATCTCGCTCTGCTGTCTGAATAATTTCTTCAAACGCTTTAGATCTGTGACTCATCTCCATAACAGACATGCCTGTTCCCTGATAATCCAGCATTTCTGCCGCAGCTTCCTTTAAGACTTCTTCCGGCAGCACTGCTGGTCCTGCCGAAAAGTTATACACTCTACCCATTTTCTTTTCCTCCTGCACTTATAATTTATTTTATGATAATGGAATTACTCCTCCATATCTTCTTCATCAAATGCATCGCTGATAGCCGCACCAGGAGCCACCATCGGCCATACTTTGTCATCTGCGTCGATCTGACAGTCTATAACGACCGGACTATTCATACTAAGCGCTGTCGCAAATGCCTCTGCAAACTCCTCCTTAGTCTGTACCCCGATCCCCTTTGCACCCATCGCCTCTGCAAGCTTTACAAAATCGACACCATCCCTGAGCACAGTTGCCGAATATCTTTCATCATAAAATAGATCCTGCCACTGACGTACCATTCCGAGTACATGGTTATTTACAACCACTTGAATGATCGGAATATGGTGCCGTACCGCTGTCGCAATCTCATTCATATTCATGCGGAAACAGCCATCCCCGGCAATATTAACGACCGTTTTATCTGGACAGCCGCATTTTGCGCCCAAAGATGCGCCTAATCCATATCCCATTGTTCCAAGACCTCCGGATGTCAAAAATGTTCTCGGCTCCGTATATTTATAATACTGTGCCGCCCACATCTGATGCTGTCCGACTTCGGTTACGATCAATGCCTCACCCTTTGTCTGTCTGTAGATTTCCTCCACGATAAATGGACCTGTCAATGTATCATGATGGTATTTCAAAGGATACTTTTCTTTATATTCCTGTATCTGCGCAAGCCATTGAGAATGCGCCTGCTGCGGAAGCTTTTCATTGATTCTTTTCAGGGTTTCTTTGAGATCCCCTGTTACCCCCTGGGTAATGACTACATTTTTATTCATCTCTGCCGCATCAATATCCAACTGCAAGATTTTTGCTTTCCGCGCAAATTTCTTTGTATTTCCCGTCACGCGATCACTGAACCTGGCTCCTGCCACGATCAGCAGATCGCATCCGCTTACTCCATAGTTGGAAGTCTTCGTTCCATGCATACCAAGCATACCTGTATACCTGGGATCTGTACCTGGAAATGCCCCTTTTCCCATCAGAGAATCTGTAACCGGTGCATCTACTTTCTCAGCAAATTCCCGCAATTCCTCTGAAGCGTCGGAAAGTACCGCGCCGCCGCCTACAAAGATATATGGCCGTTTTGACGCTTTGATCATGCGGACAGCTGCATCGATTTCTTGTTCCGAGGCAGGAGTTGTTTTTTTTCCTTCTGCATTTACAGTCATCGGTATATATTCTGTCTGATTCGCCGTAATATCTTTTGGAATATCGATCAGTACAGGCCCCGGTCTGCCAGATTTGGCGATCAGAAAGGCTTTGCGGATTGTGTCAGCCAGTTTTGTAATATCCTTTACAATATAATTATGCTTGGTGATAGGCATGGTGACCCCTGCAATGTCAATCTCCTGAAAGCTATCCTTTCCAAGCAAAGCGACCCCTACATTACATGTGATCGCCACCACAGGGATTGAATCCATATAAGCGGTCGCGATTCCTGTTACCAAGTTCGTAGCCCCCGGGCCGCTTGTTGCCAGACATACGCCGACCTTTCCTGTTGCACGGGCATATCCGTCTGCCGCATGTGCCGCTCCCTGTTCATGAGAAGTCAATACGTGACGGATTTCATCTCTGTGTTTATATAACGCATCATACACATTTAAAATGGCTCCGCCCGGATACCCAAATACTGTATCGACTCCCTGCTCTTTTAAACATGCGATTACTATTTCCGCTCCATTTAATAACATGGCGCTTCCCTCCTAGTTGTTCTTCGGTATTTCCAGAATTGCTCCTCGGTTTCCTGAGGTGACCATGGATGCATATCTTGCAAGGTACCCCGTCTTGACTTTCGGTTCTCTTGGCATCCATTTTTCCTTTCTGCGTGCCATTTCCTCGTCCGAAATATCTACTTCCAATTTCAGTTCCGGTATATTTATCTTGATCAGATCTCCTTCCTCAAGAAGTGCGATCGGACCGCCTACGGCTGCTTCCGGAGAAACATGTCCGATAGAAGCTCCTCTGGAGGCGCCACTAAATCTCCCGTCTGTGATCAGAGCGACACTCGATCCCAATCCATAACCTGCGATCGCAGAAGTAGGGTTTAACATCTCCCGCATGCCCGGACCGCCTTTAGGGCCTTCATAGCGGATGACGATTACATCCCCGGGATGGATCTTTCCGTTTTTAATTGCTGCCGTAGCCTCCTCATCGCTTTCGAAGATTCTTGCCGGTCCTTCGTGTACAAGCATCTCCTCCACTACTGCGGAACGTTTTACTACACTTCCGTCCGGAGCTAAATTCCCTTTCAACACAGCAAGTCCGCCGGTCTCGCTGTAGGGATGTTCTATCGGACGGATAACTTCCGGATCCTTATTGATGCATCCCTCGATATTCTCTCCGATCGTCTTTCCTGTCACTGTCATACAATCTGTATGCAGCAGCCCCTTCTTATTTAATTCATTCATAACTGCGTAGACGCCGCCTGCTTCATTCAAATCTTCAATATATGTATGCCCTGCCGGAGCCAGATGACAGAGATTTGGGGTTTTTTCGCTAATACTGTTGGCAAAATCAATCTCAAAATCCATACCGATCTCATGTGCGATTGCCGGAATATGCAGCATACTGTTTGTAGAACATCCCAATGCCATATCTACCGTCAATGCATTTAAAATCGCTTCTTCTGTCATAATATCACGAGGACGGATATTTTTTCGTACCAGTTCCATCACCTGCATCCCTGCATGTTTTGCAAGCTGCAGCCTTGCAGAATATACGGCTGGGATCGTACCGTTTCCTTTTAGTCCCATCCCCAAAGCCTCTGTCAGACAGTTCATACTGTTTGCTGTATACATGCCTGAACAGGAACCACAGGTAGGACATGCTTTATTTTCAAATTCACAGACATCTGCTTCTGTCATTGTTCCCGCCGCATAGCTTCCCACTGCTTCAAACATACTGGAAAGACTTGTCTTGGAACCTTTTACATGTCCAGCGAGCATCGGCCCTCCACTGACGAAAATGGTCGGAATATTTACACGTGCCGCGGCCATCAACAGTCCCGGTACATTTTTATCACAATTTGGTATCATGACCAGTCCGTCAAATTGGTGTGCCATCGCCAGTGCTTCTGTAGAATCCGCGATCAAATCCCTTGTGACAAGGGAATATTTCATTCCAATATGCCCCATCGCTATTCCATCGCAGACGGCGATCGCCGGAACCATGATCGGCGTTCCTCCTGCCATTGCGACTCCCATTTTTACCGCTTCTGTGATCTTATCCAAATTCATATGTCCGGGGACGATCTCATTATAGGAACTTACGACCCCGATCAACGGTCTGTCCAATTCTTCTTGTGTCATTCCCAGCGCATTGAAAAGGGAACGATGCGGTGCTTGCTGCACTCCTTTTGTAACAGTATCACTTCTCATCTTGCCTTCCTCCTGTTCTTTCGTTTTTTGCCTCTTTCATCTCTATTCAACATAGGAACAAATCTTGTCTCCCATTTGGGAAGTTCCAATCTGCTTCTTGCCTTCTGACATAATATCGATCGTACGGTAACCTTCTTTGAGCGTTTTCTCCACAGCTGCCTCAATTGCGTCAGCAGCTTTGTCTAAATCAAATGAAAAGCGCAGCATCATCGCCGCAGAAAGTATCGTTGCGATCGGATTGGCAATCCCTTTACCTGCAATATCCGGAGCCGAACCGCCACTGGGCTCATACAAGCCGAATTTTGTCTCATTTAAACTTGCGGAAGCAAGCATTCCGATAGATCCAGTCACCATACTAGCTTCATCAGAAAGAATATCTCCAAACATATTCTCTGTCAGGATCACATCAAACTGCGCAGGATCTTTTACAAGCTGCATAGCACAATTATCAACCAGCATATGTTCCAACGTCACATCTGGATAGGAAGCGGCGACTTCCTCTACGATTTTTCTCCAAAGCCTGGAGGAATCCAAAACATTTGCCTTGTCGACGCTAGTCACCTTTTTTCTCCGTTTTCTGGCAATATCAAATCCTCTTCTTGCTATTCTTCTGATTTCTTCTTCATTATATGTAAGCTCATCCTTTGCCGTCAATACTCCGTTTTCTTCCTGTGTGCTACGTTTACCGAAATACAGACCGCCTGTCAATTCCCGCATGATCATCATATCAAACCCATTTTTTGTAATTTCTTCCTTTAAAGGGCATGCCTCTTTTAATTCTTCATATAGAACGGCAGGCCGCAGATTCGCGAATAGGTTCAACTCTTTTCTTATACGCAGAAGTCCTGCTTCCGGCCGCTTTGCAGGCTCTAACTTGTACCAGGGTGAAACTTTTGCATCTCCACCAATAGAACCCATCAGAACAGCCTGACTTTCTTTTGCCGCCAGGATCGTCTCCTCTGTCAATGGAATACCATGAACATCAATCGAAGCTCCTCCCATCAAAAGCTGTGTATACTGACAGGTAAATCCATACTGCTTTCCTGTCCTGTCTAGCACCTTCATTGCCTCTTCGACGATTTCTGGTCCAATCCCGTCACCTTTGATTACGCCTATCTTTAATTCCATCTGTCTTCATCCTTCCAACCATAAAAATACTAATTTTAATCATACTCCATTTCTACTGGTGTTTCAAGTATTTCATCCGAAAAAACAGAGCACTCTCCATTTTTTTATTTTCCCAGAAATCGAGTCAAAACAGCCACTTTGATTTCTTCAAGGCTTAGCTTAATAGATTTAGTATTGCGCCTTTTGTATTTCTGTTAGATCGATAGCCTCAGCCACTGTATCCCCCTAAAAAAGCGTGCGTCGTTAGGCACACAAGCAGAAAGGGCGCTGATATTTCCCAAAATCAGCGCCCTTTCCTTATATATAGCAGGAATTCTATTCCTTTTGATACTCACTCTATACTTATTCCGCACTTGGCTTTTCAATCTGTGCGATCGCAGCTTTCTGCATAGGAATACGGCAGTTTTTATTATTGCCGAATTCTACGATAACGTCATCATCTGTGATGTCAATGATAACACCATAGAAGCCGCTTGTCGTCAATGCAGTATCTCCGACCTCCATTGTAGCGAGCATTGCCTGGATTCTCTTCTGCTCCTTTTTCTGCGGACGCATAAGAAGAAACCACATACCTCCTAATACTACAGCATAGATGAGAATAATACCTATCATATTCATCTTGTTTCTTTCCTCCTAACTCTATGTTCAAACCAATAAGACTACTATACACAATATTCAAATAATCTTCAAGTCTGTTTTTCATTTTCTGTCGGTTTTTAAGACAATTTTTATATTCTGAGGAAAACTTAAGACTTTTGTCCCATTCCTGCGAGCTTTCTTTCCTTATATTCTTTATATGTTCCTCCTTCTATCGCTTCTCGTATCTCTTCCATCATCGTATTATAAAAATACAAGTTATGCAGCACGCAAAGCCTCATCCCCAGCATCTCTTTCGCCTTTAATAAATGGCGGATATATGCTCTGCTGTAACTTCTGCATGCAGGACACTGACAATTTTCTTCGATTGGTCTGTCATCCAACTCATATTTTGCATTGAACAGATTTAATTTTCCACGGTTTGTGTATACATGTCCATGACGCCCATTTCGGCTTGGATATACACAGTCAAAGAAATCTACTCCTCTATCTACTGCTTCCAATATATTCGCCGGTGTGCCCACTCCCATCAGATATGTAGGCTTATTCTGGGGAAGATATGGAACGACTGCATCCAAGATCCGATACATATCCTCATGGCTTTCTCCCACTGCCAGCCCGCCGACCGCATAGCCGTCCAGATTTAGTTCCGTGATCTGCTGTGCATGCGAGATACGAATGTCTTCGTAGATTCCACCTTGATTAATACCAAACAGCAGCTGCTGTGGATTCAAAGTTCCCGAGAGAGAATTCAGCCTATCCATCTCCTTTTTGCAGCGTTTCAGCCATCTTGTTGTCCGTGCCACAGACTTTTCCATATACGATCTGTCCGCCACACTGGAAGGACATTCGTCAAATGCCATAGCGATGGTAGATGCCAAATTAGACTGGATCTGCATGCTCTCTTCCGGTCCCATAAAGATTTTTTTTCCATCAATATGAGAGTGAAAGTGTACCCCTTCTTCTTTGATCTTCCTCAACCCTGCAAGAGAAAACACTTGAAATCCCCCGGAATCTGTCAGTATCGGCTTGTCCCAGTTCATAAATTTATGAAGTCCGCCTAATTTTCTGACGATCTCATCCCCTGGCCTTACATGGAGATGATACGTATTGGACAATTCTACCTGCGTCTTTATTGCACGCAGATCATCTGTCGATACCGCTCCTTTGATCGCAGCCGCAGTGCCTACATTCATAAATACCGGGGTCTCTATCGTACCGTGCACTGTGACAAGTCTTCCCCTCTTTGCTTTACCGTCTGTTTTTATCAGTTCATACATCTGTCATTTACTCCTGTTAATTGTGGATGATAACCGGGGTTCCCGTGGACAACATGCTGTACAGGGATGCCGCCTGGTCAAGAGGCATATTGATACAGCCGTGAGAGCCCAGACCGTCCTGATACAAACTCCCGCCAAAAGCTGGCTGCCAGGTTGCGTCATGGAAACCAATGCCGCTCCATGTCACTCGCATCCAATATGCTACAGGTGTCCTATATTCCGGCTCACCTGTAGAAGGATCGATCTCACCTACCAGCGTCTCATTCTGGCTCATTTCTAAAATCGAATAAACTCCTGTAGGTGTAATCTTCGCCGGAATTGGTTCGCCTGTTACTACATCTGTCTCAAGCGCAACACCTCCATCTATGATATACCACATATGCTGCGCAGATAAGTCCACTTCCAGATAGGTCGTTCCCCAGTCCTGTGCGCCATGAACTGCCGCCGTCTGATAATACGCCGGCTCTTTTGTCACAGTTTCTCCATTTTTAATACTGTTTGTCAATGCCTCAAATTCTGCGTCTTCATCTATAGACCATCCATAATCCCCACCGGAAACTTCGGTCGTTTTCCCCGTCGGAGTCGTGATCGTCCGGGTTGTGCCTTGTGTATCATAGGTATCTCCAAATTCTGTCAGCCATGTCCGCACTGCATCTGTATTAAATGTCACATTCATGTCTTCATCAACTGAAAGCCACTCAGATATCAACGTCTTGTCTACAACGACATTCTCGCCCATTGTATAGGTAATACTCGCCTTGCAGTAGGTATTCATTGTATCACATGCAGCCTGCACTTCTTTGGAGTCTGCTGTATATTTAGGTTCTGCATAGCAGCCTTCCTTCTGCATATTTAATGCAGGCTTAAACTCTGTGATATACTCATGTATCTTCTCTGTCAGGATTTCCATATTCACGGCAGTTCCATAAACTTCCGGTTCTACAGTAAACTTCTCCCCATCAAATTTCGGCATAGCAGATATCGGCTGTGTCTGTTCTACTGTCACCGGTTTCAAATCGGCGATCAATGTATTCAGTGCATCTGTGTCATAGGATACATTGACAGTTACTTTCTGGGAATTTTTATCAAAAAATGCCTTCGGCCACAAAAAACCATTCTGCTTTTTTACCGCTTCTTTTATTTCATTACTTTTTTTATACGTCAAGGAAATAGCATCTCCGTCGATCAGATCTGACTGATCGTCCTTCTCTAAAATTTCAAGCTGGTAGTCCTTTACCTGTTCTTTCATATAGTCTTCTACTGCTGATACAGACTTTCCTGAAAAATCATGTCCGTTAATTTCTGTATTGATAAAGAAATGTTGCATAAAAAAGACAGAAACACCTATATAAACTACTGCCAGTACGCCAATTATACTGCTGCAGATAATAAAAATCTTTTTCCCGGATCTTCTGACCTTTTTTTCTTTGTTTTTTCTTCTTTTCCGTCTCCTGTTTTTCTCTGTCGGAACGTCATCTTCCAAATCTTCTTCTCGTAAAATTTCTATATCATCATATCCACTTTCATCGTGTTCGTCATATTCACTATCTGTCTGCGCAGACGGAGCTTCTTCTTCAAATTCCTCCTCATCCAGATAGTACGTATCCTCTTCCGACGTAAGTACATTTCTCTTTTTTATGTCCTTATCGTTCATATAGTATAGCTCCTTCTCTTTTTCTCAACATCTGGACCCATTATATTACGAAACGGCAAAAAAGTACAGTATTATCTGCTTTCTTAAAACATTCTTAAAACATTTCCTCGCTCTTTGCCGACAAAGCTGCATGTTTAAAAAACATACATGACAGGCTGCCTCACAGACGTATATTTTTCAATCATTTTATGTACTTGTCAACAAAGGGTCTTTTCCTATATAATAAGTCTGTATGTCTATATAATACTATGAACAGAAAGGAGTTTTTCCATGAGTGGTTCTACATTTGGCAAACTATTTCGCATTACAACCTGGGGAGAATCCCACGGTCCCGCCGTTGGAGTCACAGTAGACGGCTGTCCTGCGGGACTTGCTCTTACAGAAAACGATATACAGGTATTTCTGGACAGGCGTAAGCCCGGACAAAATAAATATACAACAAGAAGAAGTGAGGAGGATACGGTAGAAATCCTCTCCGGCGTCTTTGAAGGGTACACGACAGGTACTCCTATCTCTCTTCTCATACATAATAAGGATCAGCGTTCCCGTGATTATGGGAATATAGCAGAAGTGTACCGTCCCGGTCATGCTGACTATCCGTTTCAGAAAAAATATGGTTTTCGGGACTACAGAGGCGGAGGACGTTCTTCCGGGCGAGAAACGATTGGAAGAGTCGCTGCCGGCGCTGTTGCTTCTCTTCTGTTAAAAGAGCTTGGAATTACTGTAACAGCATATACAAAATCAATCGGACCTTATACCGTAAAGGCAGACGCATACCATTTATCAGAAATCTCAGAAAATCCTCTTTTTATGCCTAGCAACGAAGTCGCCAAAAAGGCAGGCAGCTATCTGGATACCTTGATAAAGGAATTAAATTCCAGCGGAGGGACGATAGAATGTATCGCGCAGGGACTTCCTGTTGGAATCGGAGAACCTGTTTTTGACAAATTAGACGCTCTGCTCGCCCAAGCAATCATGTCTGTGGGCGCTGTAAAAGCGGTGGAAATTGGAGATGGTATTGCTGTATCCAACGCGATCGGCAGTGAAAATAATGATTCCTTTTTCATGGAAGGCGAGAAAATTGCCAAACGAACCAATCATTCCGGTGGAACTTTGGGCGGAATGAGTGACGGTTCTTGTTTGATCCTGCGCGCCAGTATAAAGCCTACTTCCTCTATCTCCCGGCAGCAACATACTGTTACTGTGGAAGGGCAGGATACGGAAATCTCCATACATGGCAGGCACGATCCGGTCATCGTTCCACGCGCCGTTGTTGTCATAGAATCTATGACAGCGATCACCCTGGCTGATCTGCTCCTGCAAAATATGGCCAGCAAGATGGAACACGTAAAAAAAATTTATGCGGAGGATAAAAATGTCGAATAAACTGATCGATATTGTCGATATTACAAAATCTTTTGACGGCAATCTGGTTCTGGACCAGTTAAATCTTTATATACGGGAAAATGAATTTCTTACCCTCCTTGGTCCAAGCGGATGCGGAAAAACCACTCTGCTACGTATTTTAGGCGGCTTTGAAACTCCTGATCACGGCGATATTATTTTCAATGGGAAAAATATCAATCATCTGCCGCCCAACCGAAGACAATTAAATACTGTCTTCCAAAAATATGCGCTTTTTTCTCATATGTCCATCGCCGAAAATATCGCGTTCGGACTAAAGATCAAGAAGAAATCAAAATCTTATATCCAGGATAAAATACGCTATGCACTCAAACTTGTCAATCTGGAAGGTTATGATGATCGTTCTGTCGATTCTTTAAGCGGAGGTCAGCAGCAGCGTATCGCGATCGCACGTGCGATCGTCAATGAGCCTAAGGTACTGCTTCTGGATGAACCTCTTGGCGCTTTGGATTTAAAACTACGCCAGGACATGCAGTATGAACTGATCCGTCTGAAAAACGAACTGGGGATCACTTTCATTTATGTTACCCATGACCAGGAAGAAGCGCTGACTATGTCGGATACGATCGTTGTCATGAACCAGGGATATATCCAACAGATCGGCACACCTGAAGATATTTACAATGAACCGCAGAACGCCTTTGTTGCCGATTTTATCGGTGACAGTAATATTCTTCCTGCCACCATGGTACAAGATAAAGTTGTCAAAATGCTGGGAGCTGTCTGGCAGTGTGTGGATATTGGTTTCGGACATAATACACCTGTGGACGCTGTTATCCGCCCGGAGGATATTGATCTTGTAAAACCCGGAGAAGGTACGATCGACGGCGTTGTCACACATTTGATCTTCAAAGGTGTCCATTATGAGATGGAAGTTCTCGCTAATAACTATGAACTTCTTGTCCACAGCACGGACATGTTTCCTGTGGGAACGGAAGTTGGGATCAAAGTCGATCCTTTTGATATTCAGATCATGAAAAAACCAGAATCCGAAGATGAGGAGGCAGTTGGAATTGAAGAGTAGGAAATGGCTCGCAGGCCCGTATCTATTCTGGTCTGTATCTTTTATTATCATCCCTCTTTTTATGATCGTCTATTATGGACTTACAGATAAAGAAGGCAGATTTACATTGTTAAACTTAGCACAGATCACGACCCCTGAGAATTTAAAAGCGCTGGGGCTTTCTTTGCTGCTCTCTTTTATCAGTACTTTCATCTGCCTGCTCCTTGCCTATCCCCTTGCTATGATACTGGCGGAAAAAAAGGTACGCCAATCCAGCTTTATCGTGCTCATCTTCATCCTCCCTATGTGGATGAACTTTCTTTTGCGTACTCTTGCCTGGCAAAATCTCCTGGAAAAAAATGGTATCATTAACAGTGTTTTGCAATTTTTCCATCTTCCTTCCCTGGAGATTATCAACACGCCTTATGCAATCGTGCTTGGAATGGTTTATAACTTTCTGCCTTTTATGGTGCTTCCTATATATAATGTTCTTGTAAAGATTGACAAGGATATTCTTTTTGCTGCCAGAGACTTGGGGGCTAATGCAGTACAGACATTTATGAAGATCATACTACCCCTTAGCATTCCCGGCATCATCAGCGGGATTACTATGGTATTTGTACCTTCTCTTACTACATTCGTCATTTCAGATCTGCTGGGAGGAAGCAAGATTTTGCTGATCGGAAATGTCATTGAACAAGAATTTAAACAAGGAAGCAACTGGAATGTCGGTTCCGGTCTTTCTCTTGTTCTGATGATTTTTATCATTGCCAGTATGGCTTTGATCGCAAAATATGATAAAAACGGGGAGGGAAATACATTTTGATGAAAAATATAATGAAAAAAATCTATCTGCTGCTTATCTTTTTTTTGCTGTATTCCCCTATTGCGACTTTGATCGTTCTGTCTTTTAACAATACAAAAACACGTTCCAAATGGGGCGGTTTCACAGGGAAATGGTATGTCTCTTTATTTCAGAATCAGGATATCATGAACGCTCTGTATACTACTTTGATCATCGCACTGCTATCTGCTCTGATAGCCACTTTATTAGGGACAGCAGCCGCTGTCGGCATACAGGTCATGCAGCCGAGAATACGTACGCTTCTTTTAGGGATCACCAATATTCCTATGCTCAATGCAGACATCGTAACTGGAATTTCCCTTATGCTTTTATTTATCGCTATGCGTTTCACTCTCGGGTTTTCTACAATTTTACTTGCACATATAACTTTTAATATTCCGTATGTTATATTGAGTGTCCTGCCTAAATTAAAACAAACAAATAAAAATACCTATGAAGCGGCGCTTGATCTGGGGGCTTCTCCTACTTATGCATTTTACAAAGTCGTATTTCCGGACATACTCCCTGGCATCTTCTCCGGTTTTCTTCTTGCTTTTACCATGTCCCTGGATGATTTCATCATTACACATTTTACAAAAGGTCCCGGTATCGATACTCTGTCCACGAAGATCTACAGCGAGGTCAGAAAAGGCATCAAACCTGAGATGTACGCACTATCTACAATTATGTTCCTTACCGTGCTGCTTCTTTTGTTCCTCGTCAATTTCACGCCGGAGCATAAGGATACCAAAAGACCTTCCCACATAAATACAGGAGTTTTCCTCTGGTTTAGTAAGAGTTTTAAATTCCTGTGCCGAAAAGTGGTCCCTGTTTTTATGATCCTTATGATCATCGTCGGCGGTGTTTTCTATCTTTCCAAAAACCCGGTGTCTACTTCCAATCAGGTGATCGTCTATAACTGGGGAGAATATCTGGATCCTAAAGTCATCTCTATGTTTGAAGAAGAAACGGGTATTCATGTCGTCTACGAAGAATTTGAAACAAATGAAATCATGTACCCTAAAGTCCAATCCGGTGCCATCGCTTATGATGTAGTCTGCCCGTCCGATTATATGGTACAGCGTATGATTGAAAATGACCTGCTTGCCGAAATCAACTATGACAACATTCCCAACCTACAGTATATTGGGGATGTCTATATGGAGCAGTCCAGGCAATTCGATCCAGATAACGCCTACTCCGTCCCCTATTTATGGGGAACTGTCGGTATTCTTTACAACAAAACAATGGTAGACGGTCCCGTCGATAGTTGGGGGATTCTGTGGGATAAAACATATAAAGACAATATTCTCATGCAAGACAGTGTACGGGATGCGTTTGCTGTTGCACTAAAATACTTAGGTTACTCTCTGAATTCTACTGATTTGGATGAATTAGAAGCCGCAAAAAAATTGCTTATCGAACAAAAACCACTCGTCCAGGCTTACGTGATCGATCAGGTACGTGATAAAATGATTGGAAATGAAGCGGCGCTTGGTGTGATTTATTCTGGAGAAGCGCTCTATTGTCAGAAAGAAAATAAAGACTTGGAATATGTCATTCCAAAAGAAGGATCTAATCTTTGGATTGATTCCTGGGTGATTCCCAAAAATGCACAGCACAAAGAAAATGCAGAAAAATTTATCAACTTTCTCTGCCGCCCGGATATTGCTAAAATGAATTTTGACTACATTACATACTCTATCCCCAATACAGCAGGACGAGAATTGATTGAAGATCCCGCCATCCGCAACAGTACGATCGCCTTTCCAGATGCATCTCAGCTTACAAACTGTGAAACCTTCCAGTTTCTGGGCGACGAAAACGATGTGATCTATAACCAATTATGGAGAGAAGTAAAATCTCAATAATATAAATTTAATGAAGCAACAAGCAGCGAAAAAAACAGATCATACCATGTGTCATGCTTACATGTAAACAGGGTACGATCTGTTTCTTTTTATTCGGCGATCGCCGATAGCGAAATGAAACGTAAGAGGAATTGAACTAGCACTGCGGATGCGCTCGAAAGAATGTAAGTCTATATTTTATTCATTGATGATCAGCGCCATGAATTTTAATGGTTCTATCCCTATATTTTTGAGTGCATGTCCTTTTCCATCTGGAGTATAGGTCACATCGCCCGGTTTTACGCCGCGAATGCTGCCATTGTCATTATATTCGCCTTCTCCCGACAAAATATAATATGTCTCGCTATTCTGGTGATGTTCATGATATCCAAGACTGCATCCATGTTCCAATGTGACTTCTGCATACATCTTGCATTTTCCATTTAATTCCTTATCTCCCAACAGACGTTTAATGATCACATGCCCCTCTCCGCCGCACATATTTTCTACTCTTTCTATTTTCATGTCTGAGCCCTCTTTTCTCTTTATTTTTTCCAAATGCTGGAATATTTATTTTCGACTGTCTCTAATTGTATCACCTTTGTACATACTCTGTCCAGCAGTTCTCTGCTGTGGCTCGCCGCCAGTATCCCAATCTTTCTTTTGCTGCATTCATTCAGCAAAAACTCCCATATCTGGCACTGTGTCACTGCATCCATCATTGTGCTGATTTCGTCTGCCACCAGATATTTGGTCCTCTGTCCTAGTGCTCTTGCAATACAAAAACGCTGGAGTTCTCCGCCAGAAAGTTCCTGGGGAAAGCGTTCCAACCATGTATCCTCGATACCTAGTTTCTCGATCACTTGTCTTTCTATCCTATCCCCTTCTGCTAAAACAGATTTCATTTTCAACCGTGGATTTACACACATTTCCGGATGCTGCCAGATCATTTGCACCGGGCAATACTTCTGTTTGCCTATTGGTTCTCCGTCAATGAATATCTGACCGCTATCTGGTTTCAAATAACCACTCAAAATTTTCATCAGTGTCGTCTTTCCTGTTCCGCTAGGCGCCTGGATACCAATTCGCTCTCCTTCTCTGATTTCCAGACTGATGTCCCTTATGATCGTTTTTCTTGTTGTTTGATTTTCTTTATAAGAAAATGTGATATGCTCTGCATTTAGACTCATGCAAGCGTACTCCTTTCGTTATATCCTAGGTTTTTCACACACCGCACCTTACCGCCATCTATCGATCTAAAGGGAATCTTTCCTTCACATCTTGCATCTGCAAATGGACAACGAGACCGATAGACACAACCTTCTCCTACAGAAACAGCCAAAGGCTGTCTGCCGGGCACGGATACAAAAGCATTGCCAGGCAATGCCTGCCATAGTGCCCGTGTATAAGGATGGCGCAGTTTTTCTTCTTTAAAATCACGGGCATTTGCCTCTTCCAGCGTCGTTCCCGCATAAAAAACGACGATCCGATCCGCTGTCTTAACCGCTATATCTAAATCATGCGTGATGAAAAGCACGCCATTTCCTTCCTTTGCAAATGCTCTGAAATCCTGCATAGCCTGCACAGCAAGTGCCTGCTCTACCCCTGTTGTCGGTTCGTCTGCGATCAAAAGACGAGGCCGTTCGATCAATGCGGTACACAAAAGGACCCTTCGCAACATCCCGCCTGAACATTCATGTGGATACAAATCTTCCACTTCTTCTGGAAGTCCATATTTTAAAAATAATTTTCTTTGCATATCTTTTCGTTCGGTACTGTTCTTCTGCGCTCGCACCTGTCTTCCTACTTTCATAAGAGGATCTAGATATGTGACATTCTGCGGCACCAGAGCAATTTTCTTTCCTCTGTACTGTTCTGTATTTTTCTCCGTCAGACATTCCCCGCCAAAAAAGATCGTTCCTTCTTTTCTGGAATTTTCCGGTAATATTCCTAATATTGCGTGTGCAAGAAGACTTTTCCCAGAGCCACTTGAACCAACAACTGCTACGATCTCTCCTGCATGCACGGCCACGCTTAGATCAGTGATCGCAGGTATCCACTGCTGTGAAAATGTTTCTGCATACTGCCGAAATTTCACGGACAAATGTTGTATTTCTACTATCGGATGTTTTACTTCACACATTCTATTCTCTGGCTCCTCTCGGATCTTGCAGGCGTTTGACGGAATTTCCCATGCGGTCAAATAAAAATACGGTGCATACAAGCATCATCCCCGGGAATAAAGCCAACCACCATTTTCCTGTTATCAAATACTGCATACTTTCTGATAAGATCACCCCAATGGCAGGCTCCTTCGCAGAAAGTCCAAAACCTAAAAATGTAATACTTGCTTCATGCAATATAGCATGGGGAAACAGTAAGATCAACCCTGTTAAAAATTGTGGTATGAGCTGGGGCAATATATGCCGCACCGCTGTTTTAAGCTTTCCGTGTCCAAGTTTTAAAGAAATCTGCACATACTGGCTTTCCTTGATCTGTAATACTTCCCCTCTGATCACACGCGCCAAAGAAGGCCAATGCGTCAGAGCAACCGCAAGCACAACTCCTTTGAAACCTTTACCAAAAGCAAAGGAGACAAGAAGCAAAAGCAAAATATGTGGGATTCCCATGATCATATCAATAAGAAAGGAGATCACACTGTCCACTGCTCTCCCCATGATCGCTGCTGCAATCCCCAGAAATAACGCAATACAAGCACTGACTGCGGCAGACACCGTCCCTATACATATACTTAAAGAAAGCCCTGCCAATGTCCGCGCCCACATATCCCGCCCCATCCAGTCTGTTCCAAATAGGAAAGAAAAAGAAGGCGCTTGATTCTTCCTTGTAAAATCTGTCAAAAACGCAGTTTCTCTTAGTGCGTTCCCCAATATTGCAACTGCAGCTAAAAAAACAAGGCAGAGACTAAATGTGAGTGCTGTTTTTTTTCTTAGATTCATCTTGTTCTCCCCCTTCTCCTCATGCGGGGGTCTATCAGTGGATAGAGTATATCCGCGATCAGATTCCCGATAAAAACAATGGCGGCAGTTACAAGCGTAATGCCTAGCAAAAGAGGAACATCGCTTCCTGTCCCAGCAGTCACTGCCGCCTGTCCAAGTCCGGGATAAGAAAATACTTGTTCTACCAGAACAGAACCGCCGATGATCTCACTGACAGAAGCGAATTGCAGCGTTAATGCCGGAAACAGCATGTTTCTCAAACCATGTCGTAGAATACGGCTCTTTTTCTTTTCTCCCCGTGCCATGGCAAAAAGCATATACTCGCTTTCCATCACCTCTACCATTTTCTCTCTTGTATGAAGGGCTATATTTGCGATCCCGGTAATGCTTAAGGTCAATGCCGGAAGGATGGCGTGTAGGATTCGCTCCTTAAGTGTCACATCCGAAGCTGCCGTTCCGATCGGTATGCTAAAACCTACCGGAAGTATTTGCAGCCAGACGGCAAAGATCAAAAGCAGCAAAAGCGCCAGCCAAAACACAGGTGTGCTGGAAATCAAAAGACAGTATCGTCTTACAAGTTTATCCAGCCAAGAGCCACGATAACTTCCCGCCAATATGCCGAGTGCCAGACCAATCGTCCCGGAAAGTATCCAGGAGATCAGAAGCAGTAAGAAAGAATTCGACAGCTTTTCTGCGATTACTTTTGTCACGGGTCTTCTGTACAGCAAAGAGGTCCCCATATCCCCTCTGAGCAGATCCCCTGCCCAGTTTACATAACGTTCTACAGGTTTCTCATCCGTTCCCCAATAAGACTGCAGCTTTTCGATCTGTTCCCTGCTCATGCTTCCCATTGCAGCCTGCCCTACATTTGCCTGCAAAGGATCCACAGGGGAAGCGCTTACAAGCGCAAAGGCGGCAATACTAACTGCCGCCAACAATAAAAACATTCTTATACATTTTTTTACGATCAAACAAACGATTTCCCTTGCCAATTTTACTCATTCCATTCCCATTTATCTACATTATTTACGATCGACCACCCATGTCCATGTGGATGGATCTTCTGTTCTGTCACCTGCAGACCATCCCGTACGAAATAGAGATGTTCTACATTACACAGCCATATCCAAGGAATATCTCCCGCCTGTACAACACCTGTCGTCCCATCCCACTGTGCCTGTTTCCACAATTCATAGGACGCTTCCAGTGTATCTGCTTTCAAGGCCTCTTCCATATACGTATCCACAGCTGCATTGGCATAAGGCGAATACTGTGCAGATTTTTCACCGGGCGCTGTGTGGTAAATATTATATACTTCCATCGGAGTATGTGCTCCCCATCCCCAGACCAATGCATCTGCCTGTGCCCTGTCATAAGCGGTATCCCATCCCACACTCTCTGTTTCTACAGCAATGCCGATTTCTTTTAACTGATTCGCCGTGTCCTCTGCAAGTGCCTGTCTGACAGAATCGTCATGACTGAACAGCAATGTGAATTCTGCTTTTACGCCATCTTTTTCCCGTATACCATCTTTACTTTCCTTCCAGCCAGCTTCTTCCAGTATTTCTTTTGCTTTCTCCGGGTCATACTCTATCTGCGCTGCTTCATTATACCAAGGAAGCTTGTCACATACACTATAGGCAGGTGTGCCATATCCGTTTAATACATTTGTGATCATTTCCTCTCTGTCGATTCCTATATTGATTGCCTTTCTGATCGCCGCATCACTTGTCACATTATTTCCCTTTTTCATCCCGTCATCTTCATAAGCCGGTACTGCCGGAAGATTAAATCCTCTATTATCTACCGTTTCAACCTCCAGTAGTCCATATCCTTCTACTTCCTGTTCTGCATAGGAGGCAGAGGTATATGCGACGTCTACCTGTCCGCTCATTGCCGCCGCGAGAGAAGCATCCTCTTCCATAAAGAGTATGGTGACTTTTTTTATCTTAACTTCGCTGCCATAATACTCTGGGTTTGCCTCTAAGATCACTTGCTGTCCTTTATCCCACTGTTTTAGGATATAGCGTCCTGAACCAATGGGATTCTCTCCATAAGTTTCATCATAGGCATGCTCTGGTACGATACCTACCGTTGCCATCGTATAAGGCCAGATCGAATAGGGCGTATTCATATAGAATTTGACCGTATCCTCATCCACTGCTTCTGCTCTGTTGAGCATAGTAAAATCATTGACACTGCTTTTCTCTTTGCATAAATTATAAGTAAAAGCAACATCTCCTGCCGTCAGCGCTTCCCCATCTGTAAAAAACACATCTTGTTTAATGTCCACAGTCCAGGTCAGTCCATCCTCACTGACAGAATATCCCTCTGCCAGATCATTTTCCACTTCCAAGTCTTCTGTTGTCACCGTAAGCGTACTCTGTATCAAAGGCTCATGCACATGCTCGCCGGCTCCCCAGCCATAGGCAGGATCAAACCCGGCTTCCGGTTCTGATGTAACAGGCATGGTCACGATAACCTCATTTTCTCTTCTCGTTTCTTTTTCCTGATTGGCCGTATCTGCTTTTTCCCCTCCCGCACATCCTGTCAACATCATAAAGGCTGCGAGAATGCAGGCTGTGGCTATATTCCTTCTTTTCACTCTGTCTTCCTGCCTTTCCATGTACATATATTCTTCCATAAGATATTTTTATCTGTTTCCTGTTGCTTCTATTGTATCATCTGTATAGATATGTACAAGCCCTGGGTGGGGATACGTATACGGCTGTATCGATATAACTGAAGGAAAGTTTAGGGTTTTTCTACTCTCAATTTTACAAGACTGTTGGCCTTCTTTTTCAGATTTTCTCTGTATCCTATTGCCCGGTAACGATGGATCTGCTGTGTGGTACGCCCCATCTGATCTGCCGTCTGTTCTTTCGTTGCGCCATACGCGAACAAATTGTATGCGCAAGTATTTCGCACATCCTGCGCACTATAAGACGGGAGTCCTGCCAACTGTGTATACTTTTTCATCATACGACTTATATACATGCTGTTCAGTCTGCGCTTGCTTCGGTTATAAAAAAGACTCTGGCATCGTTCTCTGCCCTCCATATATATTGCCAGAATCTCCCACGCATCCTCTGGAATATAACAGGGGTCTTCTCTCCCCTGCAGCAGCGAATAGACACCATCCTCATATATTAAAAAATCTTCTTCCCCGTTTAAAGAAATAATCTCACTGGAAGAAAGTCCCGCCCGGTACAAAAGTGTCAAGATTGTATATGCCATTCTGTCTTCTCTTGCCGCGTCCAACAATGCATCCATATGCTCTACAGGAACAAATCGGGCAAATTTCTCTTCTTTAGCCATCTCTTTTAAATATGGATAAAAGTAATCTTGGAATGTCTCGTTTGCCGTCTCATCCTTTTCTTCTGTAAATACTGCAAATGAATGTAGTTCCCGGAATTTTTTCGTGGCAGTAAGCGCGCTGATCTTCCTTTCTTTTATATTTTTTTTCAGGAACAAAAAATAGGATTCCACATCTTCTGCCTCAGTCTTTACAAAAGGCTTTTTTGTATAACGACAAAATTCTTGTATATCTGACCAATAGGAAAAAGAAGTCGTATGGCTTTTAAAGTGCATACAGAATAAATCCCATATTTTCATATTGACAAATTCCTCTTGAACGTTTTGGATCATTAGCTGCGCCCTCCCAGCCTTGTTTATATTTTTTATATGTTATTTATATTATTCATACTATAACATTTTTATGTTTTTCTATCAACCTCTTATTTACTTTTCTTTTATAATTACTCTCCTTTGTCTTTTTAAATATGCTATAATGTTAAAAATAAATAAGAAAATATAGCGAGGATTTTATATGGAATTTCAAAAGATCAGCTCTCCTTCTCTTAAGGAGCTTTTTATAGAACAATTAGAGCATATGATACTCTCCGGCAAGTTGAAGATTGGAGAAAAACTGCCGCCGGAACGCCAACTCTCAGAAATGATGCAGGTCAGCCGTGCCGTTGTGAACAGCGGTATAACGGATCTTGAAAAGAAAGGGTTTCTTATCGTAAAACCAAGAAGTGGAACTTACGTGGCAGATTATCGCAGAAAAGGAACGCTTGATACATTGATGTCTATTATGAAATATAATGGCGGAAAGATCCGCAATGAGGAAATACGTTCCATTTTTGAAGTCCGCACTGCCCTGGATACGCTGGCTGCAAGACTGTGCATTGATCGGATCACGGATGAAGAAGTGCAAAGTCTGTTTCAGATCGTAGAACATATCCGCACTTCCCAAACAGTATCTGAAGCAATCCAGTATGCCTTTGACTTCCAGCATGAATTTGCCCTTCTCTCCAAAAATACGCTCATCCCTTTGATATTTCAGTCTTTCCGCGCCCCAGTATTTACTATGTGGGAACGATTCTGTGATCTATACGGTATAGAAACGCTCTATGAAAGTAATCTTACGATGTGGACCTATATACGTGATCGGGATACAGAAGGCGCAGTCAACTGGATCGAACAGTCTATGCAGCAATGCATTGATGGAAACTGGAAAATCTATTATGACTAAACTTGTTTTCTAAATACAGACTGCCGCATCTAATTTTTTACTCTTAGATGCGGCAGTTTTTAGTATGTCTACTCCGGCAAACTTACCTGTATTTATTTCATTACTTCAGCTCTTGCTATCGCCAGCTTAAAGTCTCTTTGATCTGTAAATATTTCATTTTTATATGGATTCTTTCTCTGCTCTTTCGCCCGTTTGATGATCACCGCCAGAACGATCACATTTGCCGCAAGGGCAAGGATCGCGATGATTCCCTGCATAGTCGGATCCGCAGATGTCGGTCTTACAGCGGCATCCATCACACCATCCGTATATACAGAAGAGATTGTCGTAAATTTACTGTTGTCCTGGAACAATGGAAATACCTGGGCAAACATACACCATAACGCCAGCGTATTCGCACGGTTTTGGATCCAGCCGCCTTTATTCCACAAGGCATTGGCAAAGGTTGGCGCCAGAAGAAGCGCAAGCCCACAATACCACGCATGCGTAGGTAGATTGTTATACGTGTATTCAAAATTCCACAGATCATAGGCAATAATAAAGCAGAATGTCATATCCGGCCACAGCATATCCTTTTTATCTTTTGAAGAATAGATTCCCCACCAGCCAGTCATACATAAAATATTTAAGATACCTGCAATTCCATTTACCCAGTTCCACCATCCGCCGTAAAGCCATACATTTTCTGAGGAAAGCCACCAACGGTCCCCATGTTCTGCAAGCGCCATAGCGCCTCGGATCCCCGACTCAAAATCACTGGCTACCGCAATTAGAATATTGATTGCTACGATCAAAAAAGGAAAGATTTTAAACCACTCCTTTTTCCCTATGCTCCATTTATATTTCAGCATCATAAATCCGATACATCCCGCTGTAGCCGCATATAATTTTGCATAATGGAACCAACTGTTCATATGCGTATACGTAGGATTATTCAGCGCCCACTCTGCTCCTCCTGCCGCGCCCACATAAATCGCGATGAAATATATCGTCAAAGCCGCCGGCAAGATCAAAAAACAGAAGATTCCACCTGCTTTTGTGCGTCTGGCAATTTCATTTGCCAAGATCAATCCCGCAAACACCAACAGCCAGCCTAAAAGCTGCCAGCCTGCATTATCCCCATAAATCTGAAATAACATCTTTCATTCCTCCTTCTTTTTTGCTCTCATGCCCGTTTTCTTGCTTTTAGCGGGCTTCTATTTCCTTGATATTAAACTCATTTCCCACTGCCAGATACGTATGCCCACTCTGACAGTATGGGCAGATCTTACCATATTTCACAGTACTGTATGTACTGCCGCAGTCTTCGCAGAAAGTCACCGCTTCTATTGTCTCTGTAATAAGTTCCGCCTTTTTTAATAAATCGGACTTTCGAACTGCCCATTTCCAGCAATCTTTTAAATAGGCATCTACGACCCCTGACACCTCGCCAATCTCCAATGTCACATTTGCGATCTCACTTAATTGATTTTCCTTGCCAATCTTCTCCAGACTGTCCATAATATGAAATACGATTCCCAACTCATGCATTTTATTTTTCCTTATCTTTCCTGCCGAACCTGATCTTTACTTCTCGCTTCAGCATATAAGGCAGGATTGCTTTCATCTTATCTTCTGCCTTGTACATCTTACTGCACTCTGGATGCTCTCTGTACAGATGGATCGCATCAAATTCACATTTTGTCGTACAGACTCCGCAGCCGATACATTTATTTTCGTCTACAACCGATGCGCCACAGCTTAAACATCTTGCAGTCTCTGCTTTCACCTGCTCTTCCGTAAATGTTTTCCGTATATCTCTAAAAGAATGTCTGCTGTCGGTATCTGTGTCTTTTCCGGGTATCTGCCTGGAAGAAGTATCATAAGTATCCAAAAGAATATTTTCTTTATCCAGTTCCTTGAATTTTCTGCGGTTTCTTCCTATCGTCAGACTGCTGTTAGGCTGTACAAAACGATGGATAGAAACTGCTCCTTCTTTTCCTGCAGCGATCGCGTCAATGGCAAATTTAGGTCCCGTATAGACATCGCCGCCCACAAAAATATCCGATTCTGCAGTCTGATAGGTAAGTTCATCAGCTATCACTTTATTTCCTCTTCCCAGTTCTACTTTGGAATCTTTCAGAAGATCTCCCCAGACGATACTCTGTCCGATACTCAAAAATACATGCTCACATTTCACTGTGATCGTTTCCTTTTCATCATATGTAGGTGCAAAGCGCCCATTCTCATCAAACACAGAAACACATCTTTTTAAAACGATCCCACAGACTTTTCCGTTTTCCTGCAAAATCTCTTTCGGTCCCCATCCACAGTTTACTTCCACACCGTCTTCTTTTGCTTCACCTATTTCCTCGTCAGACGCCGGCATTTCTTCTTTGCTCTCCAGGCTAAACATTTGCACCTGGTCAGAACCACAGCGGACACTGGTCCTCGCCACATCCACCGCTACATTGCCGCCTCCAATGACAACCGTTCTGCCTTTGACTTCCATTGGCTGTTCTGCAACTGTTTTCAGGAAATCCACTGCCGTCATGACACCTTCTGCATCTTCACCCGGTATCCCGGCCATACGGCCACCCTGGCAGCCGACAGCGATATAAAACGCCTTATATCCCTGTTTTCTAAGTTCTTCTAACGTGACGTCTCTGCCAACTTCTACACCGCAGCGGATCTCCACACCCATCTTACGTATCACATCGATCTCTGCCTCTACGACATCTTTCTCTAATTTAAAAGATGGTATTCCATATACCAACATACCGCCGGGACGTTGATTTTTCTCAAACACAGTCGGTTTATATCCTTTTTCGGCCAAATAAAATGCACAGCTTAATCCCGCAGGTCCTGCTCCGATGATCGCGATCTTCTCCGTAAACAACCTTCCTGTTGTAGGCGGTACGATAGGAGGGATATAGCGTTCTTTTTCATCCAGGTCTTTTCTTGCGATGAATTTCTTCACTTCGTCGATCGCCACCGCTTCATCCACCGTACCTCTTGTACAGGCATCCTCGCACCTTCGATTACAAACATGCCCGCATACCGCCGGAAATGGATTTTCCTTTTTGATCAATGCAAGTGCATCTGTATATCTTCCTTGGGCAGCCATTTTCAAATAGCCCTGCACGGCAATGTGCGCAGGACAGGCTGTCTTGCAGGGAGCTGTTCCGGTATCGTAACAGTTGATCCGGTTGTTGTCCCGGTAGTCTTCATCCCATTTTTCCGGTCCCCATTTTACGCGATCCGGCAATTCCTGTTTCGGATAAATCACAGGTCCATCCTTTGTGCACAGCTTCTGCCCCAACTTGACCGCTCCCGCCGGACAATATTCCACACAGCGTCCGCATGCCACACAATCCTCTGCCGTTACCCGTGCCACATAAGCAGAACGAGAAAGATTTGGCGTATTAAAAAGCTGCGAGGTCCGCAGTGCATAACATACATTCACGTTACAATTACAGATGGCAAATATCTTGTTTTCTCCGTCAATATTGGTGATCTGATGTACAAAGCCATTGTCTTCTGCCCTCTTTAAGATTTCCATTACCTCGTCATATGTAATGTAGCGGCCGCCCTTATTCGTCTCTACCACATAATCCGCCATATCGCCTACAGCAATGCACCAGTCCGCCGGATCATCGGCGCATCCTTCATCAAATGTCTGGCGGGACATTCTACAGGAACAGGGGCTTGCAGCATATTTTCCTTCATACTTTTTCAGCCAGTGTGAAATATGCTCAATATCCACAGACTGATTTTCCATCTCGATCGCCTTTTCCACGGGAATAACATGCATACCGATCCCGGCTCCGCCCGGCGGCACCATAGGCGTTACTTTTTCAAGCGGCAGACGAGACATACGCTCAAAGAAACGGCCCAATTCCGGATGCTTTTCCAGCTGCTCTTTATTCATATTGGTAAACTCTGCGCTTCCCGGCACAAACATAGGCAGTACATACTGCTTTTCATGTGCCGGATTTTCCCAATTATATTCCAAAAGTCCCACAACACACATTTCATGCAGCAGTTTTTCTAGCTCTTTTTCCTCTTTTTTTGTTGCCTTCAATAATTGCCGGAAAGTCATAGGCTTACGGACTTTCATCTTCAGCGCCACTTCTGCCATCTCGTCTGTCACTACACTGGCAAGTCCCCAATATTCCGGATCCTCTACCGTCACCTTATGTCCGATCCGGTCCGTAATCTTCTGCCCTAATTTCAAAATCAGTGTCCGTTCTTCACTCATCCCTCTGCTCCCTCCTGAAACATTCTTACTTCTCTTTCAAGCCATTCACACCATTTATCTATTCCCTCTTTCGTCTTTGCAGAAATGGGAATAATCTCTGCCTCCGGGTTTCTCATCCTGATATTTTCTTTACATTTTTCCATATCAAAATCAAAATACGGCATCACATCCGTCTTATTGATCAGCACTACATCACAGACAGAAAACATAAGCGGATACTTTAACGGTTTATCGTCACCTTCTGGTACACTTAAGATCATCACGTTTTTTATCGCTCCGGTGTCAAACTCCGCAGGACAGACCAGATTTCCCACATTTTCCAAAATCACCAGATCCGTTTCCTTCGTTGTAAGTCCCTCTAACCCCTGCATTGTCATATCTGCATCCAGATGACACATACCTCCCGTATGCAGCTGGATTGTTCTGACCCCCATACTAGCAACTGCCTGAGCATCTACATCTGAATCTATATCTGCCTCCATAATACCGATACGCATCTTTTCTTTCAATTGTTCGATCGTACGGAGCAGTGTCGTTGTTTTACCAGCGCCCGGCGACGCCATCAAATTCAAAAGAAATACTTTTTCTTCTTTTAATGTATTTCTGACTTCTTCCGCCCGTCTGTCATTATCCGCAAAAACACTCTGTTTGATCTCCAGGACTCTAAATTCTTCCATTTTCTCATCCCTCCTCTTCATAATTGGTCATACCAGATTTTGTTACTTTTTTATCATTATACTATTCCGTATAAATTATGTCAATTATACAGATAAATATTGTGCAATTATACAAACAAATATTGTGTAATTATATTGAATATTAAACTTTTATAAGTACTATTATAAAATTATCAGCTTGGTATCTGGTATATCCAATTCCATTTATTGTAAACCAATACTATGTCTTCATACTTTTCATATCAAAAAATTTGGTAGCGTATGATACAACACCTCTGTTGGAAATAAAAAACACCGTATTACTACGATGTTTTTCTGTCTTTCATATAGATTTTCGCATTCCACAAACTGGCAATTTTCGAGTTCGTTTACTTAAAAATATCTTTATAATTGGGATGGTAATACACCTATAAGGTATCCGGTATCGCTGTTATCTCCAACATATTTCAACATTATACAACAAATTAACTACCTGAACGGGCTCTTAATTGGCTTAGAAATGAAATAGAAAAAATAAAATAGAATGTAATCTGTGTTTTTAGATGTAGACTTGTGGGTGTAGACTTAGTGTAGGAATAATGTAGGAGTGGTCTGTATTTCCATACATCGAACCACTCCTTACTGCTCTTAAAACTCTTTATTTTACGCTGTTTCTTAGAATTTACCTTCCTTTGCTGCTTCCTCGATACTTACAGCTACTGCAACAGTCATACCAACCATCGGGTTGTTTCCTGCTCCGATCAGACCCATCATCTCTACGTGAGCCGGTACGGAAGAAGAGCCTGCGAACTGCGCATCAGAATGCATACGTCCTAAAGTATCTGTCATACCATAGGAAGCCGGACCAGCAGCCATGTTGTCCGGATGCAGTGTACGTCCTGTACCACCGCCGGATGCAACGGAGAAATATTTCTTTCCTGCTTCAATACATTCTTTCTTATATGTTCCTGCAACCGGATGCTGGAAACGTGTCGGATTTGTTGAGTTTCCTGTAATAGAAACATCCACGCCCTCTTTCCACATGATTGCTACGCCTTCACGGACATCATTTGCTCCATAGCAGTTTACTTTGGAACGAAGTCCGTCTGAATAAGCCGTTCTGGATACTTCTTTAAGATCTCCTGTATAATAATCATATTCTGTCTGTACATAAGTAAAACCATTGATTCTAGAAATGATCTTTGCGGCATCTTTGCCAAGACCATTCAGGATAACACGAAGTGGTTTCTTACGTACTTTATTCGCCTTCTCTGCGATACCAATCGCACCTTCTGCTGCCGCAAAGGATTCATGCCCTGCCAGGAATGCGAAACAGTCTGTTTCTTCTTCCAAAAGCATTTTTCCAAGATTTCCATGTCCCAGACCTACTTTTCTCTGATCTGCAACAGAACCAGGAATACAGAATGCCTGCAGTCCTTCACCAATAGCTGCTGCTGCGTCTGCTGCTCTTGTACAGCCTTTCTTGATCGCGATCGCAGCGCCTACGATATATGCCCAGCATGCGTTTTCAAAACAGATCGGCTGAATCCCTTTGATCTGATTGTAAACATCCAGTCCAGCATCTTTTGTGATCTTCTCCGCTTCCTCCAGAGAAGCAATGCCGTAACTGTTCAATACTTCATTGATTTTATCAATTCTTCTTTCATATGATTCAAATAAAGCCATTTACTTGTCCTCCTCGTTATGAACACTTAGCATGTGTATTTTCCATGCTTACGTGCAATACATGTCGCCGCTGTCAGCAAACTCTTGTACAGGTTTGCATAACGACGCTGTCATTTTTATTGATACTGCCTGTATGTAATTACTCTTTACGCGGATCAATGATCTTCACTGCGTCATCTACACGGCCATACTGTCCCTTTGCTTTCTCCCATGCATCGTTCGGTGTATCGCCTGCTTTAATAAAATCAGTGAATTTTCCAAGGCTTACGAACTGGTATCCGATGATCTCATCTTTATCATCCAGTGCAATACCTGTTACATATCCCTCTGCCATTTCCAGGTAACGAGGACCTTTTGCCAATGTTCCATACATTGTTCCCACCTGAGAACGCAGTCCTTTTCCGAGGTCTTCCAAGCCGGCACCTATCGGAAGTCCATCCTCAGAGAATGCACTCTGTGTTCTTCCGTATACGATCTGTAAAAACAATTCTCTCATTGCTGTATTGATCGCATCACAGACAAGGTCTGTATTCAACGCCTCTAAAATAGTTTTTCCCGGAAGGATCTCAGATGCCATAGCAGCAGAATGTGTCATTCCAGAACATCCAATCGTCTCTACCAGAGCTTCCTGGATGATACCATCTTTTACATTCAGAGTCAGTTTACATGTTCCCTGCTGCGGAGCACACCAGCCGACACCATGTGTCAGACCGGAAATATCTTTGATTTCCTTTGCCTGTACCCATTTTGCTTCTTCCGGAATCGGAGCTGGTCCGTGATTAGCACCTTGAGCCACCGGACACATCATTTCTACTTCATGTGAATAAATCATGTTAAAACTCCTTTCAAATATGTATACTTTTCTACCTATACGGTACGTTGCATTTTCCGCGCAAAAACGGACGACCTTACGCCTTCTGTCGCGAAAGGTCAGCCCTGCACCATATAAAGGTATTTTCGCACAATTTTCGACATTCGTCAATCGGTACTTTATACAAGTTTGCCCTCTATCCAGGCACTTTCTCTAACATTTCAAGCAGCATTTCCAAGGCAGCCTGCACCGTTCTTTTTCGGTTTTCCATACGATCCCCTTTGAAATGACACTCCTTCACTGCTGTTTCGCCATTTACGAAACAGCCTATATAGACGAGCCCTACTGGCTTTTCTTTACTCCCGCCTCCCGGCCCTGCGATCCCTGTTGCGCTCAGCGCCGCATCTGCACCTGCCGCCTTTGCCGCTCCGCATGCCATTTCTTCTGCTGTCTGTGCGCTCACGGCGCCATAGACTGCTAATGTGTCATGCCGAACTCCTACCAGACGCTCTTTTGCCTCATTAGAATACGTCACATACCCTTCGTTTAAAACTTCTGACGCGCCTGCCGCATTGACCAATGTCCCTGCGATAAGTCCTCCGGTACAAGACTCTGCCGCAGTCACCGTCATATGCCGCCGTGCAAGTACTTCTACTACGCGTTCTTCCAGCTGCACTTTACATTCCTCCCTGGGTCAATACCTGTTTATTTTTCACAATATAATCAATCAAGGAGATCACCGTCAGCGCTAATGCTGCCCAGATAAGAACTTCCCCGATCACGTCAAATACGCCGCCGAAATCTGCGATCAAGACAATGATCATCATCATCTGAAATACCGTTTTAAATTTTCCCCAGTAACTTGCAGCGATCACAATCCCATTGTCGGACGCCACCAGGCGAAAACCACTGATGATAAATTCTCTTGCAATGATCACAATAACAATCCAAGCAGATAGTTTTTTCTGTGGGATCAGACAGATCATAGCGGAACACACAAGCAGCTTATCCGCAAGCGGATCCATAAATTTTCCGAAATTTGTCACTAGATTATACTTTCTCGCAATCTTCCCATCCAACATATCCGTAAGACTGGCGATGGCAAAAAGCGCAAGAGCAATCCATTTATTTGCATCTCCCCCTACGTCCGTCAGCATAAAAAACACAAAAAAAGGAACCATGATCACTCTCAATACTGTTAATTTATTTGGTAGATTCATTCTACTAATCCTCCTATCAAATCATACTCTACAGCGCCTGTCACCTTCACTTTCGCAAAGTCTCCGGAGAGCATTATCTCCTCTGTGTTAATAAAGATCAGACCGTCCACATTCGGAGCGTCCCGATATGTACGTCCCACATAGGCATTTTCATCTGCTACTTTGCCTTCTATCATGACCAGCACTTCTTTTCCTATCATCGCTTCTTCATTTTCAAAAGCAATTTCCTGCTGCAGCTCCATCAGCTGTGCCTGCCTTTCTTCCTTGATCTCCTCTGGGATCTGATCTGGCATAGAAGCAGCAGGTGTATCTTCTTCGGCAGAATACGTAAAGACTCCCAATCTGTCGAATTCCATCTCATCCACAAACTCCATCAGTTCTTCATGCTGTTCTTCTGTCTCCCCCGGAAAGCCTGTGATCAGCGTTGTGCGCAGACAAATATCCGGGATCTCTTTACGAAGTTTTCCAATGATTTCTTTGAGTTCTGCCTTTGTGGTTCTTCTTCCCATGCGCTTTAGCACCGCATCACTGGCATGCTGTATAGGCAGATCCAAATAGTGACAGATCTTCTTTTCTTTCTTGATCACCTGGATCAACTCATCCGTGATTTCCTCCGGGTAACAATATAACAGACGTATCCACCGTATCCCCTTGATCTCACATAATTTCTTTAAAAGCAAAGGAAGCGTTTTCTGCCCATACAGATCTTTTCCGTAAAGTGTCGTCTCCTGCGCCACTAAAATGAGTTCCCTCACTCCTTGCTCTGCCAGATATTCTGCCTCTCTTATCAGACGTTCCATCGGGATACTCCTGAAATTACCGCGTATTTTAGGAATGATGCAGTAAGTACAGTGTTTATCACACCCTTCCGCGATCTTCAAATAAGCAAAATGTCCGCCTGTAGTAACCAGACGCTTTGTGTCGACCAGAGGCAATGCGTCTTTATCTTCTAGGATCAGCTCACTTTTCCCTTGCAGAGCCTCCTCCACAGCCTCTAATATTTTATCATATGCAGTAACACCGAGTACCACATCTACTTCAGGTATCTCTTCTAAGATTTCCTGACGATATCTCTGCGCCAAACATCCTGTCACGATCAGCGCCTTTAATCTACCTTCTTTTTTGTACCTTGCCATATCCAAAATATTCTGGATGCTTTCTTCCTTCGCGTCATGGATAAAGCAGCAGGTATTGACCACGATCACATCCGCCTCTGTCTCATCATCGGTCATCTGGTACCCTTTTTCATGCAAAAGTCCAAGCATAACCTCTGTATCTACTAGATTTTTATCGCAGCCAAGAGAAATAAATAACAGCTTCATCTTCTTCTCCTTCATAGTGGAAAGGACAGATACCACATGTGCATCTGCCCTTTCTTTTTATTCTTCTGCATTTTCAGCGATAATCTTCAACTTTCCTTCATTCAGTTCTTCAATTGCTATGGAAAGCGGTTTTTCTCCGTCTTTTGCATGAACAAGCGGAAGCTCTCCGTCTATCAGTTGTCTTGCCCGTTTTGATGTCGCAAGGACGATCGAGTAACGGCTGTTTACGATCTTTGTCTCTCCTTCTTCAACATCTTTATTTACCACTTTCATCAAATCTGTATAAGATGGGTGCAGCATATTTTGTCTCCTTTCTTACTTCTTCTCAAATTTCATTCAATTCAGCTTTAATTTCCTGTATAAATTCCATGTTACGGTCACTGCGCAAATGCTCTCCCTGTATGATAGAGTGCATCTTCTCGGCACATGCTCTTAAGTTGTCATTGATGATCAAATAATCATAACACTCCATTTTTTCCGCTTCCTGTGCGGCACGCTTCATACGAGATTCTATAATCTCCATAGATTCTGTTCCTCTGCCGATCAGACGTCGTTTCAATTCTTCTATAGACGGAGGTGTAACAAATAAAAGCAATGTGTCCGGGAACTTTTCTTTCACCTTCAGAGCGCCCTGGATCTCTATCTCCAAGATCACGTCTTTTCCGGCGTCCAACATTTTTTCTACGTATGCTCTTGGTGTACCGTAATAATTTTCCACATACTTAGCATACTCTATCAGTTCTTCTTTCGCAATCATTTTTTCAAATTCATCTTTTGTTTTGAAGAAATATTCTCTGCCCTCCTGTTCGCCCGCTCTTGGTTTACGGGTCGTTGCAGACACAGACAGCGCATAGGTTTCACTGTAATTTGAAAGCAATTCCTTCATAAGTGTCCCTTTTCCAGAACCGGAAAATCCAGAAACAACGATCAAAATTCCTCTTTTTCTCATATCTTTCTCCAACTTATCTATTCTATATTTTGTATCTGCTCTCTGATTTTCTCAATCTCTGTCTTTAATCCGATCGCATAATTAGATACTTCCAGATCATTTGCCTTCGACAAGATCGTGTTTGCCTCACGGTTCATCTCCTGTGCAAGGAAATCTAACTTTCTGCCGATCCCCTCTTTTTCCTCCAGTGTATTTTTCATGTGTGAAACATGGCTTCTTAATCTGACTACTTCTTCATCCGTACAGATCTTATCCGCAAATAAAACAACTTCTGCCGCGATTCGGCTTTCCTCTATCTGTGTATCGGCAAGAAGTTCTTTGACTTTATTTTCCAATTTTTCGCGATATTCTGACACAATCTCAGGCGACCTTTCCTCAACAGATGAGAGGAGGCTCTCCATACCGACCAGTTTTTCCAATATATCTTTTTTTAAATGACGTCCTTCTGCCTCTCTTGTCTCCACCAACTGTGCAAAAGCACCGGTAAGCGCCTCTTTTAAGCCTTCCCACAATTCCTCTTCATCTTCACACTGTTCTTCCAAAGTCAATACTTCTGGATACCGCGACAATGCAGATACCTTTATATCATTTTCCAGAGAAAAATCTGTCTCCATCTGTTTTAAATACTTCAAGTATTCACCCGCAAGAGCCTGGTTATACTTTAAAGCGCCTTCTCCTTCTGACAGATTTTCATAAGAAATAAATATATCTACTTTTCCCCGGTTCGCATACTGCTTCAGCAGATTCCGGATAGCCGTCTCAAAAAAGTTCAGTTTCTTAGGCATACGGATATTGACATCCAGATAGCGATGATTCACGCTTTTTAATTCTACCGTATATTTTCTGGAGTCTTTTTGTATCTCACATCTTCCATAACCAGTCATGCTTTTTATCATATATATATCCTCTGTTTTCCTATTTTAAATTTGCGTAAAACCCCTTTCTACACTTACGATATTATACCCCCTGTAATAGGATACGGTCAACCTTCTAAAAATCTTTTTTAGTATTTTCAAAAAATATGGCTGTACACAGATAAATTTTATGCTTTTCTGATGAAAATCCAAATTTCTTATGGTATCATTTGTAGGTATAATATGAAACCTTAACCCAAAAGGCAGCCTGTAACTCTTATGAGGCCCGGCATTGTCTAATACTATATGAATTGAGGATACTATATGGCTTTTGATGGAATCGTCGTGGCAAACCTTGTCCACGAATTAAAAACAGAATTACTTAATGGAAGGATCGCGAAAATAGCACAGCCGGAAACCGATGAACTGCTTCTGACGATAAAATCTCTTGCAGGGCAAAAACGGCTTTATATCTCTGCAAGCGCCTCCCTTCCATTGATCTATCTTACTGAAACAACAAAAACAAGTCCCATGACAGCGCCCAACTTCTGTATGCTCTTGAGAAAGCATATAAACGGAGGCAGAATTGTAGATATACGACAGCCCAATCTGGAGCGTATCATCTGTTTCACAATCGAGCACTTAGACGAATTAGGCGATCTGTGCCGAAAAGATCTGATCGTAGAGATCATGGGAAAACACAGCAATATCATTTTTTGTGACGGAGACGGCAGGATCATCGACAGTATCAAGCACGTTCCTGCCCAGATGAGTTCTGTCCGTGAAGTTCTGCCCGGAAGGACCTATTTCATTCCCGATACAATGCAAAAAGCAGATCCTTTGCATATAGCAGAAAAGGAATTTATCTGTCTGCTGGCAGAAAAGCCTATGCCTCTTTCCAAAGCAATATATACTAGTTTTACAGGCATCAGCCCCGTAACAGCAGAAGAGATTGCTTTTTTATCCGGCATAGATTCCAGACTTCCTGCCAAGGATCTTTCTACGGACATCCTGCATCATTTATACACCCAGTTTTCCATTTATTTTTCTGATGTAAAAAATAAGAGTTTCACTCCCGCGATCTATTACGACGGGGAAGAGCCAAAGGAATTCTCCGCACTGCCGCTGACACATTTTTCTGCCTTAAACCGAAAAGAGTTTTCCTCTGTTTCTGCTGTATTAGAAACCTACTACGCTCTGCGCAACACACGTACCCGTATACGCCAGAAATCTGCCGATCTGCGCCATATCGTGCAGACTGCTCTGGAAAGGAACCGCAAAAAATATGACTTGCAGCTCAAGCAATTGAAAGATACGCAAAACCGTGATAAATACAAAGTATACGGAGAACTCATCCACACATATGGATACGGTCTGAAAGAAGGCGCGGAAAAATTGGATGCCCTAAATTACTATACGAATAAAATGGTATCCATTCCTCTCGACACTCAAAAAACGCCCGCTGAAAACGCACAACACTATTTTGATAAATATAACAAACAGAAACGCACCTTTGAAGCGCTCTCTCACTTGCTTAAGGAAACAAAAGAGGAGATTTTATATCTAGAGTCTATCCAGACTGCACTGGATATTGCCCTTACCGAAGAAGATTTAGCTGAGATCAAAGAAGAATTGATCCGTTCCGGTTATATGCGTCGTAAATTTACAAAGAAAAAAGTAAAGATCAAAAATCTGCCGCTCCACTATATATCCTCCGATGGTTTTCACATGTATGTGGGAAAAAACAATCTGCAAAACGACTGGCTGACCTTTGACTTTGCCGTTGGAAATGACTGGTGGTTCCATACAAAGAACGCGCCCGGTTCCCATGTGATCGTCAAATCAGAAGGACAGGAACTGCCAGATTCTACTTTTGAGGACGCAGGCCGTCTCGCCGCTTATTATTCCAGTATGAAAGGCGGAGAAAAAGTAGAAATCGACTATGTTGAGAAAAAACATGTGAAGAAACCCAAAGGCGGAAAACCCGGCTTCGTTGTCTATTACACAAATTATTCCCTCGTAATCGACAGCGACATACGAAACATTAAAAGGGCGGAGTAACATTTACTCCGCCGCTTCTTTCACTTCCACAGGCACCTGTATTTTTTCGATTTCTCCATACTTTCTGAAGACAAGTTCAATCGTAAAATCTTTTACATTTTCCCCCTGCCCATAGGAGTCATACAGACCATCCACCGCTTCTTTCATGTCTACGATCATCCTTGCCGGAAGCATTTCTTTTTTATATACATCAAAAGTCACAGGAATTTCCATATTTTCTATTGTTTCCATGTCCGGCAGTTCCAAAAGTCCAAACGCATAGATCATTTCTTTCCCCAAAAAATCTGTCAATTCTTTGCATGGAATATTTCCATACATCTGATAGCACTCTTGTCCCTCCACCTCCACAGTCTCTCCAGACAGATGAAATTCTTCCATGTGTTCTTTTGCAGACTGAAAAAAACTTTCATTGACTCCGATCTGCGCAGAAGTATCTGCTTCTTCTTTCATCCACTCTCCATAAATACTGCTGTATGTTACGTGTTTTTCTCCTTCTGTCACCTGATAAATTTCTATATCGCTGGCAACCTCCGCGCCTTTTACATGCACTTTTGCGGTTCCCTTTGCATGTCCCGCTTTTGGACGGGCAGTGGACTCCATATCCATCTCCATGGATATCCCCCTGCTGTCTACTACAGTTTCCACTCCTATATCCAGCTTCACCGTATTTGCAAAAGATTCCTCTTTCTCCATGTTTTTTGCCGCGCTGTCTACCAGCTTTTTCGATGTTTCCTGCCTGCAGCCTGTCAGGATTGTCACTCCTGTGCATAATAAAACGATCATACAAAGGACTGAAGCAATGTGTTTTTTCTTTCTATTTTGCTTCATATACTCTCTCTTTTCTAATTTCTGACAGTTTCTTGTTCCTGTCCAAGCAGATAATCAATAAACTGCTGGGCTGTCCTGCCTGTCATTCCTCCATGGGATAATTCCCACTTATTCGCTTCTAGAAGAAGCTTTTCCTCCGCCATAGTGATATTATTTGTCTTCGCCAGTTCTTTTACGATCCTCTGAAATTCTTTTTTATCCGGAGAACCAAAATAAATCGTTACGCCAAACCTTGCCACTAAAGACAGCTTTTCCTGTACTGTATCATTCGTGTGAAGTTCTTCATCTCTGTCTGCTTTATCTCTGAAAGTCTCTCTTACAAGATGCCTGCGGTTCGAGGTGGCATAGATCAAGACATTTTCCGGTTTTCGCTCCAATCCGCCTTCGATCACAGCCTTCAGGTATTTGTATTCGATTTCAAATTCTTCAAAAGACAGATCATCCATATAGATGATAAATTTATAATTTCTGTTTTTAATCTGCGCGATCACATCGTTTAAGTCTTGAAACTGATGTTTATAAACTTCGATCATACGCAGTCCCTGATCATAATATTGATTTAAAATTGCTTTGATAGAAGAAGATTTCCCAGTCCCCGCATCGCCGTAGAGGAGACAATTATTTGCGCGGCGCCCCTCCACAAACGCTTTCGTATTATCGATCAGCTTTTTCTTGGCAATCTCATAACCGACCAGATTGTCCAGATGTACATGTGCAATATTCGTGATCGGAACGATCGATGGCTTTTCTCCTTCTTCATGTTCTATCCGAAACGCCTTGTGAAGTCCTAATTTTCCTACACCGAATTCTTTGTAAAACTCCGTCAGTTTATCCTGAAATGCTTCTATTGACTCTGCTTTTCCAAGAGATCGGCTAAGGTCGCAGATCCTGTCCCGGATACGGCGGTTAAAAATCTTGCCTCCGTTATTTCCATTTTGATAAGAAAACAATACTGACAGGCACTCTGCCTTCAGCGCATTCTCCATGGGCTGAAAATCATAATCAAATAATTCTTTAAAAATAGCGAAGTCATGTTCCGCGATCGTATTGATACTGCCCTTAACTTTACCGACAATTTCGCATGAAGTGCTGTAGGCATTCTCATCATTTGCCAGCAGAAAAGTAAGATATGTATGCCATAAGTTACCCTCAAATCCATGACTTGTAGAAATTTCTAAGATTTCATTCATGCAGTCAAAAAGAAGCCCTCGCAGATCCTCTATATTATAATAACTGTTATGATAATTCTCCATTAAAAAAGTCATATCTTTTAAGACTTTTTCATAATCCATATGCTTGTACAGCATTAGTTCGTTTGTTCTCATTGTTCTTCCTCACCTGTTAATAATTCCCCAAAATTTTTAGATTTCTTGCTTCCTCTCTGAGTCCCCGGATCGCGTTCTTCACAGCCGGTTCTGCCATATTTCCCTCAAAATCAACAAAAAAACGGTATTCCCAGTTTCTCCCTTCCATAGGACGAGATTCGATCTTTGTCATATTTAAATCGTTATATATAAAATGAGAAAGGATCGTATACAGCGACCCGCTTTCATGGGGCAATTCAAAACAAATACTGATCTTATTCGCTTCTTTTAAGAATATTTTCTGATTTGTGACCACGATAAAACGCGTCGAATTATTTGGTTCGTTATTTATTTCCTCTATCAAAGATGACAGACCGTATATCTTAGCCGCATATGCGCTGCATACAGCCGCCTGTGTTTTATCCCGATCCTCCAATATCTTTTTCGCTGCGATCGCCGTATTGACCACACTGATCTGCTGCCAGTCTGCATGTTTATCCAGAAATCTGGAAGTCTGCATCAAAGCCTCTGCCTTAGAATATACTCTCTTTATATCTGTAAGAGAAGCGCCCGGCACTCCTGCAAGAGTATTGGTAATGGGGATGACCGTCTCTGCCACAATATAATTTTCAAATTCATCCAACAGATCATACATCTCGTTTACTGCTCCCGCGGAAGAATTCTCAATAGGTAACACTGCATAGTCTGCGGCACCTTCCTCTATCGCCTCCATTGCATCACGAAATGTCCGCACATGAAAACTATTTACGTTTTTCCCGAAATATTTCTGCATTGCTGCCTGTCCATAAGCCCCTTCCACCCCTTGAAAAACAACTCTGGCAGAATCTTTTTCAAGGGAATCCACCTGAATAAACGGCAATCTTCCAAGTGCCCCTGCCGAAACAAGCTGCTGATACTGCAGTTTTCTGCTCATGGACATAAGCTGTTGATACAGCTCCTGGATTCCTTTTTTATTAAATTCCCCGGATACTTTGGACGCCACATCTGTTAGTTTATTTTTCTCCCTTGTACGGTCAAATACCTTTCGTCCAGACTGGATCTTAAATTCCCCGACTTCACTGCAGACCTGCATCCGTTTTTCATATAATTGAACGATCTCATCGTCGATCTTATCTAATTGATCTCTTAATTCCTCAAGTGTTGCCATCCTTTTTCTCCTTTTTCAAAAACTAAATCACATTATAATACATTTCAGGCATAAAATCTACGTTTCTAACTCATACTTTTTCTTATGAAGAATAAATTTATCTTATGCGGCACCCTTGGATGGTGCATGGAAATCCTTTTTACAGGGCTTCATTCCCTGCAAAACAAAGAGCATACCCTTACGGCGCATACTTCTATCTGGATGTTCCCAATCTATGGCATGGCATGTCTTTTAGCGCCTGTCTGTCGTCTGTTAAAAGGGAGAAATCCCCTCCTGCGCGGAAGTATATATGCCTGCTGTATTTTCGCCGGAGAGTATACGACCGGTATGATCTTGAAAAAGCATCACGCCTGTCCCTGGGATTACACAGACTCTCGTTTTAATGTAAACGGCGTGATACGCTTCGACTATGCCCCGCTTTGGTTTGGAGCCGGTCTTATTTTCGAGAAATTCCTGTCCTAGATCTTGTAAATCCCCTGTTCTGAAGCTTGAAAATTTCCAGTTGAAAATCTTTTATAGATAGTATATTATTAGAGGAAGGAAATTTTCCCGCAGGTCTTTCTTCTAAGACTTGTGTTTTCAGACAGGGAGGTTACATATATGAATATCACGGAATGTATTAAAACTCGAAGAAGTATCCGCAGATACAAACCGGATCAGATCGATCATTCTATTATGGATTCTATTATTTCAACTGTTTCTTATTCCCCTTCTTGGAAAAATACCCAAATCACCCGTTATATTTTAATTGAAGACACTTCTATTTTAAAGCAGATTGCTGATCAGTATATGCCTGCATATAATTCTAAAATCATCAGCCAGGTCCCTATGCTGGTCGCACTGACTTTTATAAAAGGGCGTTGTGGTTATGAACGGGATGGTTCTTTTTCTACCCAAAAAGGAGACCGCTGGCAGATGTTCGACGCAGGTATATGCGCGCAGTCCTTCTGTCTCGCCGCAAAAGAACAGGGTCTGGGAACTGTGATCATGGGAATTTTCGATGAAGATGGGATTGCAAGCCTTCTTGACATTCCTAAAGAACAGGAGCTGGCTGCTCTGATCGCAGTCGGATATCCAGCCATAGAACCTGAAGCTCCTCAACGCAGATCCCTGGAAGAATTGCGCACATACAGATAAAAAACTACCGGCTGTTACCGGCAAAAATAGGAGGATATTTTATTTATGAGACATTTAATGAGTCCATTGGATTTTTCTGTGGAAGAACTGGACAAACTGTTGAATCTGGCACAGGATATTGAAAAACATCCTGAAAAATACGCACATGCCTGCGCCGGAAAGAAACTTGCCACACTGTTTTATGAACCGAGTACACGTACTCGTTTGAGCCACGAGGCGGCTATGCTGAACTTAGGCGGCAGTATCATGGGTTTTTCTTCTGCTGACTCCAGTTCTGCCGCAAAAGGGGAAAGTGTGTCTGATACGATCCGCACAATTTCCTGCTATGCAGATATATGTGCTATGCGTCATCCTAAAGAAGGTGCCCCAATGGTAGCCAGCCAACATTCCTCGATCCCAGTCATCAATGCCGGGGATGGCGGACATCAGCATCCTACGCAGACCCTGACTGACCTCTTGACAATCTTAAACGTCAAAGGACGGCTTGACAATATGACCATCGGTCTGTGCGGCGACTTAAAATTCGGACGTACCGTTCATTCTCTCATCCATGCTCTTGTGCGCTATCCCGGCATCCGTTTTATTCTTATTTCACCAGAAGAGTTGCGCCTGCCTGGATATATGCGTCACGATGTATTGGATAAACTGAACATTCCTTATAAAGAGGTTGTCCGTCTGGAAGAAGCTATGCCTGAACTTGATATTTTATATATGACACGAGTCCAAAGAGAGCGCTTTTTCAACGAAGAAGATTATGTTCGCATGAAAGATTTCTATATATTGGATCAAAAGAAAATGCGCCTGGCTCCTTCTGACATGTATGTTCTCCATCCGCTTCCGCGTGTCAATGAAATAAGCGTTGAAGTGGATGACGATCCCAGAGCAGCATATTTTAAGCAGGTGCAGTACGGCGTTTATGTGCGCATGGCTTTGATCCTCACTCTGCTTGACATTCATGTAGACTAACGTAAAGGAGATAATTATGGTTAAAAATACTTTAAATGTAGGACGTATTTCTGAAGGTTTTGTACTCGACCATATTGAGGCCGGCAAAAGTATGGAAATCTACAAATATTTGCATTTGGATAAATTAGACTGTTGTGTCGCGATCATTAAAAATGCAAAAAGCACAAAAATGGGAAAAAAGGATATTATGAAGATCGAATGCCCCATTGACTTCATGGATCTGGATATACTTGGATTCATCGATCATAACATCACAGTAAACATCATTGAGAATGAAGAGATCGTGTCTAAAAAAGAACTTCATCTTCCAAAAGAGATCACCAATGTCATCCGCTGTAAAAACCCGAGATGCATCACTTCCATTGAACAAGGCCTAGATCATGTTTTCGTCCTGACAGATGAAGAAAAACAGACATACCGTTGTAAATACTGCGAAGAAAAATATAGTTTGTAATTATATATTTAACGAAGCAACAAGAAGTGAGAAAAGAACAGCTCATACCCTGTTTACATGCAAGCATGACACAGGGTATGAGCTGTTCTTTTTCATTCGGCGATAGCCGATAGCAAAATGAAGCGTAAGCGGAATTGAGCTAACACTACGGAAGTATTCGAAAGAATGATTGTGTGATAACTGTATATTAAGCAAGACGATAAGCCGGGTTATGTCGTTGGACAATCATCTATCTAGGCCCAGCGTCGCCGCGGGGCTCAAGCGACTTACCTGAAGCGTGACGGGCCGCCACATCGCTTCTGTCTAGTCTTGCTTCGGATGGGGTTTACATATGCCCTTCCTGTTACCAGCAAGGCGGTAGTCTCTTACACTGCCTTTCCACCCTTACCAGCTGACAGTTCCCAGGTATACCCTGAAAACGCTCACTGGCGGTTTATTTCTGTTGCACTTTCCTTGGAGTCACCTCCACCGGACGTTATCCGGCATCCCGCCCTATGAAGCCCGGACTTTCCTCGTCTGCTGCCTGCGCAGTCAGCCGCGATTGTCTGTCTTACTTAACACAATTTCAAATTATACTATAACTTCCTCTGCATGTCTACCCCTTCATCCACGATCAATGCTGTTCCGTCCGCCGCTGTCGTCGCCAGTGTATCACAGCGTTCATTCTGTGGATGTCCGTCATGCCCCTTTACCCAGCAAAAACGCACCTGATGCTTCTCCTTAGCAGACAGCAGCCTCTTCCACAGATCTATATTTTTTACCGGTTCATTTTTTCCTCGTTTCCAGCCCTTTTTCAGCCAACTGTCCACCCAGTGCTGATTAAAAGCATCTACCACATATTTTGAATCCGAATATACCTCCACTTCACACGCACGGTTCAGTGCCTCCAGTCCGGCGATCACCGCCATCAGTTCCATCCGGTTATTGGTCGTGCGGACATACCCCTGCGATAACTCTTTTATATGCAATTCTCCTTTTGTATCTACATACTCCAGTACGGTTCCATATCCCCCCGGTCCATCTGGGTTCCCCCGTGCAGCGCCATCTGTATATATTTTCACAAGCATACGCTTTATTCCTTTCTTTTCACTGATTCATTCTACAGTTCATTCTCTATTCTAAAGAAAATGTCTGTCCTTCTTTTTCTATGATCTGGATCTTATCCAAATACTCCTTTGTGCACTGCTCAAGAGACAGCCTGTGAAAAATATCATACTCTTCCCAAAAATGCATCGGGAATACCACTTTTGTATCTGTTCTTTTCATAAAGCAGTCCAATCCTAAACAATACTGTTCTCCTAGTCTGGGATCCACTGGTACAAAGGCAACATCTATTTTCTCTTTCTGCAGTTTATTAATCTCCTGCTGATAAGATCTTCTCATCTGTGTGTTATACTTCTGGGTTTCTCCTTCCCAATGCCACCAGTTTAAATCCCCTGCATGATAGATCGTTTTCCCCGCATAATGGAGCAGAAAAGCCACCCCTTCATCTGTAGAACGCAGTGTCTCTATCCTAAGTCTTCCTATCCTTCTTTGCTCTCCCGGACTTACAAAGAGAATGTTGCCTTTCTCATTTACCTGTATATCGGCAGAAAGAATATACTGGATCTTCGGAATCGTTTCCTGCAGTATAAAAATCTCTTTCTGAAAATGATCGTAATGCGCATGGCTTGCAAATACATAGAACTCCTTTTTCGTATCGATCTTCGGAAGCTCCCCCTTATAATAATCAAACAGGAAATACGCTGTTTCCATTTCAACAAGAAAACCACTGTGTGCTAAATATAGTACTTTCATCATATCTTCATTGTCTCCACTATCTGCACCAATTCCGGAAGGATATATTCCAATCCTTCTTTTGCTGCTTTTGCACTGTCCGGAAGGTTCACGATCAGCGTCTTTTTTCTGATGCCGGCAGCACTGCGATCTAACAGCGCTTTTTTGGAATATCGGATCATATATGCCCGTACCGCTTCCGGTATTCCGGGGAGCAGCCTGTCCGCAGCCTCTGCCAGGGCATCCGGCGCACAATCTGAAGCCCTGTATCCGCAGGCTCCCGTTGTCAGTATCAGATCTACGGCTCCTGTGTCCGCAAGCTTGCGCAGGACAGATGACACTAACGCTTTTTCCTGTGGAAGGGCTCCCACTGCTTTTACTTCAAACCCCACCTGAACAAGCATTCTCTTCATCGCTGCTGCTGCCGCACTTTCTGCCTTTGCTTTATACATACCTGTATCCACTATAAATATTGCTGCTTTCATCTTTTTGTACCCCTTTCTATACTTTTGTTCTCCCCGTTTGTCTGTCTTCACTCTCCCAAGATCCGTCTGACCGTCTTTTCTGCCTCTCTGTATATTTCATCCCTCGATGAGTCCAGATAAAACTCTCCGTCTCGATACAGTACTTTTCCCGCGATCATTGTCATCTTTACATTCTGCTTGCTGCCGCTGTATACCAAATTTTTCTCGATGTGCTGCATAGGCTGCATGTTCGGCTGTTTTAGATCGATCAAGATCATATCTGCCTTTTTCCCGACTTCCAGTGTATCACATTCCGTCAGCCCCATAGCATGTGCTCCATTTACAGTCGCCATTTTAAGCACTTCCAACGCAGGCACCGCCTCTGGATCCTCACAGACAACTTTCTGCAGCCCCGTTACCAAAAACATCTCCCGGAACATATCCAGGCAATTGTTGCTTGCCGGTCCGTCTGTCCCGATAGCAATAGGAATCTGCATATCAAGATACTTTTTGATCGGGGCAATACCGCTTGCCAGCTTTAAATTAGATGCCGGATTGGTCACGATATAGAGCCCTCTGTTTTTTACAACATCAAAATCCGCATCTTCCATATGCACGCCATGAAAAAGTCCGCCACCGTACTGGAACAAGCCTAAAGAATCCATATAAACAGGAGGGGTCATCCCCGTTCTGTTTTTACAGTCCTCGACTTCCTGCTTTGTCTCCGAACAATGAACATAAACAGGCGCTTTATACTTAGCGGCAAGGGCTGCGATTCCTTCCATCTTCTCCCTGGAGGTCGTATACTCTGCGTGAAAACCTAACTGATAAGAGATGAGCCTGGACTTGTCCTGATTATATGTCAGATAGTCTGCTTCCACCTGCTCTATTGTCCCGCCAAAATCATTAATGCTTTCGCAGAATACATTTCGAAAACCTGCATCCTGCGCTGCGCGTGCACCGTCTGCCCGGTACATGTACATATCGAACATGGCGGTTATCCCGCTTGTCAGATATTCCAGGATTGCCAGTTTAGTAAGCCAGTATACATCTTCCCCCGTAAGGCACGCCTCCGCCGGAAAAACCTTCTTATGTAGCCAGTCATCCAGCTTCATATCATCTGCATGCGATCTTAAAAAAGTCATCGCAGAATGTGTATGTGCATTTTTGAATCCCGGCATCAATAGATTCTGCTCCCCATCGATCTCCAGATCCCATTTTCTGTTTTCTTCGTTCCTAGGCTGTCCTACATAAACGATTCTATCGTCTTCTATCCAGACTTCTCCGACTATCCTCTTCCTGCCTTCCTCCATCGTCAAAATCTGCACATTATAAATTCTTGTGTTCATCTTCATTTTCTCCCTCATGCAGCTTTATAATAATCTTTGTCACGAGCCGTTCAAATTCCTCTGCTCGCTTATCCGCCACTGCCTGTACATCCAGATGACTCAATTCTTCTGTCGAAATCCCGCTCGCCATATTGGATATGCAGGATATGCCGCACACACATATACCTGCATGCCGTGCCGCCAGCGCCTCGCATGCAGTACTCATTCCCACAGCATCCGCACCAACGGCAGCATACATTTTGATTTCCGCCGGACTCTCAAAATTAGGGCCGCTCGTCTGTACATACACTCCTTTTTGAAGTGGAATCTTTTCTTCTTTTGCTGTCCTTGCGATCACTTCCTGTAATTCTTTATCATAAATCTGTGTCATATCCGGGAAACGCTCGCCTAATTCTTCTATATTTGCTCCAATCAAGGGAGACGGTACAAAGCTAGATATCTGATCTGTTATCATCATGAAATCGCCGACTGAAAAGTTCTGATTGATCCCGCCTGCGGCATTTGTCAGAAATAAAGCTTTTATGCCCATCATCTTCATCAGGCGTACAGGCAAGACAACTTCCTCCATGGAATACCCTTCATAATAATGTACTCTGCCTTTCATCACCATAGCCGGAGTATCTCCTATGTAGCCCAAAAGGAATCTTCCGTCATGTCCCTGCACTGTAGAAACTGGGAACTCCGGGATATCTCCATATGGTATCTCGCATTCTACTTTCATATTTTTTGCATATCCACCAAGTCCGGAACCGAGTATCAGCCCCACTTCCGGTTTAAAATCTGTCACTGACCTACAGTATTCATAGCAACGTTTTATCCGTTTATATTGTCTGCTCATGTGCTTTCACTCCTTTTTTCAGCTTATAAGTATTGTACTACATAATGATCATTTTCACCATAAAAGTTTTTGTTTTCCTTTTCCTGGACACCTCATATGATGATACACACAAGCCCTCCATTGCTGTCATTGACGATCTTCTGCATGGAATCTTGTAATTTCACTTGACTTTCCTCGTTGATCATCGTGATTTTGTTTCTCATCCCGTCCATAACAAGTTCTTCGATCGACTTACCAAAAATATTTGTTCCCCATATTCCTTGTGGTGTCTCACTCTCCGTTTTAATATATTCGACCAGATCTTCGGCTTGTTTTTCATTGCCGACGATCGGTGCGATCTCCGTCTCTATGACTGCACGGATCATATGAATAGAGGGCGCTTCTGAATGAATCTTTACACCGTACTTACTTCCCTGTTTTATAATAACCGGTTCATCCAATATAATATCTTCCTTTTTCGGGCTTACAACCCCATATCCCTTCCGCTTCACATCTGCAAACGCATCTTTGATCTGCGTATATTCTTCCTTCATCGCTGAAAGTTCTTTCATCGCCGCGATCAATTCATATTCTCCTTTGATCTGGGCACCTGTCAGTTCACTCAGCACTTCATAATAGTACTGTTGTTTGAAATCAATCCGTATGCGGATACAGCCTGTATCCATTTCTACTTTCTCTATCGCGGCTTTCTCTATGTATGCACTCTCCTTAAGTTCCGGCTGGCTAAGAGCACTTCGTATATCCTTCATACCTTGCATAAATGCCTGCGCATTTTCCAAGACATCTTTCTTGATCTTATGTTCTCTGGAGAGCATCTCTACCCATTTAGGGATAAAAAATTCTACTTCCGAGATTGGAAATTCATAGAGCACCTGCTGCATGATATCATGAATATCCTCTGCTTTTAGCTGTTCACAATTTACCGGTACAACTGTAACTCCATACTTCTGGCTTAATTCTTCTTTTAACTCCTTTGCTTCCTGGGTATAGGGCTTTAAACAATTCAGCAAAATAACAAAAGGCTTCCCAATACTTTTCAATTCCCGGACTGTCTGTTCTTCTGCGTCTATATAATTTTCTCTGGGAATCTCCCCAATACTGCCATCCGTAGTCACCACGAATCCTATCGTCGCATGGTCATGGATCACCTTTTGAGTGCCGATCGCCGCCGCCTTAGTAAACGGGATCTCATACTCAAACCAAGGTGTCTTAACCTGACGTTCTTCACCTTTTTCAGTATGTCCCGACGCTCCCTCTACCATATATCCCACACAGTCTATAAGACGGATCTTCACTTGTACGTCTTCCGAAAGATCTACGGTGGCCGCCTCTTTAGGCACAAACTTAGGTTCTGTCGTCATGATCGTCGCACCGGAAGCTGACTGCGGCAGTTCATCCTGTGTTCTTTCCTTTGCGTGTTCATCCGTCATATTGGGGAGCACCAAAAGATCCATAAACCTTTTAATAAAGGTAGATTTTCCTGTCCTTACCGGCCCTACTACCCCAATATAGATTTCTCCGTTTGTCCGTGCTTTCATATCTTTGTATACTTGAAATGAATCCATAAAAATACCCCCTTATTCTGCTGATAACAATCTATGCTTACAAGGGGGTATTTATTCTGCTTTTTTATTCTTTACAAAATTCTTTCTTTATTCTTCCCAGGGTAATTCTTCATGTTCGCTCTTTGATGCTCTCTGCATCAATTCATCTACTGCCTGTGCAGGATCTTTTCCTTCAAATAACACGGCATTGACCTGCTCTACGATCGGCATGGACACTTCGTATCGTTCCGCCAGTTTTTTTGCCGCTTTTGCGGAATAAACACCTTCCACGACCATCTTAACTTCCTCACATGCCTCCTGCATAGTTCTTCCCTGCCCGATCAAATATCCTGCCTTTCTGTTTCTGCTGTGTACACTGGCACAGGTCACAATGAGATCTCCTATTCCGGTCAGACCAGTGAAACTTTCTATCTTACCGCCCATCCTGACACCTAGTCTTGCAATCTCTGCAATTCCTCTTGTGATCAAAGCCGCCTTTGTATTGTCTCCGTATCCCAGTCCGTCCGCAATGCCGGCCGCAAGAGCAATGACATTTTTCAGTGATCCACCCAGCTCAATTCCTAAAATATCCGGACTTATATATACCCGGAATACCCTGCTGATAAACATAGACTGTAAATACAGCGCTGTCTGCTTTGACTTTGCGCCGATCACACAGGTCGTCGGGAGCTTTCTCCCTACTTCCTCCGCATGGCTGGGTCCTGACAATACAGCGACATCCGCCTGCGGTATTTCCTGTTCAATCTGTCGGGACAAAGTCAACAATGTAGTTTCTTCAATTCCTTTTGCTACATCTACGATGATCTGATCTTCTTTGACATATGGGCACATCTTCTTTGCAGTTGCCCGCGTAAAAGGAGAAGGCACGGCAAGGACGAGAAAATCTTTGCCAATGATCCCTTCTTCCAGACTATTTGTAATGCGCATGCTTTCCGGAAGCTTGACACCTGGCAGCTTTGCTTTATGTTCCCGCTCTTGCTGCAGCATCTTTACTTCTTCTTTATCAATAGACCAAACAGTGACCTGATGTCCATTGTCACTTAAAAGTACCGATAAGGCTGTCCCCCAGCTTCCTGCTCCAAGAATTCCTACATTTGCCATCTTTTTACTCCTTTTTCTTTGAACCAAATTTATTCTCTGTCCCTGCCAGCAGTCTTTTGATATTATCCTTATGCCTGTACCAGGCGAGAACCATCAGCGCAAACACAAGTATATACAATTCATACAAATACATAGCTTCCATGTCAAAGCATCCCAGTTGTCCGCAGACTACAACCTCTAAAAAAAACATGGACGATGCCAGAAGGGAACCTAGAGATATGTATCTTGTGAAAAGCACGGCGATCAAAAATGCAGCCAGTGGGATCAAAGCCATCCAAACTTTCGTAGAAATGACAAGTCCTGCCAGCACAGCGATCCCTTTTCCACCTTTAAATTTTAAATAAAAAGGAAAATTGTGCCCCAACGTTGCTCCAACCCCTGCATACATTGCCAAAAGTGGAAGGCACTCGCTTCCTCTGTATAGATAACGCACGAGCAAGATTGCTATCACACATTTTAGTACATCCCCTGCAAAAGTCATAAGCCCTGCTTTCCACCCCAGAACCCGCAGGGCGTTGGTAGAGCCGGCGTTTCCACTTCCTTTCTGCCGGATGTCGATATGGTTCATTTTTCCTACTAAATATCCTGTCTGCAAAAGTCCGCACAGGTATCCAATCACAAGACAAATTAACCGCTCCATTCTCTACTGCTCCTTTTCCTTTCTTTCTCTGATAAAAAATTTTAAGGAAGTACCTCTGAAACCAAAGGCCTCTCGAATTTTATTTTCCAGATACCTTGTATAAGAAAAATGCATCAGTTCCTTATCATTTACAAAAATAACAAAAGTAGGCGGTTTTACGGAAACCTGTGTAATATAGTACAATTTTAGACGTTTTCCTTTGTCTGAAGGCGGCTGCTGCATTGCCACTGCTTCTGTCATGATCTCATTTAATACTCCTGTAGCGATCCTAAGGGTCTGATTCTGTATCACCATATCGATCGTATCAAAAAGTTTATGCAGACGCTGTCCTGTTTTGGCAGACACATACAAGATTTCTGCATAGGACAGATAAGATAATGTCTGTCTGACACGAGCCTCAAATTCCCGCATTGTTCTGTCATTTTTCTCGATAGCGTCCCACTTATTGACAACTATGATGATCCCCTTTCCTCTTTCATGTGCGATTCCGGCAATTTTTGCATCCTGCTCGGTCACTCCTTCTGAAGCGTCGATCACCACAAGGACCACATCTGCTCGCTCCACAGCGGTCACAGTCCGTATGATACTATATCTTTCTAATTCTTCTTTGATCTTATTCTTACGGCGCAGCCCGGCAGTATCTATAAAAACGTACTCCTGTCCGTCATGTATGACCTCTGTGTCCACGGCATCTCTTGTCGTACCTGCTATGTCGGATACGATCACGCGGTTTTCCCCTATAAGCTTATTGATAATAGAGGATTTCCCCACATTTGGCTTTCCTACAATCGCAATACGCGGACGATCATCTTCTGTTTCTTCTTTCACATCATCTAAAAAATGGGAAACCACTGCATCTAGCATATCGCCGATCCCCAGACGTGATGCTGCTGAGATCGGAATCGGATCTCCGATCCCAAGGTTATAAAATTCATATACATCTGGCATATATTTTTCAAAGTTATCTACTTTATTTACACAAAGAAGTACCGGCTTGCCTGAACGGCGCAGCATATCTGCCACTTTAGAATCTGCGTCTACAACTCCCTGTCTCACATCTGTAATAAAGATGATGACATCCGCCGTATCGATCGCGATCTGTGCCTGCTCCCGCATCTGTGAAAGGATGATATCCTTACTGTCCGGTTCTATTCCTCCTGTATCAATCATTGTAAATTCCCAATCCAGCCAGGATACGTCTGCATAAATCCTGTCTCTTGTAACACCGGGAGTATCTTTTACAATAGAGATCATTTCCCCTGCCAGGGCATTAAATAATGTAGATTTTCCTACATTTGGTCTGCCTACAATCGCAACTACTGGTTTACTCATGATTATTTATTACCTTCCTGATCCAAATTATCTCTTCACCTGTTCTCTCTTTCTTGTGCAGCCTCATTCTTACAGAGTACTGCGGCAAGTAAATCCTGTCCGCTTGATTTTACAATATATACCGGAACTTGTAAAGCATCAGCCACTTCTTCTACTGTAAAATCATCTAAAAAGGTATTTTCCTGCACCCGCAGCATATTACAGGGCAGAAGCAGCCTTTCTCCCAACCTTTTTCCCTTTAGCTGCGCCACCAGATCCTGACCTGTTATAAGACCTGATACCGTGATGCGCTCCCCAAAGAAATCATTGCGTATAGGATAAATATGGATATCTTTATTAGGAAATTTTTCCTTTACTTTTTCCATCATTGCTTCCAGATACGGCGCCATCAATTTTCCTGTCGCGATAGAAAGTTCCCCTGTCTCTTCATCTCCTTCTATATATGCCAGCTCCTTGTCAAACTCATTTAGAAGAAGCCTGACCATCCCCACTCCGTTTTCCAGCTGCGGATAGCCGTCATAGCGTTCTTCCTCCGGTAATTCCTTTTCCGCAAGAAGATACCATTCATCTCCTGCATGGATAAAGTGTGTGCCGTATTCCTCATATAGCTTTTTCTGCCAGCAGTGAATGAGCTCCAGTACCTGTCTGGCATCCTCCTTTTGAAATGGTTCCAAAGGATACAGACCCTCTCTGTATTTCGTGAGCCCTACGGGTACGACAGATACACTCTTAAGCTGCGGCATATATCCCGTCAAATCCCGGATCGTGCGTTCTAATTCTGCCCCGTCATTGATGCCTTTACACAGTACGATCTGTCCGTTCATCTCGATATCCCCTCTGCAAAGTATATCGACCTTTTTCAATGCCTCCCCGGCAAATCGGTTGTGCAGCATCTTACACCTCAGCTGTGGATTCGTCGTATGAAATGAAATATTAACCGGACCCAACCTGTATCTGACAATCCTCTCTACATCTTCTTCACTCATATTTGTAAGTGTAATGTAATTTCCCTGCAAAAAGGAAAGTCTGGCATCATCATCTTTAAAATATAATGTTTCCCTCATCCCTTTTGGCATCTGGTCGATAAAACAAAACATACACTTATTTCTGCAGGATCGGTATTCATCCATCAGCCCCTGCTCAAACTCAATCCCCAGTTCTTCGTCTGCTTCCTTTTCAATTTCCAGTTCCCATTGTTCTCCATTCATCTTTTCGATCAAGAGAACGATATTTTCTTCTCCTGTCAGAAAATAATAATCAAATACATCCCGGATCTCTTGTCCATCTATTGCGAGCAGTTTATCTCCTGATCCAATCTGCATCTCCTCTGCGATACTGCCCGGACGTACGGCTTTTATTCTATGTTCGTGTTTCTCTTTTTTCAATTTCTAACGTTCCTTTCCCGTCACCTGTGCTGCTGTCTAACCTTTCCATTTATACAGCCGGCTTTTCAAAAGTACTATATAGCATAGTATGCCCTTTCTTTATACGTTAAACAGTATAACATAATTCCTCTTCCATTCAAAGCAATGCTTGAATTTACCGTAAAAAAATGATATAAACATATATGATATGTAAAATATATAAACATAGGAGAAGATCATGCCAAATATAGAATTATTAGAAAAAACCCTTCCTATCGCTCCCTTAAAGATCGTAGCAATGGAAAGCTGCAGAGCATTAGGTCAGAAAGTCAATGATTATATTGTCTCTTTCCGGGCAGATACCATCAATGAAGTATCCGAGTCCCCTTTGTATGTCAATTACAGATCCAATAATTATCTCGTAGACTGCTCCTGTCCTCGTTTCGGAACCGGAGAAGCAAAGGGAATGATCAAAGAAACAATCCGCGGTACAGATTTATTTATCATGACAGATGTCTGCAACTACAGTCTGACTTATACCGTCAATGGTCATGTAAATCATATGTCCCCGGACGATCATTTTCAAGATTTAAAAAGAGTCATCTCTGCCGCAAATGGAAAAGCTCGCCGTATTAACGTCATTATGCCTTTCATGTATGAAAGCCGCCAGCACAAACGTACAAAGCGGGAATCTCTGGACTGCGCGATCGCGCTGGAAGAGCTGACTGCTATGGGTGTGACAAATATTATCACTTTCGATGCTCATGACCCACGTGTACAAAATGCAATTCCTTTAAAGGGATTTGACAGTTTCAATCCTCCGTACCAATTCATGAAAGCACTGTTTCGTGATGTACCAGATTTTATTGCAGATAAAGAACATTTGATGATCATCAGTCCTGATGAAGGAGCAATGCACCGCGCCGTTTATTTTTCCAACGTACTTGGCGTAGATATGGGAATGTTCTACAAACGCCGTGATTACTCCACTGTAATAAACGGGAAAAATCCAATCGTAGCTCATGAATTTTTAGGAGACGACGTAACCGGAAAAGATGTGCTCATCATTGACGATATGATCTCATCAGGAGAAAGCATGCTTGATGTGGCAAAGCAGCTTAAAGAACGTAAAGCGGCACGTGTATTTGTCTGCTCGACATTCGGACTCTTTACCGATGGTCTGAAGAAATTTGACGAATATTACGAAAAAGGATATATCTCAAAGGTGATCACGACCAATCTCACCTATCTGCCACCGGAATTGTATGAAAAACCTTATTTCATTAAGGCCGACATGAGTAAATTCCTCGCCTTGATCATTGACTCCTTAAATCACGACGTCTCCATCGGAGCAGTCTTAAATCCAACCGATAAAATACACACGCTGCTCGAAAAACGTGCCAAAGGAGAAATATAACTCCAACTGATGAACTGCCTGTTATAGAGAAAGTAAAATTTATCGTAAAAGGTACGTAAACAACGAAAGCGTATGTGTGAAATATGCGCTCATCAGAGCATACCGCAACACACATTTCATACGTCCTTTTCTAATAAATTTAGCGAAACAACAAACAGCGTGAAAAGAACAGATCACACCATGTTTACATGTAAACATGGTGTGATCTGTTCTTCTTCATTCAGCGATTGCCGAAATTCCCCGCTTTTGCAGCATACCGTTATCACACTTACGTTTATATTTACGGGATCAGCATAATCTGTGCTGCTTTTTTTATTCCTTTCCACATCGCGAATCCCCATGCAGGAGTGGTTTCCATATATTCTATCTGTCTTTTACTTAAATCCACGACGATCGGAAGCTCAAAGGCCGCATAGTGCTTATTGGGTTTTTTCTTTGTATAGGCAACTGCGTTTGGATCTGCTTTTGTCTGACACATCACTGCATAGATGCCGACACCTTTTTGAAGTCCTCGCGGCAGTCCCTTATAATTATCCAGCGCATACTGCACACAGGCTTTTGTATAGTTTTCCATAATTTGATAATCGGCGTTATCATTTTGTGTAATGAAAAAATATTGATGCATATTTACAAGCGCTGCCGACATTCTTTTTGATATATACAGATAACTGTGCAAAGAAGATACAAATTCAGCCTGTTCTTCAAATCTTGTATTTAATGTGTTTAAATATCCGGTTAATGCCGGGAAATACATATTTTGACTGTTTTCTGTATTGCTCACTGCCGTCTGATATAGTGCGGCGGATTGGTTATTTTCCGGAATATCAAACGCTTTCTTTCCACAAGACGGGCAAAAGACATAACCGTCTTCCAGTTTTTTTCCACAATTCCCACAAAACATACTCTTTTTCCTCTTTTTATTCTTGAATTTTTTACGTGTATTTTACCGTAATCTGCTTCTTTCATACTTTATTTTCGTTTTTAAAAACTTAAGCATATCTTGATAGCGTTCTTCCAATGTACCTTTTTTCTCCACATATTCCAAGCTTTCTGCTGCCGCGGTCAGAAACGTATCGTTCAGTTTTCGTTTATTCCTCTGGAGGAATTCTATCCTTTCCTCATTTCTGTCAAGTTCCAAAAATACAGGAAGAAGATGCGGACCACTTGCTTCTGTTATATCCTTCTTTTCCTCCTTAACAAGTTCAAACCGGTATTTCTGTCTTGCCTCCGGATACTTTTCTAGGTCTACCGGACTTAGAAACATATCTAATGGCCTAGCATAGATCCCCCTGTTTCCATACAGCGCCTGATACACGACCAGTTCTTCTTCCGTCTCGGTATGCATGGCAATGCAAATGATCTGATACTGTTTCCCCTTAAAATGTATATAGACATCGCCCTTTTGCGGTCTTTTTCTATCCATATCGTCGCCTCTCTATTTGTTTCTTTTCACTGCTGTCTGTATATATCCGGTTATGCCCCTGTGCAAATCCATTAATACAATTTTGCGCTGATCAACTTAGGACGGAATCCTTTCTTTTCCAAGGCATCCAATATTTTCTTCTTATGCTCTGTTCCAAAAGCTTCCATTGTAATACGTAGTTCTACTGCTGCATTACGGTTTGTGCTTACAAACTGATTGTGTTCCAGTTTGATCACATTGCCCTTTGCCTCTGCGATCGTCGCCGCCACACTCACCAGTTCACCTGGCTTGTCCGGCAAAAGTACGGATACAGAAAAGATCCTGTCTCGCTGGATCAATCCATGCTGCACGATAGATGCCATTGTGATCACATCCATATTACCGCCACTCAAAATACACACTACTTTTTTTCCTTTTAAATCCATCTGCTTTAGTGCAGCTATAGAAAGCAGACCAGAATTTTCCACGATCATCTTATGGTTTTCCACAAGATCTAAAAAGGCTCCGATAAGCTCATCATCCTCTACAAGCAGAACATCATCTACATTTTCCTTTACGTAGGGAAATATCTTCTCTCCTACTTTCTTCACCGCGGTTCCGTCTGCGATCGTATCCGCACTGTCTAATTCTACGACCTCGCCTGCTGCAAGCGCTGCCGTCATGCTTGCCGCCTCGGCAGGTTCTACACCGATCACTTTAATTTTGGGATTGAGCATTTTTGCCAATGTGGAAATCCCTGTCACAAGTCCGCCCCCTCCGATCGGAACAAAGATATAATCTACTGTGGGTAACTCCTGGACAATCTCCATAGCGATCGTCCCCTGTCCGGTCGCTACATCCAGATCATCAAACGGATGAACAAATGTATACCCGTTCTTTTCTGCCAATTCCATGGCATACGCACATGCATCATCATAGACGTCTCCATATAAGATGACTTCTGCCCCATAATTTTTTGTTCTGTTTACTTTGATAAGAGGTGTTACAGTCGGCATAACGATCGTTGCCTTGCATCCATATTTCTGCGCCGCATAGGCAACTCCCTGGGCATGGTTGCCTGCGGAAGCTGTGATCAGTCCTCTTTCTCTTTCTTCCTCTGTCAGTGTACTGATCTTGTAGTAGGCGCCTCTCACTTTATAGGCCCCTGTATACTGCATATTCTCCGGTTTTAAGTAGACTTTTCCTCCAGTCTGCGCACTTAGATAGTCACTGTACACCAATTTTGTAGGATTCGTCACCTGTTTTACGATATCACTTGCTTTTTCAAATTTTTCCAATGTCAGCATTTTTCACCCTTCTTTCTCGTCTGCCGTATAAAATAGCGCGTTTACAAACTCGTCTGCATCAAATTTCTGGAGATCTTCTATCTTTTCTCCCACTCCGATATATTTTACAGGAATACCAAGTTCTGCCTGAATTGCAACAGCGATCCCGCCTTTGGCCGTTCCGTCCATCTTTGTCAAGATCACTCCTGTAATCTCTGCCGCCTCGTTGAATTCTTTTGCCTGTGCAAGTGCATTCTGCCCTGTAGTCGCATCTAATACGACCAATGTCTCCCGGTAAGCTTCTGGGTATTCCCGATTGAGCACGCGGTCAATCTTTTTAAGTTCTTCCATCAGATTCTTCTTATTATGAAGTCTTCCTGCTGTATCACAGAGCAATACATCTGCCTTTCTTGCTTTTGCAGCTGCTACTGCATCATAGACGATCGAGGCGGGATCGGATCCTTCTTGTCCGCCGATCAGTTCTGCGTTGGACCGATTTGCCCATTCTGTTAGCTGTTCTTTTGCCGCGGCACGAAATGTATCTGCTGCCGCTAGGATCACTTTTTTCCCCTGAGCGTGCAGTTTTCCTGCCAGTTTTCCGATAGTCGTCGTTTTCCCGACACCATTTACTCCTATCACAAACACCACAGAAGTTTTCTCTTCAAATTCGTATGCAGTCTCACCCACATACATCTGTTCCCGGATACTGTCTATCAACAGTTGTCTGCACTGTACAGGCTCTTTTATATGTTCGCTGCGCACTTTCTCCTTCAGATTGTCTATGATCTCCATCGTTGTCCGCACACCTAGGTCTCCCATGATCAAAGTTTCTTCCAATTCTTCGTAAAAATCATCATCTATCTGGGAGAATCCGTGAAATATGCCGTCTATACCAGAGACAATATGATCTCTCGTTTTTCCAAGTCCCTCGACGAGCCGTTTAAAAAAGCCTTGTTTTTCTTCCATTTTCTGCCTCCTTCTATTGTTCCAGTTCTTTTTCCAATAAATCTACAGATACAAGAGTAGAAACCCCCTTCTCCTGCATCGTGATCCCATACAGTCTGTCCGCAGATGTCATCGTCCCTCTCCGGTGCGTGATCACAATAAACTGTGTACTCTTTGTCAGCTTGTGCAGATACTGTGCAAAACGTTCTACATTGTTATCATCTAACGCCGCTTCTATCTCATCTAAGAGACAGAATGGGGACGGCTTCAAATTCTGGATAGCAAATAGCAAAGCGATTGCTGTCAGAGCCTTTTCCCCGCCGGAAAGCTGCATCATATTCTGTAATTTTTTTCCCGGAGGCTGTGCAATGATGCGGATCCCTGCTTCCAGTATATCTTCATCCTCCATCAGTTCCAGTGTCCCTTTTCCGCCCCCGAACAACTGCTTAAAGACATGATCGAATTCCTCTGAAATACGCGCGAACTGTTCTTCAAACTGCTTTCGCATAGCAACGTCCAATTCCCCGATGATCTGCTGCAAAGATTTTTCTGCTTCTACCAGGTCATCGTGCTGATTTTTCAGAAAAGAATATCTCTCCAGCAGATTTTTATAATCTTCGATAGCATTGACATTAACACTGCCTAATTTGCGTATGTCGTTTTTCAGCGATTGGATCTGCCGTTTCATATGCGCCAGATCTGTCAGGTTCTCATTTCGAAGTTCTATTGCGTGATTATATGTGATCTCATATTCTTCCCACATATAATTCATCAATTTTTCCGAGGCCTCTTCATAAGATTCTTTCTGGCTGTTCAAGCGGAAACATTCTTTATCCAAGTCTGCCATATGTTTCGATAGTTCCTCTCGTTTTTCCAAAAAATCTTTATGCTTTTGGTTTAATTCTTCCCGCTTTTTCACCTGCACCCGGATCTCTGTTTCTATCTCAGCAAATAAATCCTTGGAATTTTCAATCGTATCTTTCAGTTCTTTTATTTCCTTCTCTTTCTTCTCTATATCTTCCGCTGCGTTTCCCTTATTTACATCTAATTCCTTTAATTCTGCGGAAAACTTCTCTATTTCTTCTTCGATACGGCTTACATTTTCTAAAATAAATGCATTTTGCTGTTCCAGGCCTGCAAGAGATAAGTGTACTTCCTCCACTGTACGTATCTGTGCCGCTTCCAACTCTTTATCTTCGGAAAGTGCAGCATTTAATTTTTCAATCACCGCATTTAATTCTTGTTCCAGATCTTCAGAAGTCTCTAATTCCACTTGAATAGAATCTTCATTTTCCACAATTTCCGCCAGATCATTTTCCAAATTTTCCTGTTCTTTCGCATAAGAGAGCACGCGGTTTGCTATCTCTTCCTGCCGGCTTTTGATCTGCTCGATGTACATTTTTACCGTATTTTCAATGACCGATGCTTTCCTGAGTTTTTCCTGTATTTCATCAATCTCGTTATAACATACTGTACGCTTTTGTTTCACACTGTTGACAGATTGTTCCATCTCGTCCATATCTGCTTTGAGCATGGAGACGGTTTTCTCAAACTCCTCGATTTCTCTTCGCCTGCTTAACAAATTGCTCGAATTCTTGAAAGCGCCGCCTGTCATAGCGCCGCCCGGATTGATCAATTCTCCTTCCAGCGTCACAATACGCAGAGACTGCCGATACTTCTTAGCAAGCTGTATTCCATGGTCGATCTTCTCTACCACGATCGTTCGTCCCAAAAGCTGATCTGCCAGGGCTAAAAACTTTTGATCCACCTGCACCAATGTATTGGCAAGTCCGATCACGCCCTTCTCTTTTAAGGCTTCCGGCGTGCGTATCCCACTTCCTTTTGACATACTGGTAAGCGGAAGAAAAGTAGCACGCCCGAATTTATTCTGTTTCAGATAGGATATCATTCTTTTTGCTGTTTCTTCATTATCTGTTACAATATTCTGGATATTGCCTCCAAGTGCGGTTTCTACAGCAATTTCGTATGTTTTCTCCACTTTGATGATATCTGCCACAACGCCTAACAGTCCTTTTTCCTTTTCTTTGTTCGCCATTACTTTCCGTATACTGTTTCCATATCCATCGTAACGTTCCGTAATATTTTTCAAGGAATCCAGGCGTGAAGATTCTCTGTGATAAGCTGTCTGTCCGATCCGGAGCTTTTCCTGCTTTTCTGATAGTTCTCTTTTGAGCTGGTCGATCAACTTCTCATTTTCTTCTATCTGCATTTTATAGCTGACAATCTCTCCATTGATCTGGTTTTGTTCTCTCTCACGGGCATGCAATGTCTCTGTTTGTCTTTCTTTTTCTTCTTCCAACTCCTTTAGGCTGGCCGCCAGTATCTCTTTTCTTGAGGCGATCTGCTGCTTTGTCGTATCATAATGCTGTATCTTCGCTTTAGTAGTAGCTCTATTGTTCAAAAGCTCCATGATCTCTTGTTTGTTCTGCTCGATCTGATCTGTACGCTGCGCAATCCTTGTTTGCACTTCGATCAGAGCCTTCTTAGCCTCCGTATCCTGCCCTGAGATCTCGCTTAATTTCTCATGCACCTTTTCTTTCTCATGATACAGCTTTTCTTTTTGCGCTTCTCTTGTCTCTATCTCTACACCTATCGTACGCAAACGATTATCATAGTGTTCGTCATTTATACGTGCTGTATTGATCTGCTCCTTTAAAACATTGATATTTCCCTCCAGCTGTTGTTTTAACAAAGTCGTCTTATTCAGTTGATTCTTTGCCTTCTCGATAGAATAATCGATTTCATCTACTTCTTCTTCAATCGCCTCATATTCAGACTTCATCTTATCATAGCGGGAATTTACATCTTCTAATTCTTCCGAAGCAGTTTCGTATTTTTCGTCTATCCCTTGTATCTGCTCTTTTACTCGTTCAGCTTCCAACAGGAACATATTGATATCGTAGGTTTTTAACTCTTCTTTTTTCTTTAAATACTCTTTTGCTATCTCCGACTGTTTTTCCAGAGGACCAAGCTGCTGTTCCAGTTCTGAAAGAATATCATTTACACGCGTTAAATTCATCTGTTCTTCTTCTAATTTTTTCACAGACATATTCTTTCTTCTCTTAAATTTTACGATACCGGCAGCTTCATCAAAAAGTTCTCTTCTTTCTTCTGGCTTTCCACTTAAGATTTTATCAATCTGTCCTTGTCCGATAATGGAATAGCCTTCTTTTCCGATCCCCGTATCATAGAACATTTCATTGATGTCTTTTAATCGGCACATGGATCCATTGATCAGATACTCACTTTCTCCCGAACGATAGAGTTTTCTCGTCACTGTCACTTCTTTATACTCTACCGGCAGCTGCTGATCAGAATTATCCAAAGTGATCGCGACAAACGCATAGCTGAGCGGCCTTCTATTTTCTGTTCCGGAAAAAATCACATCCTGCATGCTGCCGCCTCTTAGCTGTTTTGCCCTCTGCTCTCCGAGTACCCAGCGTACCGCATCGGCTACATTGCTCTTGCCGCTTCCATTTGGCCCCACAATCGCTGTAATGCCATTGTGGAACTCAAATTTTATCTTATTGGCAAAAGATTTGAATCCCTGTACCTCTATACTTTTTAAATACATACATTCCTCGCTTTATTTTTCTTTTTTCATTCTTAAGATTGCTTCATAAGCTGCTTTTTGCTCCGCTGCTTTCTTTGTCCTGCCTTCTCCTATGCCAAATACTTTTGTGCCTATTTTTACCTCTACAAAAAAAGATTTATTGTGATCCGGACCTTCTTCTTTTACGAGCTGATAACAGATTTTTTCATCTGCCTGTGCCTGTACTATTTCCTGCAAAATAGTTTTACTATCATAAAAGAGTTTTTTGTTCTCCAAATCTGTTAAAATAAACCGATGAACGAACTCTTTTGCATTAGTAAAACCACCGTCCAGGTAGATGGCTCCAATCAAAGCCTCCATAGCGTCTGATGTGATAGACTCCCGTTGTCTTCCGCCTGTCGCTTCTTCTCCCCTGCCTAAAAGCAGATACTCTCCTAATCCAATTTCCCGCGCGCAAAATGCAAGCGCAGGCTCGCATACCATACTGGCTCTTGTCTTTGTCAGTTTTCCTTCTGAAACTTTAGGTTCATTTAAAAATAAATATTCACTGGATACCAATTCCAAGACTGCATCTCCCAAAAACTCCAGCCTTTCATTACACAAATATTTTTCCATATGCTTTTCATTTGTATAAGAACTATGCATCATCGCGCACTGTAGGAGAGAAAAATCATGAAACTTATATCCGATTTGTTTTTCCAATTTTCTTAGCTTTTCATTCATATGGCATTTTCCTCTTAAAACGAAAAAGCCCATAGGGGCTTTTTCATTTCTTCCATTCCTATTATTCAACAGCCTTTTTTATCTGATCTACCGCATCCTGTACGGTCGTAATTTTCTCTGCCTCGTCATTGTCAATCTCAATGTCAAATTCTTCTTCAATCCCCATGATAATCTGGAAAATATCCAATGAATCTGCCCCTAGATCGTCCACGAACGTAGTCTCCGGTCTGATATCTTCTTTTTGTACATTTAATACGTCTGCAATAATTTCCTGTAATTTTTCAAATTCCATAACTTTTTTCCTTTCTTTCCTGCTTATTCTTCTTTTTCTTCATTCTCTGTCCTCTGGATCGCTTCTTTTATCTTCTCATTGATCCTTTGTTCCTTAAATGTAAGACATTGGATGATCGAATTGCATATCTCTTTTGAAGTCGAACTTCCATGGGTTTTGACAACCAGTCCATTTAATCCCAGCAGCGGAGCTCCGCCATGTTCACTGGAATCAAAATCTTTTAAAGTAGCTTTCAGTGCCGGTTTTACCAGAAGCGCCCCTATTTTGCTTCTCATGGAACTCATCATACCTTTTTTAATCTTCTTGACTAACGCAGCGCCTACACCCTCGTAAAGTTTAAGAATCACATTTCCTACAAAAGCCTCACAAACGAGTACATCTGCCGCTCCGTATGGAATATCTCTGGCTTCTACACTTCCGATGAAATGAATGTCTTTGCATGCCTTTAAAAGTGGAAATGTCTCTTTTACAAGTGCGTTTCCCTTTTCTTCTTCCGCACCTATATTGACGATTCCTACGGTCGGATTCTTTTTCCCAAGTACATTTTCCATATAAATGGTCCCCATCTTCGCAAACTGTACCAGATGAGACGGACGAGCATCTACATTTGCCCCACAGTCAATCAACAAGGATACACCGTTTAATGTAGGCAGGAGCGGTGCTAATGGCGGTCTCTCCACACCTTTGATCCTCCCGACCAGAACCTGTCCTCCTACCAGAACAGCCCCGCTGCTACCAGCCGACACAAAAGCATCTGCCTCTTTCTTTTTCACAAGATTCATTGCAACTACGAGTGAAGAGTCCTTCTTCCTGCGGATCGCCATTACCGGCGGTTCTGCCGTTTCGATCACTTCTGTAGCATTGACGATCTCAATCTGGTCCTGCGGATAGGTATATTCTGCTAATTCTTTTTTCAGCACTTCCTCCTGTCCGGTCAGCAAGATATGGATATCCTTTCTTGCCTTCACAGCCTCTACTGCCCCTTTGATGATTTCTTTCGGCGCATTATCTCCGCCCATCGCATCCAGGGCTACTCTTGTTATATCAGACATGATCTCTCCTCCTATCGCTACTGACAATTATTCTACTGGAAAACATATGAAAAATCAATAAAAAAAGACGTAAAACACAAAGTTTTTACGCCTTTTTTCATTTCTGATCAATCTACAGAAATGATTTCTTTTTTGTTGTAAGAGCCGCACGCCTTGCACACTCTGTGAGGCATCATGAGTTCTCCGCATTTGCTGCATTTCACCAGGTTGGGAGCGCTCATCTTCCAGTTTGCTCTTCTTTTATCTCTTCTTGCTTTTGAAGATTTATTCTTTGGACAGATTGACATAGGTTACACCTCCTTAAAATTCTTAAATAGGTCACGGACAACCGACATTCTAGGGTCAAGCCCCGTATCTTCACAGTTACAAAAACCCTCGTTCAGATTCTGACCACATGTACTGCAGATTCCCCGGCAGTCTTCCCTGCACAGGACTTTCACCGGCCATCCTATCAAAATCTCATTATAGAGTAATTTCTCTATGTCAAGGTTACATCCGTCAATAATAAAGTTGGACTCATCCAGTTCTTCTGTCAACTCTGCATCCGGCACATCCAGATCTACATGCTTTTTTATATCCAGCACAAATTCCTGCCGGACATTTTCCAGACATCTGTCACAGGGAATCTCTATAACAAGACTCGTCTGTACACATAGGAACATCTCTTTTCCTCTGACATGTTCTGCCTTTACATGCACCGGAGTCTTCTCCGCAATGGAAAATTTTCCTGCTTTAGACTCGAACACATCCATCTTAAGTTCCACTGTTTTATCCAACGTCTCATGCCGGTCCGACATTACGTCTGACAGGTTGATTAACATAACTGATACTCCTATCCACACCTAAACTATTATAGCATGTAAATATCGTTTGTCAAGAGGTGTATTCTATACTATTTTACGAGCGCCATCGTTTCTCTTGCAATTGCCAGTTCTTCGTTTGTAGGAATTACAAATACTTTTACCTTTGAGTCCGGTGTAGAAAGCACTTCTTCTTTTCCTCTCAAGCCTTTGTTCTTTTCTTCATCAAATGTAATCCCCAGATAACCAAGATAGCTGCACACCTGACTTCTGACAATATCATCATTTTCGCCGATACCTGCTGTGAATACAATATCGTCCACACCGTTCATAGCCGCCGCATATGCCCCAATATATTTTGCCACACGGTAAGAGAATACTTCCATCGCCGTCTGTGCTTTTTTATCTCCTGCCAGAGACGCATCCGTCAGATCACGGAAATCGCTGGAGAGCCCGCCTGAAAGTCCGTACACACCGGAATCCTTGTTTAGGACTTTCATCATTCCGTCTATATCGAGTCCTTCTTTGTGCGCAATAAATTCCATGATAGCCGGATCGATATCACCGCTTCTTGTTCCCATTACCAGACCTTCAAGAGGTGTAAGCCCCATAGATGTATCAACAGACTTTCCATTGAGTACTGCTGTCACACTTGCGCCGTTTCCAAGATGACACACGATCGTTTTCAGATTCTCATATGGTTTCGCCATCAATTCAGCTGCTCTTTTGGATACAAAGCTGTGGCTTGTCCCATGAAAACCATAGCGTCTTACTTTATATTTTTCATAATATTCATAGGGAAGTCCGTACATATATGCTTTGGCAGGCATTGTCTGATGGAAGGCTGTATCAAACACAGCGACCATCGGTGTGCCCGGCATCAATTTTTCACATGCCTCAACACCGATCAAATTTGCTGGGTTGTGAAGCGGCGCCAACTCATTACATTCTGCCACCGCATTTTTCACTTCTTCCGTGATCACAACAGAAGATGCAAACTTTTCTCCGCCGTGCACCATACGGTGTCCTACTGCGCCAATCTCATCCAGACTGCTGACAACACCTGTTTTCTCATTTGTCAGTGCCTCCAGCACATACTGGATCGCCTCTGTATGTGTCGGCATTGGTTTTGCGCTCTTTTCCTTTTCTCCGCCTGCCGGCTGATAAGTAAACTGCCCGTCTATCCCGATTCTTTCACAGATTCCTTTTGCCAAAACTTTTTCTGACTCTGCATCAATGAGCTGAAATTTCAAAGATGAACTTCCACAGTTGATTACTAATACATTCATTTCCTTATTCCTCCTAAAGATTTCCTGTAATATTTTAGCGTACGCCTTCTCCTGAAACACCGCGAAACACTTTTATTTTTTATTGTGCCTGTGCCTGCACTGCTGTAATGGCAACAACTCCTTCGATGTCTTCCGCGCTGCAGCCGCGGGAAAGATCATTGACCGGAGCTGCGATTCCCTGTGTAAGTGGTCCATACGCCTCTGCTTTTGCCAGTCTCTGCACAAGCTTATATCCAATATTTCCTGCATCCAGATCTGGGAAGATCAAGACATTGGCATGTCCGGCCACAGGACTGCCCGGTGCTTTTGACTCTCCGACTGAAGGAACGATCGCAGCATCCAACTGCAGCTCTCCATCCAATTTCAGTTCCGGAGCCATCTCTTTTGCCAGTTTTGTGGCTTCTACCACTTTATCTACATCTGCATGCTTTGCGCTTCCTTTTGTGGAATGAGAAAGCATAGCGACGATCGGTTCTTTGCCTGTCAATGTACGGAAAGATTCTGCGGAAGAAAGTGCGATGTTTGCCAGTTTCTCCGGATCTGGATTCTGCTCCAGGCCTGAATCTCCGAAAATAAATGTCCCATCTGCTCCCATATCGCAGTCCGGCACGACCATTAAAAAGAAAGCGGATACCAGCTTTGTCCCCGGCTTAGTTTTCAGGATCTGCAGGCATGGACGCAATGTATCTGCCGTAGAATGGCATGCCCCTGAAACCATACCGTCTGCATCTCCCATTTTCACCATCATAACGCCGTAGTAGAGATAATTGGTCAAGAGCAGTTCTCTTGCCTGTTCTTCTGTCATACCTTTTTTCTGTCTTAATTCTACTAATTTCGCGATATAAGCTTCCGTTTTTGCATTTGCTGCAGGATCTACGATCACAGCTCCGGAGATGTCATATCCTTTCTTATTTTTCTCGATTTCTTCTTTGTTTCCTACTAAAATAAGATTTGCTGTTCCTTCTCTTAAAACTGCTTCTGCAGCTTTATACGTTCTTTCGTCCTCTGTCTCAGGAAGAACGATCGTTTTTTTGTCAGCTTTCGCTCTTGCTTTGATTTCATCAATAAATCCCATGGTTTACAGCCACCTTTCATAATTTCTCACTGTCTTCTATTATAGCGCAAATGTTTTTTGTATACAAGGGAATTTATAGGAATTCTATGTGTATTTTTAAGTACAATCTCACACATCTGACAGTGTGCTCACAATCCAAAAAAGACTGTTACGATATTGAAATATACGAGTATTGTACACGTATCCAATATCGTCGTGATCAAAGGCGCCGCCATGATCGCCGGATCCAGTCCCAGCTTCTTTGCCAGAAGCGGCAATGTACAGCCGATACATTTTGCCATCACCACCACTGCAATCATCGTAAGTCCAAGCGCCAGTGAAAGCATGATATTCTGCCCATACATGATATAGATACGGATACCGTTTACAAAAGCAAGCATCATACTGACGATCAAAGCAATCCGTATCTCTTTAAATATCACCCGAAAAATATCTTTAAACTGAATCTCTCCTACCGCAAGTCCGCGTATGATCAGGGTAGAACTCTGCGAGCCGCAGTTTCCCCCCGTTCCCATAAGCATAGGGATAAAAGTGATCAGAACCGGCATGATCGCCATCGCTTCCTCATAATATCCAAGAATCTCCCCCGTCACAGTAGCGGAAAGCATAAGCAGCATAAGCCAAGGAGTACGATTACCCGCATGTTTAAAAACAGAGGTACCAAAATAGGAATCTTCATTTGGACTGACACCTGCCATGATGCTGATATCTTCCGTTGTCTCGTCCTGCAGGACAAGCATAGCATCATCTACTGTTACAATCCCCACCAGACAATTTTCATGATCGATGATCGGAATTGCTACAAGACCATATTTCTTGATCGTTTTTGCCACATCTTCCTGATCGTCCAGTGTCCGGGCATAGAGCACATTTTCATCCATAATTTCTTCGATCAGTCTGGATTCTCCGGCTGTCAGCAAATCTTTTACATCTACCATACCGATCAAATGCCGCTTTTCTGTTACATAGCAAGTGTAGATCGTCTCTTTGTTGATGCCAACCTGCCGTATTTTCAAGATTGCGTCTGCCACTGTCATTTCTCGCCTAAGGCTGATATATTCCACATTCATTATACTTCCGGCGCTGTCCTCCGGGTATTGAAGCAGAGCATTGATCTTTACTCTTGTATCTTCATCTGTCGCAAGAAGCAGTCTGTCGACTACATTTGCCGGCATTTCTTCCAATACATCCACTGTATCGTCTACATACATTTCTTCCATGACTTCTTCAAGTTCGGAATCTGTCAGCGCATTGATCAGATCTTCCCTCATATCACTGTTCATGTCTGTAAATACTTCTGCCGCTTCTTCCTTCGCCAGCAGACGGAATATCAAAATCATCTGCTTTTCATCCAGTTCTTCTAATATCTCTACTATATCGACTGGGTGCATGTTCTCCAGTTCTTCTTTTAGTTCCTTGTAACTGTGTTTTTCCAGCAGATCCATGATTTTCTCTTTTTCCATTTCTGCCGCACCCTCTTTCTTTCATGATTTTACTGACAAAAAGCCTTCTTTTTATAGTATAATAGTTCATATATTGATATACAAGGAGATTATTATGAAAATTGTCGGTTTGATCACAGAATACAATCCGTTTCACAATGGACACCGCTATCACATCGAAGAGGCCAAGAAAGTGACAGGCGCCGATGCGGCTGTCGTCATCATGAGCGGCGATTATGTGCAAAGAGGTATACCTGCCATCATGCCTAAACGCCTGCGCGCAAAAATGGCGCTCAAATGCGGAGCAAGCGCCGTCTTCGAACTTCCCGTCTGCTATGCCACAGGAAGCGCAGAATTATTTGCCTATGGCGCTGTTTCTTTTTTAAACAGTTTAAATATAGTAGACTGTCTTTGCTTTGGAAGCGAATGTGATGATTTAAACAGTTTAATCCGGATCGCCCACATTCTTTCAGAAGAACCACCTGCGTACCGACAGGCTCTGCAGGCTTCCTTAAAAAGAGGAAATTCTTTTCCTGCCGCAAGGCAAGAAGCACTCTTTTCTTATACAGGCTTACAAAAGGAGGCTTCCTTGTTAAATGATCCGAACAACATACTCGGCATAGAATATCTGAAAGCACTGATAAAAACCAAAAGTTCTATTTGTCCTTATACGATCAAACGTCAAGATTCTCACTATCATGATACTGCACTGACAGACGGCTATAGTTCTGCTTCAGCTATCCGCTCTTTGCTTGCCTACTCCAGTGCCTCCATCCACACAAGCCATTATGGAGAAACCTTTGACAACACTGCTTTTTCCAATATATTAGGGCAACTGGAAAACCAGGTCCCTTCCTGCTGCCTGGAACTTTTGAAAGATTATCACCGTGTTCTCTACCCAGTATATCAAAATGATTTTTCTCTTATCTTAAAATATAAACTGCTAAATAAAAATTCTATGGAATTTCTTCGTTATATGGATGTATCCGAAGAACTTTCCAATCGTATCTGCGCGAATTTAAACAACTTTTTTAATTATAAACAGTTCTGCGAACTTTTAAAAACAAGAGAAGTCACGCAGACACGCATCAACCGTGCTCTTCTTCATATTATGCTGGGTATAAAAAAAGAAAATGTAAAAGGAACTGCTGTACTCGGCGGACATTTATATGCCCGTCTTTTGGGGTTTCGCAGAGACAAAGAAAAGCTTTTGTCCCTCATATCAGAACATTCCAAACTGCCTCTTCTTATTCGTTCAGCTGATGCAGAAACCCTCTCAGAAACTGCCAAAAAAATGCTCACCCAGGATATACTGGCATCGAACCTTTATACTTCTGTTATAACCGACAAGTATAAAACCGCATTCGCAAACGAATATAATCAACCTGTCATAAAAATATAGACAGACAAATCTGCCCTTAAAATACAAAAAGACAACTGTACACTGCTGTGTATCCGGTTGCAGGCAGTTCTCTGCCTCTGCCCGAAGATATACAGCCATGTGACGTCGTCTTTTTATCTTAGGATATAACACTGCTCCTATATATTACATCACTTTCTTGGTACATGTAACTGCCAGTGCCCCCGGCCCGATATGGCATGCCACACTTAGAGATAAAGGCGCCTCCATGATCTCGTACTCCGGAAATCTGGCATGTATTTCTCCCTTCCATTCTTCCGCCGTTTCCGGACTGCATGTGTAGGCCATTCCGAGCACCAGCTGTTCTTCTTTGCCTGCGAAACGGGTGTTTATATCCTGTTCGATCGCACTGAGCATGGTACGTTTCGCTGCTTTCCATCCTCTCACTTTCGCATAAGCATCTAACTTTTCTCCCTGTATCTGCAAAACGGGTTTTAAATTGAGTACCGTTCCCAGCGCTGCCGCCGCTGGCGTGATCCTGCCGCCCTTTTTCAAATACTTCAATGTATCTACTGTAATATAAATACTGGATTCTAATTTTTCTTTTTCCAGAATTTCTTTTATTTCTTTTGCGTTCTTTCCCGTATCTCTCAAATATAACGCATCCAGCACAGACTGTTCCTGCGTGACAGAAATCCTCTGATTGTCTACAACCTGCACTCGGCCTTCATAATTTTCTGCCAGCGTGACAGAAGTATCACAGGTACTGCTCAGACCGCTGGACATCGGAATATGCACGATCTCGTCATATTCCTTCAAAAGGCTCTCCCACAGCTGCAGCACTTCTCCTGGTGCCGGCTGGGAAGTAGAAATAGCAGAATCCTCTGCCAGTTTTTTATAAAATTCTTCCTGTGTAAGAGTAATGTCCTCCTGAAACAGTTCTCCGTCTATAAAAAACGGCATCGGGATAACAGAAATGCCTAGTTCTTCTCCCTTTTTCTGTGTAATTCCACTGTTACTGTCAGTTACAACCGCAATTTTTCCCATAATTCTTTCCTCGCCTTAGTTTTTAAAACTGTGGATTGGAGCAGGTATACGACCTTTTCTTCCAACAAATGCCTCGCATCCAAACTCGTTTACAGGCATGATCGGAGCATACCCCAAAAGGCCGCCAAATTCCGCCGTATCTCCCACATCTTTCCCAATAACAGGGATCAGCCTGACCGCCGTTGTTTTTTGGTTGACCATACCGATCGCCATTTCATCTGCTATAATTCCCGCAATCGTACTTTCTGATGTTCTTCCCGGAATCGCGATCATATCCAGGCCCACAGAACATACGCATGTCATCGCTTCTAATTTTTCCAGCGTCAGCGCCCTTGCATTGACCGCATCAATCATTCCTTGATCCTCACTGACCGGGATAAACGCGCCACTCAACCCTCCCACATAGGAAGATGCCATCACGCCTCCTTTTTTCACCTGATCATTGAGCATAGCAAGAGCTGCCGTTGTTCCCGGAGCCCCAACTCTTTCCAAACCAATCTCCTCCAGTATTTCCGCTACGCTGTCTCCTACCGCTGGGGTAGGCGCAAGCGAAAGATCTACGATGCCAAACGGTATTCCCAGTCTTTCTGACGCTTCTTTTGCCACCAGCTGTCCGACCCGTGTTACTTTAAACGCTGTCTTTTTGATCGTCTCGCATAGTTCCTCAAATCCTTTTCCCCGCACCTTTTCCAGTGCCTTCTTCACAACTCCCGGTCCGCTTACACCTACATTGATCACCGCGTCTGCTTCCGTCACGCCTAAAAAGGCACCTGCCATAAACGGATTGTCATCCGGAGCATTACAGAAGATCACCAGCTTCGCGCAGCCCAAAGAATCCTGCTCTTTTGTAGCCTCCGCCGTCCTCTTTACAATCTCCCCGCTTAAACGGACCGCATCCATGTTAATGCCTGTTTTTGTCGAACCTACATTGACGGAACTGCAGATCCTCTCCGTCTGCGCAAGAGCCTGCGGAATAGAACGGATCAAATATTCATCGCTCTTTGTCATCGCCTTGGACACTAAGGCTGAATAGCCGCCGATAAAGTTCACGCCCACTTCTTTCGCCGCCTTATCCAATGTTTTCGCAATGCTCACAAAATCTTCCGGACTTTTGCACGCTGCTGCCCCTACAAGTGAAATCGGCGTGATAGAAATTCTTTTATTCACGATTGGGATCCCAAATTCTTTTTCAATATCTGCCCCTGTATCTACTAACTTTGCCGCCGTAGAAGTAATCTTTTTATAGATCTTCCGATTCACTTCTTCCAGATTAGAATCTATGCAGTCTAAAAGGCTGATGCCCAGTGTAATGGTACGCACATCCAGATTCTCATGCTCGATCATCTTATTCGTTTCTGATACTTCGTACATATTAATCATGTCGTTTTTCCTCGCCTTCGTAAACTTTTCTACAGTCTGTGCATCTTTTCAAAGATTTCTTCTCTCTGGCAGTGTATTTTCACCCCAATCTGCTCTCCCATCTCTGCAAGTTCATCGCAGACCACTTTAAAATCTTTCTCTATGCCTGTCACATCCACGATCATCATCATATTAAAATATCCCTGTATGATCGTCTGTGAAATATCTAAAATATTGATTTGATTCTCCGCAAGGTACGTACATACCTTTGCAATGATTCCCACCGTATCTTTCCCCAAAACTGTCACAATACATTTCTTCATATTTTTTCCTCCTATCTCTTTCTAAACTGTCACAATTTTTGAAACAGTATCTCTTTTTGCCACAAACATATCCAAGTCATCCCCTTTATATGCATTATCCGCAAGCGTTACTTCTAGTTTTACAGTTTCATATGCCAATTTTGCATAATTATTCTCTTTGCTTAAATGCCCCAGAATGATCTGCTTCAAATTATCATGTAGTATATCACAAAGAAGTCGTCCTGACAATTCATTTGAAAGATGCCCTTTTTCCCCAAGGATCCTTTGTTTCAGATAGTAGGGATAGGCGCCGACCTCCAGCATATGTATGTCATGATTCGCCTCCAAAAGCACTGCATCCAGATTTTTCAGATTTTCTACTGTATATGCGTCATACGCCCCCAGATCTGTCGCCACCGCCACTGCTTTGTCTCCACATTCCATACGATATCCGCATGGTTCATTCGCGTCATGTGAAATAGCAAATGGGTGAATACGCATATCACCCAGGCAGAGTTCTTCATCCGTGTAGATCAGATGAAATAAATCCTTAGGTACTTTCCCCAGCCCCGAATAGGATAAAATTCCCTTGATCGTTCCCGGTGTAGCATATACCGGAATCTCATATTTTCTGCTGAACACGCCCAGCCCTTGTATATGATCCGAATGCTCATGTGTGATCAGGATCCCGTCCAATTCTCCTCCTTTTATTTCCAGTTCTCTTAAGCCTTCGTCGATCCTCTTTTTGCTGATTCCTGTATCTACAAGCAGATGCGTACGGTCACTTCCCACATAAATACAGTTTCCGCTGCTTCCACTGGCAATACTGCACATTCTCATAATACTCTGTCTCCTATTTGTCTCTCTGTATTTTCAAATGTTCCGCTGTTGTCGATCACAGCCGTACATCTTTCTCTAAACATTTCTTCATCAAGCTGAGAGGCTACTATCTTTTCCGTCTTTTCCCTCGTATATCCGCGGGATTCTTGGAGCCTCTTTATACGCACTTCTTTTGGCGCATAGACATACCATATTTCATCGCAGAGCGGCTCATATCCCGCCTCTAACAGCAATGCCGCCTCCATGACATACAGTTTTCGGTCCTCTTTTTTCCGGCGTTCTATATCTGCGCAGACCCACGCCTTCACCTCCGGATGTACGATCTCATTAAGTCTTTTTAACTTTTCTTGATCTCCAAATACTTCTCGGCTCAATTTTTGTCTGTCCAGTTTGCCGTCTTCCCTTAAAATTCTTCTTCCAAACAGCGCGACTATTTTTTCCAGGCATGTACTCCCCGGTTTCTGCAGTTCCTTTGCCACCGTATCCAGCTGACATACATATGCGCCATACTTTTCTTCTAAAACTGTGAGCACAGCGCTTTTTCCACTGCCTACTCCACCCGTTACTCCGATGATCTTCATATCTTCTCTGTACCTCTTGCTTGATCGCTTCCCAGTCATCCTTTACTTTGCCTCATACCAACTCTGTCCTGTATGCATGTCCACAATGAGCGGTACCTGCAAATCTGCCGCCTTTTCCATCTGTTCTTCCAATATATCTTCGATTTGCTCCAACTCCTCTTTTTCTGCTTCGATCAGTAATTCGTCATGCACCTGCAAGATCAGTCTGGATCTTAAATTCCGCCGCTTTAATTCCCTATCTACGCCTATCATTGCCATCTTGATGATATCTGCCGCGCTTCCCTGTATCGGCGCGTTCATCGCCACTCGTTCCCCAAAAGAACGCTGCATAAAATTGCTGGATCTAAGTTCAGGCACGGGTCTTCGTCTCCCAAACAGCGTAGACACATACCCCTTTTCCTTTGCCTGTTTTACCGTATCATCCAAAAATTTCTTCACGCCCGGATACGTCTCAAAATAATGTTCTATATATTCCGCAGCTTCTTTCCTCGTGATACTTAAGTCTTGGCTCAGACCAAAAGAACTGATTCCGTACACGATACCAAAATTTACCGCCTTCGCATTTCTTCTCTGTACATCCGTCACCTCTTCAAATGGCGTGTGAAACACCTGTGACGCCGTCATCCTGTGAATATCCTTCGCTTCTCTGTACGCCTGGATCAACTGCGCGTCTCCTGAACAATGTGCGAGGATACGCAGTTCAATCTGAGAATAATCTGCATCCACAAAAACACAGCCTTCCTTTGGGACAAACACTTTTCTGATCAGCCTGCCTAATTCCATGCGGACCGGTATATTCTGCAAATTCGGCTCTGTACTGCTGATACGCCCCGTCGCTGTGATCGTCTGATTGAAAGTTCCATGGATCCTCCCGTCTCGTCCGATAAAATTTGCCAGACCGTCGGCATACGTAGATTTCAATTTTGTAAGCTGCCGATACTCCAATATTTTCGCCACGATCGGGAAATCTGGCGCCAGCTTCTCCAACACATCAGCGGCAGTAGAATATCCTGTTTTGGTCTTTTTGGCATGCGGCATTTTCAATTTATCAAATAAAATAACACCCAGCTGTTTTGGAGAATTAATGTTAAATTCTTCTCCTGCCGCCTCATAGATTTCCTGTTCCAGCTGCACGATCTGCTCCCCCAGACGCCCGCCGTACTTTTTTAATTCTTCTGCTTCTACTTTGATACCGGCCTGTTCCATAGCATACAGTGTAAACAAAAGCGGCATTTCGATTTTCTTAAACAACTGATACATATCCGCTTCTTTGAGCTTGTCTGTCAATGGCTTTGCCGCTTTCAGACAGGTGTATGCTTCATAACACGCCTTGACCGGCGCTGCTGCATTCGCATCTATCATAAAATCCAACTGCTCTCTTGCGATATCTTCATACGTATAATCATTTTTAAGAGGATTTAATAAATAGGCCGCAACGACTGCATCAAAACATCTTTCTTTGTTTATCTCCGAAAAAAACGGAAGATATCGCTTCAGATCACACATCACAAACGTTCCTGCCTGCCGAGCGATCTTCGAAAGACCGGCAAAAAGATATTCCATATCCGTCTGCATATCACAGGGGATCGAATACACCTGATCTTCTCCAAAGGCCAGCGCAATTCTTCCATAACCTGACGGATGGGCAAACAAAGGCAGTACATTCCCGTCATCTTTTAAGATAGCCGCCCCTACCACCTCTGCCATGCATGCCTCTTCAAAAATCTTTTCCATCTCTGTCCTGTCTGTAATTTCTTTAAACTTCTTTTCTATATCATTTACAGATGCCTCCACGTCAAAACGCCGGAGCAGATTTTTAAACTGCAGTCTCTGAAAATACGTATATGCTTCCTTGGTATAAATATTCCCATGTTTTGCCGCATCCAGATCAAAAGAAATAGCCGCATGTGTTTGGATCGTAGCAAGCGTTTTGCTCATCTGCGCCTGCTCCCAGTACTCTTCCAGATTTTTTCCGGCTCTTGGCGGCTTTAAATTTGCCGCATGGGCATAGGCCTCCTCTATCGTTTTATATTCTTGTATGATCTTTGTCGCCGTTTTCTCTCCGATTCCCGGCACACCGGGGATATTGTCAGAAGTATCTCCCATCAATGCTTTTACATCGATAAATTCCTGCGGCGTCACTTTATATTTTTCTAGGACATCCGCAGCATAGTAATCCTCCACTTCCGTCCTGCCTTGTTTCGTCTTTGGAATCCGGATCTTTACATGTTCTGTAGCAAGCTGCAAAGTGTCCCTATCCCCGGAAATAATAGACACATCCAGTCCTTCTGCCTCACATTTGACAGAAATCGTGCCAAGCAGATCATCCGCCTCAAGTCCTGCCTGTTCAACAATCTCTATCTGCATTGCCTTTAATACCTCTTTTAGTACGGGCACCTGCTGACGTAGTTCTTCTGCCATCGGTTTTCGAGTCCCCTTATACTCTGCATACATCTCATGTCGGAAAGTAGGTGCGTGCACATCAAATGTAACCGTCAGATACTGCGGTTTTTCCTCATCCAAAATCTTAAAAAGGATCGTTAAGAATCCGTAGATTGCATTCGTATGCAGCCCTTCTGCGTTTGTCAGATCCGGAAGTCCATAAAATGCTCTGTTTAAGATACTGTGTCCATCTATCAATACGATTTTTTCTCTCATGATCTATCTCCATTATATCTATTTTCACCACGAAACAAGTATACACTAAAATCTTTCTTTTTAAAAGGCTCTTTTTATGTTATGATAACGGTGTATACAGTAAGACAGCAGAAAGGAGTTTACAACATACATGACTGCAAATGGAATTATATTTGACGTAGACGGCACTCTGTGGGATTCTACCGATACAGTGGCAGAGGCCTGGACAGATGCGATACAGCATCACACACAGCTCGATATGGAGATCAATGCAGAAATCTTAAAAAATGTATTTGGAAAGACAATGCGCGAAATCGCCAACACCCTTTTTCCCACTCTGTCGGATAAAGAAAAAATGACTATTCTTGATATATGTTATGAATATGAAAATCAACTTCTGAAGACAAAGCCGGGCAAACTCTATGACAAAGTATATGAAACCTTGAAAACACTTTCAAAAGAGCACCCTCTTTTCATTGTCAGCAACTGCCAGTGCGGATATATTGAACTCTTGCTGGAAACAACCGGCATCACACCTTTTATTCAGGATACCCTCTGTTTTGGCCAGACAAATACATCTAAAGGGCAGACGATCTTGACACTCATGAAAAGAAATCATTTGGAGAAAGCGGTATATGTAGGAGATACACAGGGCGACTGTGATGCCTGCAAAGAGGCAGGAATCCCCTTTATCTATGCCGACTATGGATTTGGTGAAGTAAAAGAGGCGCCTGTGCGTATCCACGCTTTTTCCGAATTACTCACACTGTCTCCCAACTTCTTTCGTTAAAAACCTGTTTTCATCCAGATTGAAAAAGGCAGGAAGAAATCTATCCAGACGACGGATTTCTTCCTGCTTTATTTACATAAAAAGAGCGGCAGTTCTGCCGCTCTCACATACTGCGGATGGTGGGACTTGAACCCACACGTAGTCACCTACGCAAGATTTTGAGTCTTGTGCGTCTGCCATTCCGCCACATCCGCATATGCGGCTTCTATCAGAAGCCGAAAATAATTATATCACAGCATTTTCCATAATGCAAGCCCTAATTAAAGCAATTTTTTTCCT